>NZ_JADCBK010000155.1 GCF_020253525.1 Aquidulcibacter sp.
CTGTGTGATCTCTTGCCCATCTCGGCGGTCTGGGCAGGACCCTCAGAAGACGCCCATTTGCAGGGTCCACCCTTACTGATTGCGGAGACCTCAGGCGCTACACCCTTTCGGTTGAGCCTGCATGTTGGTGATGTTGGCCACACGATGATTGTGGGTCCAACGGGGGCAGGCAAATCCGCACTTTTGTCCTTCATGGCGCTTCAATGGCTGCGCTATCCAAATGCCCGCGTCATCTTTTTCGATAAGGGCAGGTCAGCGCGGGCTGCAACCCTTTGTGCCGGGGGACGCTGGCATGGATTAGGACCTGGGTCAGAGTTTGCTTTGCAACCACTTGCCCGCATCGATGAGCCAGCGGAAATGGCATGGGCTGGCGAATGGTTGGCAGAGACAGCCTCTGCCGCAGGCATTCTCATAACGCCTAAGCACCGCGAAGAGATTTGGGCAGCGCTCTCAAGCCTTGCTGAAGCACCAAGGTCCCAACGCACGCTTTCGATCTTTTCTGCCCTCTGTCAGGCGCGCGATATTGGTGCGGCACTTGAACCCTTCACGCTCAAAGGTCCCCATGGGGCACTTCTTGATGCCGATGAAGCACCTCTTGCGCCATGCCACTTTGAGACATTTGAGTGCGAAGATCTCATGGCGACCCCAAGTGCCATTGGTCCAGTTCTGACGGCTCTATTCCATGAAATTGAGCGTGACCTGGATGGAGCTCCCACGCTTCTCATTTTGGATGAAGCTTGGCTCTTTCTTGGAGAGACAGGCTTTGCCGCCAAGATACGCGAATGGCTGAAGACGCTGCGTAAGAAAAATGTCGCTGTCGTCTTTGCCACCCAAAGCTTGGACGATGTGGTCAATTCTCCGATTGCCACAACCCTGATTGAGAGTTGTCCCACCCATATCTTCTTGCCCAATCCGCGCGCGTTAGAGCCCGCAAGTGCTGACCTCTACCGGCTCTTCGGCCTCAACAAGCGCCAATTGGAACTCTTGGCCTTTGCAGCTCCAAAGCGCTCTTACTATATCCGCCAACCTCGTGGCCGGCGGATGTTTGATCTGCGGCTCAAGGGAGCGGCATTCGCGATCTGTGGCGCGTCTAGCCCCGATGATCAGAAGCTCATCGAGCAAATCTCACAGGCCACAAAAAGCCAAGTTGCACCAGATGCCTTTGTCCGCGCGTTTCTTGAGGCCAAAGGCTTTGTCGGCGTGCAGGGCCTTTTTGATGCGCTGAACGCCAGTCCAGAGATTGCCAATGATTTTGCCGCTTCAGTCTTCGCAGATGTCGTCGCGAATGATCCGAGCACTTTAATTCCTAGAGGTCCTTTCCATGCCGCGCGTTAAATCAACATCCAAATTCACCATTGCCGCTTCTGCGCTCGCGCTTCTTATTGGCGCTACAAGTTTCACAATGCCCAAAGCCGTTCAAGCCGCAGTCGTTTATGATCCGACCAATCATGTCCAAAACGTCCTTCAGGCGGCGCGCGCTCTAGAGCAAATCCGTATACAGAGTGAACAGCTTACGGCCCAAATTCGCGCGCTCGCCAAAAGCCCCTATGATCATTCGAAAGAGATTGGTCAGGCGATGGCAGCCCTGGACGATTTGGGGCAGCAGGCGCGGGGCCTTGCCACCACAGTACGCGGCCTCGACCGGCAATTCTCAGAACTCTATCCAGAAAATGGGGCAGCGCGTTCTGCCATGGCCCGCCTAGAGACGGCAGCGCGCCGGATTGAGCTATCACGTCAGACGGCGGAAGATCTCGCCCAGACGGCCGCCCGTCTTGAAGCCTCCCGACCAAATCGCGCGGCAAGAATAAGGGGAGCCTTGGCCGCGTCGCGGGATGCCGAAGGCGAGACGGGCGCGATCCAATCTTCAGTCCAAGCGCTTGGGGTCCTTTCAGAGCAATTAGAAGGCCTGCAAGCCTTGATGGCGGCTCAATCTCGCTTAGCGGCCCAAGAGGCAGCCGAGCGTGCCGCCAGCAAGCAAGAGGCGATTGCGGCACGTCGTGCCCAATGGGCGCGAAAGGCCCAAAAGCCCAAAGCGCCGGCCTTCAATCCCTTGCCTAACGCGCGGCAGTAGGGCATCCACCATGGCTGTCTCATCCCAAACTGCCAACGATTTGATGACGGTGTTTTCGGGCACCATCACGGCAGGCTTTTCGAGCCTTGCGGGACCCGTCAATGGAATCTTCGGTCTGATGATTGGTCTGGTTGTCGCCCTTACCGGCCTTCAATGGGCGATCTCTTCCAATCGCGATGTGCTGGCCGGAGCTTTCTCAAAGATCCTCGCGATTGGGGCCTTTGCCTATATCATCAATGATTGGCAGGGCC
The DNA here is from genome assembly GCF_020253525.1 of Aquidulcibacter sp. Lineage (GTDB taxonomy): Bacteria > Pseudomonadota > Alphaproteobacteria > Caulobacterales > Aquidulcibacteraceae > Aquidulcibacter. Next base: position 2,323 of record NZ_JADCBK010000155.1, read on the forward strand.
TTTCTGAGACGATCTTTGCGGGCTTTATGCAGATTGGTCTGACGGCAGGTGGTGGCGCCATCAGTGCTGCAGATTTCTTAAATCCAGGATCTGTGATCGAGACAGGCTGGGAGATTGTCAAAGCGATTGGGGAAGCGCCAACCGTGACAGAAAACCCTATGGATGTGATTGGCAATCTTGTGGATGCCATCCTGATTGGGATTTCCATGCTGGGCATCATGGTCGCCTTTGCGGTCTTGGCCCTTCAGATCATAGTCACGCTTCTTGAGTTCAAGATCGTCACTTTGGGCGGCTTTATCCTGCTCCCCTTTGGCATCTTTTCGAAGACTAGCTTCATGGCTGAACGCCCCCTCGGCTATGTGGTGGCGGCGGGCCTTAAAGTGCTGGCGCTCGCCATTGTGGTTTCCGGTGCTCAGACAATCTTTGCCCAATTAATGCCAAGCCCAGAGCCGGACATTTATGAGGCACTCACGATCCTGACGGCAGCCATCATCTTGGCGATGCTGTCGCTCTTTGCTCCTAATCTAGCCGCAGCCCTCGTGTCTGGCGGTCCGGCACTCGGGGCAGGGGCTTTGAGTGTGGGAGGTCTTGCTGTGGGTGCCGCAGGTGGTGCAGCTATTGCTGGAACCATGGCTGCAGGGGCAGCGGGTGCTGGTGCTGCCGCACAAATTGCTTCGAGTTCTCGTGCTGCAGCTGGTGCGGGTACCGGTAAGCCGCCACCCAGCCTTGGGTCGCCGGTTGGCCCTAGCGGCGGCTCTGGCCCATCTGGACCTGCCCCGTCATCTGGTTCGTCCCTGCCTCCGGCATCATCGTCAGTGAATCCAACCAGCCACCACTACCGCACCCCCGAAACGGACGGGGGATCACACACTGGGTCTTCAAGTAATTACTCTGAGACTTCATCCTTTGGGGGTAAAAGTTCAGGTCAAGAATCGCTTGGTCTCGATAGTGACCCTGATTCTTGCCCCAAAAGGGGTAAGAACGATGGCGAGGCTACAAATTCATACCCCAAAAGGGGTAAGAATGGCGGCGATAGTTCAGATTCATATCCAAAACGGGATGAAAACCTATCACCGAGTTCTGGAAATACTAATAGGTTATACCCCAAAAGTCATAAGGAAGATGTTGAATCCTCCCAAAGCAGCACGCTTCCGTCAGCCGCGACAGCATCAACTTCTGGCAGCACGCCATCGGCTTCCGAGCGCTATCATCGCTTTCCGGCCTATGAGGCACGAACATCCAAAGCGCGCGCCTTCAATGCCTTCTTTGCCGCCAATACGGCGCGCCAGCTTCTACCCGCCAATGAAAACTCTGGCTCGTTGAGCCCATCCATCCGTGAGGAGGACTAATCATGCATGCTTTCTTCAAGCCAAAGCCGGTCGGCACTCAGGCTTTGTCCGCGACGCCCATCGCAACGCCCTATCAGCGGGCGGGCCAAGTCTGGGATGACCGTATGGGACTGACCCTTTCCCATGCCCGCAATTGGCGAAACATGGCATTCGGAACGCTTATCTTTGCGGGCTTCTTGGGTGCTGGTTGGTGGGTTCAAGCCCAACGCTCGGTCGTAAAGCCATTCATTGTCGAGGTTTCAAGCTGGGGCCAGACTCAAAAGATCACGGCTCTTGATCAGACCTATCGACCCAATGAAGCCCAAGTCTCTTTTGCGCTGTCGCGCTGGATCGCTGACGTACGCGGACGAAGTGTCGATCCGGTCCTGATCCGTCAGAACTTCATGCGGGCCTATGATTTTACCACGCCTAAATCTGCCGCTTATCTCAATGCCTGGGCGCAAGAACATGATCCGTTCGCCAATGCAGGAAAAGAGGCAGTCGCGGTCAGCATTCTCAATGTCGTGGCACGTTCGGAAAAGACTTTCGACATCCAGTGGCGGGAAGAGAAATTCACCAATGGCATGAGCGGCGGGGCCGAGCGTTGGCGCGCGCTCGTCACGGTTCGCTTCGAGCCGCCGCGTTCTGAAGCCGAGCTCATGAAAAATCCACTTGGTATCAAAATCGAGGACATCTCATGGACACTCGACGCTCAATGATCACGGGCAGCGCCACGGCTTACGCCACCGGCTTGGCCTTGCTTCTGACCCTGTCCTTGCCGCTGGCTATGCCAACCGATGCAGGTGCCAAAGCCCGCTCAAGCGAGGCTCATAATCACGTCCGCGCCCATAGTCTCAAGAAGTCCAAGAGCACGAAGCGTCGGCCGCAAGCCCGGACTCCACAAGTCCCAACTCAGCCTGCCCAATCAGCCGCTCCCAAAGTAGGTCCAGCCGCCATTCGGGCAGCCAATGCCGAAGCCTTAGCGCCCTCGCGGGCAGATGGCTTTGTCAATGCGGCGCAAGTCTTTGGGTATGAGCCTGGCCGCGTCTATGAAGTCTGGACCGCCCCCATGCGGATTACAGCGCTTAGTCTGGAGCCAGGCGAGAAGATCATCAGCAAGGCGGCGGGCGATACCGAGCGCTGGATGATTGGCGATACGACATCAGGCGAAGCCGAGACCGTCCAGACCCATCTTCTGATCAAGCCATATCGGGCAGGCCTTGCCACCAATATGGTCGTGACCACAAACCGGCGCGTCTACCTGCTCGCACTCAAAGCCTCTGGCGAGAGCGAAGCTTTCAATGCGGCAGTCTCATGGACACATCCACAGCCACAGGCCCCCACAAGCCAGGTGGCAGTGGGGCCTGCCAAGACAGATCTAAAGCCCACAACACCCGCTTCCATCCTTAAAGCGCATGGTCCTGAAGGGTACCGTATCCGGACTGGATGGCGGAAACCCGAATGGACGCCTGTGTCAGTCCATGATGATGGCCGACAGACCTTCATCACCTTTCCTGAAACCTTGGGCACGACTGAAGCCCCACCTTTGTTTGTGATGGATGAAACGGGAAAGGCCCAACTCACCAATTGGCGCAAGCAAGGCAATTCCTATGTCGTCGACCGGCTCTTTTTGAAGGCCGAACTGCGCCTTGGTGGAGAGCGTCCCCAGATTGTGAAGATTGAGCGCAGAGGAGTAGAGCCATGAAAGCCCCCGATGGAGCCATTCCCGAGCCAAATGATGCAGAAGAGGCGACCTTGGGGAAGCCACTAACGGGCGGACAGACCCTGCATGCGCGGGTCGCACCCAAGCCCGCTCAACAGATCAATAGGACAGCGGTACGTGGCGTATTCATTCTGACCGCCAGCGTCATCTCGCTTGCCTTCATCTATGGCTTTGTCATTGCCCCAATCGTCAAGGCTGATGCCAGGGCAAGACAGGCTGATGAAACGCGTGAGACACCTGCAGGCTCTGTGAGGCCAGCCGAAGTCCTCACCCAAGGCCCTTCAACCTATGCGGAGCTGACCAAGACACCAATTTTACCGGACGAGGAAGCATTGGCAAACGCCAGCCCGACATTTCCGGCAGATGCGGGTCCAGCTCATGAGCCGCGTCTGATCATGGAGGAGAGGCCAGCGTCCTATCCGCAACCCAGAAGGCAACAAACAGCCCAACCGACGCGTCAAGATAGGAGTCGGGACGAAACCCAAATGGCACGACAATCAGCTTTATTCTTTGGGCCAGTTCCGACGTCTTCAGCCCAAGCTGCAACCCCCGTTGCAGCGCCAGCACAACAACAGGAACTCGTTCAGCGACACAAGGATTATGACAAAGTCTATGGTGACCGCGCCGTTCTCGCGCCCTTATCGCCTTATGAGTTGAAGGCAGGCAGTGTCATTCCTGCGGCTTTACTCACCGCCATTGATACAGAGCGGGAAGGCCGCGTGATCGCCAGTGTCACCGAGAATGTCTTTGATACAGTGACGGGCAGCTATCTCTTGATCCCGCAAGGCGCGCGATTGCTGGGGCGGTTTGATGGCGATCAGACGTATGGCGAACGCCGAGCATTCTTGGTCTGGGAGCGTCTGATCTTTCCCGATGGTCGTTCGATCAGTTTGGCCCGTGAACCCGGCATAGACGGGAGTGGGGCAGGGGGTGTGGCTGGCCGCGTCGATCGACGTATTCCACAACTTCTGACTGCGACTTTGTTTGCTGGAGCCATTACAACTTTGGGCGAAGCTGCCCGCAGGGACAGCACCAATAAAGACACAAGCCTGATGGGCGATGTTGGTGATGCTGCAGCTATTGAGGCTGCACGTATTGGCGGTCGCATGGTCGATCGGGAACTGGAAGTCAAACCAACGATCCGCGTTCGTCAAGGAACACGTGTCCAAGTTCTCTTAACTCGCGATCTGATCCTGGAGCCAGCACCATGAAGATCGCTATCATCATCACCTTGGTCATATCCAACGGCCTATTAGTGGCACAGTCCTTCATGCCCAATCAAAGGAATGCACCACTCGCCATCATCAATGAAACCCCCTCGATGCCAAAGGGACTCTATGTTCGTACCGGTGATGCCCAAAAATTGAAGCGTGGCGAGATTATCGGCTTGCCCATGCCCAAGGCCGCCAGAGACTATCTTGTCGGCAAGCTTGGCTATCCAGCCGATACGCTACTTATCAAGCGCGTTGCCGCAATACCCGGCGACACTGTCTGTCGCAAGACAAGCATGCTCACTGTCTCCGGCCAACAGCTGCAAGCAAAAGACCAAGATATGCGAGGCAACGCCTTGCCAAACTGGCAGGGTTGTCACCAGCTCTCTAAAAATGAGGTCTTTTTATTGGGCGATCACCCAGGAAGCTTCGATAGTCGCTACTTTGGATCCGTGTCGCGACAGGAGCTGTCAGGCAGCTATCGACAGGTGTTCTCATGGTAGGCCGGACCGTCATTCTCATCATGAGCTTGCTTGCAACGCCCGCATTAGCTGATCCACCAGATTGGACCCAAGCTGGCGGTAGCCTGTTCATTGAGCCAGGCCTTAGACCTGAGCAAAAGCCTGCCGAAAGCACCAATCCCACCATAAAGCCCGATCAGACCCAAGCTGATCCCATGCCCAATTATGGCGCGGTCAGACTGCTGCCAGCAAGACAGCCGCTGGATACTTTGATCACACAAATCGCCAATGAGACGGGTCTTGATCCGAAGCTCCTACATGCTTTGGTGATTGTGGAAAGCGCGTATGATGTGCGTGCCGTAAGTCCTGTTGGCGCGCGCGGCCTCACCCAACTCATGCCCGCTACAGCCCGTGAGTTAGGTGTCGCCAATACCTTTGACGGCGAAGAAAATCTTAGGGGAGGGGCGCGTTATCTGGCGGCCCAGATTGGCCGGTTTGGCGATCTGCGGCTGGCGCTTGCAGCCTATAACGCTGGCCCAAATCGTGTCGCCCGCCTCGGACGCGTCCCAGAATTTTTAGAAACTCAAAACTACGTCCGCGATGCAGTGGATTGTTATCTCGCGCTAACAGCGGGTCGCGGCATTCGTCACCGCAACCAATGTCGTGCGACAGGAAGGAGATAGATCATAGCAAGAAGAAAAGCCGATAAGGCCGATAGTCCGCAAATGGATATGTTTGGCGGATGGGTGGCTCCACCCCTAGAGCAAAGTCCAAACCCCATGGCACAAAGGCAAGAGCCTCGATCAATTGAAGTCGCCAACGATGATGCCGTTGGGCCTAATACTACTGGGCCTGAAGTCGCTGCGAACGACACCCCAATCCCTCAACCAGATCAGCCATTGGAAACACAAGCAAAAGGCCAAACCATAAAGCAAGTGCCGCCAAAAGCCATGATCGCCACAGGCTGGGAAAATGACGAATGGTGGACGACAGCCATGGTCTGCGCCTATCTCAAACTAGGCCGCAAAGCTATCTGGGAACGAACCCGCAATCCAAAGATTGGCTTTCCAAAACCAACTCATTTTGGAAGTTGTCGCCATCGCTGGCGGGCAGGGGAGGTGAGGGCGTGGGCAATGTGTCCGGGGCAGAAGAGTTTCCCCGCAACTAAAGCATCGGATTGACTCTGTCCTGGGCCACCTGAAGCTAAACCAAGCGAAGCGCTCTTTGCCTGATTGTCTCGGCAAAGGCACGGATGGAATCGCCAGACAGCTCTGGACTAGAAAGCTCGTCGGCAACATGGCCGATCCGGTCGAGCGTCAATCGGGACAATTCTTGCACGCGTGTTCGAACAAAGGGCGCGCCTAAGCTGACGTCCTTAGCGAAAGCAGCCCAAGTCTCACTCGTTATTTCTTCAAAACTGCCCGCACCTGCGATCTTCATCGCCATCCGAGTAGAAACTTCCGGATAGGCCACTGTGCTCATCAAGTCATACAATGGTGCCAATCTGGTTTCACCTGCCAGATAAAGTAGGCTGAAATTCTTACCATGCGCGTCGCAATTGCCGATGATCACATTGAAAATGACGGCATCCAGCAGAGCAAGAACATCCGCTGCCGGCCGTGATGAGACCTTCCGCAATAACGCAAAGCTCGTCTTCAAGGTTGGCCCACCTTCGGCGGCATATTTATGCTCCGGGGGATGACCCAATGCCTGACAGAAGTCTTCTTGGTGAACGCGCAACATATCGCCAGCAGGACCAAGTGCGCGATCATATCGTTCGACCAGTAGGAATTTGTGTTTATCAAGACCCCGGGCTTCAACTGGGGCAACCAATAGTCCAAGCGCATGCGCCAGTCGCATCGAGAGCGCTTCATTTTCCACGGTTGATGGAAATCGGGTCATCGCAGGCTTGAGGATATGGGTCGTGGGCTGTCCCGGTGCTGGCAAAGCAATGCGGCCATCCATAACAACAACAGGCAATTTGGTTTGTGCACCAGCTAAAGAGAGACGGATGCCCGCGCGCCCAGCTAATAAGGGCCGCGCGGGCAGGTTATCCAAGACCTCGATCAAGGCGCGGTCACTTAAAAACTCTGGTGCTTGCCCGAGTGCGGCAACAGGCGGTCTCTCGTCTTCCGGCCAAAGAGTTAGAGCTCCTGCGACATCGCCCCCTAAAGCTTCCAGCAAGGCAAAGTCGTTGGTGCGCGACAGACCCAATGCGCGTGCCACGGCATCGCGGGGGCCCTCTTCGGGCAAGAGTCCCGAAAAGAAATAACGCGCCGCACGTCGATCGTAGGGCTCGGCTCGTTTTGGCAAAGCTGCTGATATGGCGCGGGTTGTTGGATCTTCTAACCAATCGGTATGATAGACAAAGCCAATATCCCCATGCGTGTCCCGCGTCAGTGTGCCCGCAATCCGTCCATCCCACCAAACTGATAGGTTTGTCATGGCGCGGTTTCGCTAATCGTTACGCTCAGACCTAGGACTGCCGCAACCTGCAGGGCTTTGCCCAATTGGGCAGATGGCTTCCCTGCTTCTAAATCGACGATGAAGCGCACGCCAACGCCCGCAGCACCGGCAAGCTGGTCTTGTCGTAATCCTTGCGCCTTGCGCGCAACACGAATGGCATGGCCAAAATGGAGTGAGTCAAGATAAGTCATATGTTTCCCGAGCGGGAATATATCAGTCTGACCTTACCAAATCAACAAGAAATTTACCGATAGGGAAAAACATGCCTTCTATTTCGAAGCATACCAGAATATATCCCGCTCGGGATATTTTTGCGACATCAACTCGGCTATGACCGACCGTTTTGGCAACAGTCAGCCTATTTCCGAAATTCGGGTTTGGAGGCGAAACCGCAACTCCAAAATCCGCTCTCCAAAGCCAACTCAATTTGGAAGTTGTCGCCATCGCTGGCGGGTAGGTGAGGTCAACGGATGGGCGGAAAGAAGTTTATCCACCTAATTGTCATGATGCGCCCCTGCACTTCCTAGAGCCAGTTCGCATATCCCTCAAATACATATTTGTCATAAGCGACCGAACACTGCGCTGACTGCCACAAAGGCCTGTCAGGTTTGGCCTAGGTGGCGGTGGGATGGGACAGAAAAGCAAGCAGCCAACCTTAAGAAATGTTCCCTACGCATTACCGCAGTTTCAAGACCAATTTTTAATGCTTACTGGCTGCAAACATCAATTAAAAATCTTGTCCGTTGGTCTGCTTTGCACCAAAGGCTGCCGTTTAGGTGGGTTGGCGGTTGCTTGAAAGCGGACATTCATGAGAGGTTAAAGGGATAACTCGATCATGCCGAACTTGCAAAGCAGCTTTGGCTGGATTTCTTGAGTCTAGAGATTGTAATCTTGAATGCATGGCATCCCTATGAATGAACCGCAGGCAGGACTTCCCCCCGCCATCATTTTTGGCGCAGATCAAAGGGTGATTGGTACATCGCCTTATCCCTGTCCTTGGTTTGAGTTCAAGCAACGCTTTGCCTTCAACCCTCAAAGGCTCGCTTTAGCCGAAAAGTTTGAAACATGGGTGGGCAATCTTCTAGCAATTGTCGCCCCTGAATTCTTCTGGATCGGTGGAAGCTATGCTAGCGACAAGCCGGACCCCAAAGACATAGATGCGGTACTCTTTTATCGCTACCGCCAGCCATTTGCTGACCCCCAATCGCACGCAGGATTCTTAAATGCTAATAATGGACTTCTGTCGCCAGCCGCTGTCAAACGCAATTTTAGTGTGGATGGCGCGTGTGTCGCATTAAGCATGCCTGTTGAGCGGTTGATCGCCATCAGTGCGGAATGGACAATGATTTTCTCTGGAAATCCCGATGGTAGTCGGAGAGCATTTTATTGCATCCCTATAGCTTCAATGCTGTAGGTCATCATAGTTTAAGATTTTCAACTCTAGGATAATTTTTAACCCGGCATTTACTTTAATAACTTTAAGGTGTTCCAGGCGTAACAACATACAAGGGTGATCCCGATGACGACGATCTGGCCAAATGGTTTTGCGGGAAGCGTGGACTGGCGCTCATGGAGCGATGGGTTATGGCAAACTGAATCTGCAGGTGGGTTACAACCCGAAGCGTCTGGAGAACCTCAAACGACAGAGCCGGATGCACCTGTAGTTGTCATTACCAATGCACCCCCATCAAACGTGGAGACCTATGCGCCTCCAAGTGGCATGCCAAGCGACTTCTTTGATGGGATGGATTTGGCAGCTTACTTCAGTCTCATTGGCTATGACCCAGCAGCTATTGAAGAGATGAATGCCAACGGGTCCTATCGTTCCGAGCATGATGCATACCAAGCGAACGGTGGGCTGCAATCCCAAGCCGAAGAAGCGTGGCGTCGCTCGGGCCAGTGGGCGTCAGGAGCTGGGTTCAACGATGCCGGTCGAGAATTGTTCATTAATAACTATATGGACAATGCTTACGGCATTGACTCTGAGGCTGGCACATCGCGTAATTCAGCTAACATGGCTGATTATCTCTTGATGATGGAGGATGCGCTGAACGCGGCGTCGAAAACCAAGGATAAGCAGAAATTTGAAGAACTTCGGTCTGCACTTGAAAGGCTCGGTTTCAACGTCCGCCGAGTTAAAGACGGCGTAGCCTATGATCGGGATTTGACCGATTCTACGACTGAGGTTTTCCAAAAAACAAAATACGTTTTAAGCTTGGCCGACGGTTCAGGCTCAAACCAAACTGGCGGGATGGATGGGTTCCAGCTCGTTGGGCGCGCTGGTGGAATAACGGCTCCGCGTGGGAGCGATAATTCTGCACGTCGAGACCTTACTTTGCCCATTTATATTTCGGGTGGCGGAGAGGGATATCTACCGGGGGACTGGGTTGGTAGGAACGTCATGGACTATTTGGAAGGCGAGCCTGGTGCCCAGTACTGGCATATGGAAACGGTGGCAGTTCGCGATGCAATCATAGCTCGCCATGATGCTAACCTACCAGTCATCTTAATTGGCCACAGTTTTGGTGGGTCTGAGGCAATATCAAATGCATTGTGGGCGAAGGGAAAAGGTATTCGTGTCGATTTGCTAATCACTGTCGACCCGGTTGGCGTTCCTGATTACGTTCCGAATTTGGCCTTAGCTCCATATGCGGAGCGCCTTAGAGGCATTGCAACGACTTGGGTCAATGTCACAGCGGACAAACCTGGTACAGGCGCAGGGGATGCGGTTGCGTCACTCTGGGGTCGGACACCTCAAGTGATCCAACAGAAAGCTACACTTAATGTTTCCGCACGAAATGCAGATCATGCAGACTTTGATAAAATGATGTTTGCCATCGGCGCGAAAGGACTGATTGAAGGAGTTCGAAAATGAAAATGGCCACCAGAATAGGGATTATTTCTCTTGCAATCTTCCCGGTCTCTGGATGTTACACGAACGATACTCATATTGAGATTCAAGGCGCGGCGATGCTTGCAGGCCCAAGGGGCCAGACAATGGGCTATCTCACGGTGGATGCTGTCGATGCGAAGCGGATTGCATGGGGGCCAAATCAAATACGCTTAAGGACATGCACTGAAGGGCAAAATATCAGCCCCTGCTTTGAATACAAAGTTAGTTCAGTGGTAAGCCCAATGGCTCCATTCGCTCAATCAAATCGCTTTTATTTTGATTACGATCCAAATGGCGAAATCAACATTACAACCGGCCGCCAGGAAACAGATTTTGATGTTCGGAAAATTAAGTGTATTAAAATTAGGGTGCTACCTGGCGACTTCAAACCCGCTGGAGAATCTGATTGGTTTTGTAATTTGCGCTTTGAAACAATGAAGGACTTAAACACCGGTGCCCGCTAAAAATGCTCTTTGCACGGAGGGTACCGTTGAGTCAGTCTGCGCCTTCGTCAAGACAGCCATTACTACGCCGAGCCGATTGCAGGCATGAAGTAGACACAAGACGGTGTGGTTGGGCCTATAGCGAAAGTTCCTGATATGACGAAATCCAAGCCCGATTGACAATGTCGAAAATTCATCTGTGTTCCGTCACCCTGACTTTAGTCTTAGCTATTTTGTACGCGGAGTTGCGAGGCCTAAAAGTTGTGACTTGTGCGGGTGGTAATGTCCGTGCAGTCGCAATATCCAGTTCACACGAACGCGTATACCTCACAAGGATTGGGTCCATCTTTGTCGGCTTCCCTAATGTTGAAGGTACAGCAGAATTCGGGTATTTCACGCGCGCGGGAATCCAAATTGAACCCTGCTCCTGATTTTTATGGCGGGGTCAGGGGTTCGAAGTTTGGTTTTGATGTCCAGTTCGACGTCCGCTATCAACGTACTCCACACCTAAAGCAGACCTTCTCCTTTCGGCCAATTATTGCCAAAATCGGACGGTCTTGGATTTGCGAAAATCAGACTGTCTTGAATTGGCATAGCGTCGTTCATTTTTGAGCGTTCAAACCAACAAGAACTCCATCACGACGCCTTTGCGGTGCAATCGCTGGCCAAATCATCTTGCAAGATGTGGTCAATTGTCCTTGCAATCAGCAAGCGATTTGTTTGCGCGCCGTGTATATGTCTCATGTGACCATACTCCTTGGCTGTCTTGCCCGAACCCTTGGCCTTGCTGGCCAAGTGGATTGGCCATTTGCTTACACCGCTGTCTGTCCCAAGCAGACTATTCTTATGGCCCTGAACATGATCTGTCGCACAAGCTTAAATCTATATCGGCGATCTATCAAACACGTTTGATCTTATTGCGCATACTCCCTTGATCGCGCGCGAACGATCTGAATTTACGCCACCCATTCGTATGCGTCGTCATCAATCTCATTTAATTATTTACCGCGTGATTGATGATTACCTTGAAAGCATCCGCGTCGTTCACATGAAGCGGAACTGGTCAGCACTGTTTGAGGACTAATGCGCCTCAGATTAAACTCAAGCGCTCTTCAGGCCTATGTTCGGGCGATGGTTGATATCTTCGGCCATCATGCGGGAGCTGCCAGGATCCCATTAGAGCACGAGCAAACAGTTTTGTTGGCGAGCATGGCCACATACAACCGACACAAGCCAGCTAAAGCTAACCCAAGCGAAGCGCTCTTTGCCTGATTGTCTCGGCAAAGGCACGGATGGCATCGCCAGACAGCTCTCGACTAGATAGCTCGTCGGCAACAAGGCCGTTGCGGTCGAGCGTCAATTGCGACAATTCTTGCACGCGTGTTGTCGAATTGTTCGAGACGGCTAAGCGGGCCGCCATGAACGTCCCTGTCCGAGGGGTGTTTGCACAATGCGGCTTGAAGCCCAAATAGGCCGCTTATTGCTGTTTGCGATTTGAATCGGGATACATCGGGTTTGGCTAAGAAGCTAAGATGAGTAGGGCCAAGCCTGATAGTGAGATGTAATGGTTCTCGAGAAAAGCGACCAATTGTGCGCCACTTGCGCAGGTATCGATGGAAATTCGGAAGGATTGTCACTTGTTTGGTTCTGGTTGCACTCCGCAACGCTAAACTGGACAAAAGTCATGGCTCTACCTGAATTGAAACTTCGATAGTCTATACTGAATTGACATTAATGCATTTTAGATACCTTCAAAACTGATAATATTTCATAATTCTGTCACGGCAACCACCTAGCATAGGGGAAAAGGTGGGATGATCGATGCGGTTTATAACTGTGGTGTTGGCACTATGCTGCTTGGCGGGATGTTTGGATTCAGGGCCTAAGCAATCTGCTGCGGGTGCAGCCGAACAGACGACAGGCCAAACTCTGCAAGTCATTCTGATCCCCGCAGACGGCGGAACCGAAGATGGGACGCGAGCAGACTTTCAGCCCTTATTCGAGGCGATCAGCCAAAACAGTTCGATCAAATTCAACATTCGTGTCGCTCAATCCTATAATGCGGTTGTCGAGGCCCTGTGTAGCGGCTCTGCAGATGTCGCATTTGTGGGCCCTGCCATCTTTCTGCAAGCCCAAAAGCGCGGCTGTGCCGATTTGCTGGCGGTCGGGGTTGAGCATGGCAAATCGGAGTATTTCGCGGGCATTTTTGCCAGAGTAAATGGTGGCCCTCAGGCTTTGGGTGAATTGAAGGGGAAGTCTGTTGCCTTTGGGGATGTAAACTCGGCCTCTTCCTTCATTGTTCCGGTTGCCATGTTGCTCAATGCAAAGCTTGATCCTCTGAAGGATCTTGATCGCGTCAGAATAGTCGGCAGCCACGCAAATGCGATTTCTGCGCTGACCCATGGCCAAGTCGATGCGGCGGCTCTGTCCCTTGTTTCGTTCGACAAGGCCGTTAATCAGGGTTCGGTCAAGGCTTCTGAGATCGCCTTGATCGCAACCAGCGTGGCGCTTCCCAATCCCCCGATCGTTATGCGCTCAACATTGAGTCCGAACGTTAAAGCTGATCTGAAGGCTGCGTTCAAAAGTGTCGCCAGCGCTTCTGGTGTTCGGGCCGAAAGTCTGGTGGGCTATGGCGGTAAGCCGGTCGAGCGCTATGACACGGAATTTCCCACTGAGAAGTTCGCCTCCATTCAAGCCATGATGGATCAAGTTACGCCCCAACTCACAGCCGGACTTTTGGACAAGGCTGCCAAGCCATGAGCAAGGCGGCCGGCGCGTCGATCCAGTTTGAAAAAGTGTCCAAGCGCTTTTCTGATGGCACCGTGGCGCTGAGCGACCTCAGTCTTCAAGTGCCAGCGGGAACGTTTTGTGTGCTTCTGGGGCCGTCAGGCTCTGGCAAGTCCACCTTGCTTCGGTGCTTGAATGGTTTGGAAACCCCAAGCCAAGGCAGCGTCTATGTAGACGGGACCTTGGTCAACCGAAATTCGATCAAGCAATTGCGCAAAGAGATCGGTTCGATCCATCAGCAATTTGGATTGGTCCAGCGCGATCAGGTTGCCAATAATGTTCTTGCTGGGGCTTTATCAAAGCTTCCTACTTGGCAAGCAATGCTCGGCTGTTATCCGAGAGCGCTAGAAGCGCGTGCGGCAGAAATGTTGGAACAAGTTGGTCTGGATCCCGTCCATCTGCATCGCCGGGCAGGGGAGTTATCCGGCGGCCAGCAGCAACGTGTTGGCATTGCGCGCGCCTTTATGTTGGCACCCAAGCTCATCTTGGCCGATGAGCCGATCGCTAGCCTGGACCCCAAGACAAGTTACGACATCTTGGCGCTGATCCGGGAACAGGCGCAGGCCTTGGGTGCGACAGTCCTATGTAGCCTTCATCAAGTCGACCTTGCGCGCGTCTTTGCCGACCGCATCATCGGCCTAAAGGCTGGAAGGGTAGTCTTTGATGGCGCGCCTTCGGATTTGACTGCCGATATGGTCGGCTTGCTTTATGGGCACGACGAAAGCGCTGTCGCGCCGGAATATGTATGATGGCACGGATTAATCGAGCCAATTCGGGGACATGGCAGTTCCCACAACTCGTCACCGCGTCCCGTTTGTTCTGGGTGGCCGTATTGTGCATACTTCTGCTCTGGTCTGGACGAGCGACAGAAATGGACCGTGCCTTTGTGATGACGGGCCAAGCAATTCATGCCGCGGCGACCGGTCAGAAGGATTCCCAAGTCGTCAATGGCTTCTCTCAAATTGCGAAATCCCTTTGGCCCCTGCAATTAGAGTCCCGGACCGAGTTGCACCAACAAGCGGACCAGCCTGCAGCCCTTGCACTGCCGTTTAGCCACATTGAAACCACCAGCCGTTCCAGCCAGTCGACAGACCCAGTGACTGGGCAAGTCGTGACAACCAACCAAACCAAGACTGAGCTTGTGGTGCCTTACGGCTATGTTCTGGTGGTTGTATCGAAATTGATCGAGACCATACAAATGGCGATCTGGGCAACATTGATCGCGCTCATCATCAGTCTGCCGCTTGGCTTTCTGGCAGCTCGAAATTTGATGGGGGATGGGTTTATCGTTGGCTTGGCGCGGTCCTTGATTGGTTTGTTACGCGCCATTCCGGAATTGGTGAGTGCTTTGTTCTTTGTTGTGGCCTTTGGCTTTGGCCCCATTGCCGGGATTTTCGCCTTAGGGCTGCACGCAGCAGGCTTTCTCGGCAAATTCTTTGCCGACGATAGCGAGAACGCGGACATTAAGCCGCAAGAAGCCTTGGTCGCACTGGGTGCAAACACCCTCAAAGTTGCCCGCTTTGCCGTGCTGCCACAGGTGCTGCCGCAATATATTGCCTATTCGCTCTATATTCTCGATCGAAATATCCGCATGGCGACCGTGATTGGTCTGGTCGGCGCGGGCGGGATTGGCCAAGAACTGAAGGGCCGATTTGACATGTATGATTATGGACACGTGGCAACAATTTTGGTTGCGATCTTCATTTTGGTGGTCCTCGTTGACCAATTGTCGGCCAGTATCCGAAAGCAACTATTGTGAGATTTGTTCAATCATGACACGGTCCCACTTTGTAATACTCAGTCTCATAAAAATGGTGAACGCAACTCATGGGCGATGCAACGAACCTATCACAAAAGCCGAAGGGGAAGGCTCAGGAATCGCTGATTGTTGAGAATGTGCTCGCGCGTATTCGCTCGAGCTATAAGTCTATGGGCCCGACCTCGAAAGTGGTGGCCGACTTCATCTTGGCTGACCCGAATGCGGTAATTGCTATGTCCGTTACCGAGCTCTCTGAGGCAACCGGTGCCAGCCAAGGAAGCGTTGTCAATTTTTGCCAAAATCTTGGTATGCCGGGCTTTCAGCATTTGAAATTGTCTTTGGCGCAAGCAGTTGTTCAACCCGTGCAATATATTCATGAGGACTTGAACCGAGACGATGATACCGAGACCGTCTGTCGCAAAGTGTTTCATGGTGGAATCCAAGCGCTGCGCGATTCCCTTTCGGTCCTTGATCCAAAGGCTTTAGGGGCTGCAGTTTCGGCATTACGCGCCGCCAAACGCATCGAGATTTACGGAATTGGCTCTTCCGCTCCAATCGCAGAAGACGCCCATTACCGCATGTTGCGCATTGGCTTGGAAGCGAAAGCCGTGACGGACAGTCACATACAAGCAATCAGTGCATCACGAACCTCGCCAGAGGTTGCCGTCCTGACGATCTCTCATACCGGAGCCACCCGTGAAACGGTTGTGGCGACCCAATTGGCCAAAGAAGCCGGTGCGACGACCATTGTCTTGACCAATTATGCGCGCACGCCGATTCAGGCCTTTGCAGATATCACCTTGTTCACGATGGCGCGGGAAACCCTGTTTCGGACCGAAGCCATGACCAGTCGTATTGCCCAGCTTTGCGTGATTGATGCCCTCATCGCAGCCCTTGCGCTCGCCGATTATGAGCGATCTACGACGACCCTGCGCGAGACATTTGATGTCTTATCGCTGAAACGCTTCTAATAGAGCGCGCTCAAACGAAGATCAGAGCCTGGTTTGACAAGGATCGACTCCATTCCGAGTCCGTCGGCTCCCTTGATATCGGTTGCCGGATTATCGCCAATCATAATCGCTTGGTCGACTGAGACCCCAAGTGCTAGGCAAGCCTTTCTAAAGAGAAAGGGGCCAGGTTTACCGATAATCTCCATATGTAGATCCTCTGCAGGCACGCAGGCGAGAAGTGCGGCCAAAAGCGTGCCGGTTTCGGGGACAATTGTGCCTCCCTTTCCTGGATGGGTTAAATCCGGATTGGCGACTATCAAGGACGCGCCATCCCGCAGAGCATTTACGCTTTGGGTCAAGCGCGCATAGCTAAACCGGGTGTCCCGTAGCAGGACAACTTGCTCGATCCGACTTGTGACTTGGATGATCCCCAGATCACGAGCCATTGCCCGCATGGCTGGACTTCCAAGCACAAGAGCTCGTTTTTTGGCTTCGGCTGCGCGTAACAAAGCTTGATGGCCGGCAAGGATAATCCGTTCTCTAGGAAGATGGATGCCGCATTCGGCTAAGGTTCGACACATGTCTTGTGGCCGAAGGCTGGAACTATTGGAAACCACGGCAATCCGATCAAGATGCCTAGCAATGAACTCAGAACCTGCGGCATGCGGTTTGTTGTCAATCGCGACGCATCCATCCCAATCCAAGAGAATGCCGTGCTTTGAGGCCAAAAGTTCCCGCGCGCGGTCCACTTCTGAACCGGTGTCGGGTAATACGATAGAGTGGATCAATCTCGACCTCCAAACCCGGATAGATCGGGCGCAATCGGTTCAAGCATGAATCATTCAGAAATGAAATATATTCACTAAGATTTCATAAACATTTCGCTCAGCCGTCACAGTCGGCCCCTAGGATTTCACCAGTCAGGCAGGAATTTCGAACCTACAGGGTTTTGTGGGCTAGACGATTGCCAATGTCGAAAGTGGATTCAGTGAAAATATTTCACTGTAGTGAGGGACCCAACCATGTACGGACCATTCAAAAAGCCATCTCTGAGCCTCGCAGCCATGCTGCTGGCCTCAACCGCTCTGCCAAGTTTTGCCGCTGCTCATACGTCTGTCGAGAGCGAACCACAAAAGCCTGCAACCGAAACCGTCATTGTGACCGGCCAACGTGCACGCGCTGCCGCAACCACCGTTGCACAAGAGTTGGCAGTTTATGGCACCGATGTGCAGGTCATCTCGGGGGCACGGGTTGAGCAAAGCGGCGCGATTAACTTCGCCGAAGCTGTCCAGTTTCTCGTAAAGGGCGTCAATGTCGGCTATTCCCCAGATGAAGGTGAATACACCATTCGCCTCGATGGCGGCGGTGACCGCGACACACTGGTTACCCTTGATGGAACCCCTCTCTATGATCGTGGCCCAGTTCTTGAGAACATTTGGGGCGCCACAATCATCGACAACCACATCATTGAGAACATCGAAGTCTTCCGTGGCGGCAATAGCTTATACTTTGGTTCAAACGGCGGCATCGGTGTGGTCAATGTCATCACCAAAAAGCCGGACGGAACTGTGAAGGGCGATTTTGGTGTCTCTTATGGTTCGTTCAACACCCGCGAACTATGGGGCAATTATAGCTTCCCGCTCGACAAGGAAGGCAATCATTCCTTGATGGTCTATGGGTCGCTTCTCGCGACCGACGGCCCTCGAATTTTTGACCCGGCCTTGTTTACCGATAATGTGGCCTTGTCTGGCGGTATCCAAGAATATCCGCTGAACAAAAACAATATCGGGGTGAAGTATCTATGGAAAATCAATGAGGCGACGGAATTCCGCGCCAATGCTATTTATACTGAAAGCTGGTTCCAAGATCCGTTCCCTTCGGGTGAATCCTATTCACCCAATACGCTGCGCTATCCAATTATCGATGCAACGCTCACCCATAAGTCCAATGACAAACTGCTGATTGAGGCCTCAGCTTATTATTCCAACCCACTCTTGTGGAATGCTGAACTCTACCCTGTGGTCTGCCGGATCGCTACGGGTTGCCCGATTGCAAACCAAGCCACGGCTGCAGGCGTCTCAACACGGACAGTTCCTCGCGGGGCTTGGACCGGCGCTGTTGAACCCGCCTTCGCCCACGGCTTTGGCACAACCAATCAGTTCAAGAGCGGCTTTGTTGAAATGGGCGCGACAGCCCGTGCCACCTATAACTTCAACGAATTCTTGGAAGTTGTTGGCGGTGTTCAATATGTCTCTTACAAGGACGATTCAGACGCACGCTTTGCGGTGCCAAACAATGACACGGCAACGACGGGTGTCTTCATAGATGTTCACCCCAAATTGCCATTCAGCCCAGAGACTGGGATTTCGTTGGCGGTTCGCACCGATTTCTCCGATGCGTTTGACAGCAAGACCATCTGGAAGTTCGGCTTTAAGCATCCCTTCCTGAAGAACTATTATGTTCGTGCCAATGGCGGTACATCCTACAGCCTGCCGCAGACAAATGAGTTGTTCATCAACAACCCACGCCCACCAACGGCGGTCAATGATGCTGGTTTCACAACAATCGGTAACCCAGATCTCCTGCCGGAGGAGACCGAGACCTATAATGCGGCATTCGGCTATACGCATGAATTTGGCGACAACCGCCTCTTTGTGGAACTCGGCGGCTTTAAAACTGAAGTCACCAACCGTATTTCGACGACCTCTGGGCGGCCCTTGATTGTTACGAACCCAATCACCGGCACCCAAACCCCTGTCGACACCTTCTTCAATAATAGCTTCGTCAATGAGATTAACGGCTGGACCGCAGAAGTTGATCTGACCCTGGGCGAGCAGTGGGCCTTTAATATCGGCTATACTAATCAGGACTCAGCGCTCGCATCTGGATCCCGCGTTGGTCTGCAATTGAGCGAGACGCCCGAGTGGTTTGCGACTGCCTCTTTGAATTGGACTTCGCTGGATAAGCGGTTGAAAGTTCAATTATTGCCCCGCGTTCAAGGGGATGAATGGGCAACTGGTGGGCCAGCTATTGCAGGCACCACACGGGCGGCTGGCCCAGACGGCAGGGGTGCTGATACCGGTGTGCCACGCTATCGCAAGAATTTCGGCAATTACACCGTTGTTAATGCCACCCTCACCTATCTGGCCGGCGAGGATATGCAGCACCGCTTCATGTTCCGTGTCGTGAACCTTCTCGATGAGGATTACGCAGAGCGCTGGGGCTTTGGTAACAATTTCTATGGCTCAGCCTTCAACCGGGGTGAGTATACCAATACGGACGACCGTTACTTCTACGGCTATCCGTTCGAAGGCAAGCCCCGCAGCTTCTATGTGACCTACGCCACAAAATTCTGATCAATATTCAAGGGCTAGGGAGATGAAGATGTCCCTAGCCCTTCTCCTTTAGATTTTTAAACGCATGTGAGGACCCGATGATCAGTCGCCGCAGCACCCTACTAACCTTGGCTGCCTTGCCGCTTTTGTCGGCTAAGTCAGTCCTCGCACAGACAGCCGCCAATCCTTTTAGCCTTGGGGTCGCGTCGGGAAACCCGCAGCCTGATCAGGTCATTTTGTGGACACGCCTTGCGCCAAACCCCCTGCAAGCTGGCGGCATGCCAAAAGGGCGGGTGCGCGTTCTCTATAAGGTCTGTCTCGACGCCGAAATGACGAAAGTATTTCGCGAAGGAAGTTACGAAACCTCAGACCTCGATGCGCATAGTGTTCATGTCGCATTGAAAGGCTTAGCGCCAGGCCGGGAGTACTTTTATCAATTCTCCTTTGGCGACGCCCAAAGCCCAATCGGCCGGACTAAAACAACAAGCCCGCAGGATTCGTCGGCCAAATTAGCCTTGGCCAGCTGCAACGCTTATGAAAGCGGCTTTTTCGCTGCCTTTGCCGATATGGCTGCTTGGACACCAGACTGCGTCATCCATGTTGGCGACTATATTTACGAAGGCGGGGTTGGCCGTCTTGGCTCTAACAAACGGATGATTGCGGGTCAGGAATTATCCTTTGAGACCGTCCGTTTACATAATGGGCCCGAGACAAAGTCCCTATGGGATTATCGCAATCGCTACGCACTCTATAAGATGGACCCTAGCCTGCAGGCCGCCCATGCCGCCGCGCCTTGGATTGTCGCCATGGATGATCATGAGATCGACAACAATTGGGCCGGCGATATCCCAGAGGATCCAGATCAGCAGACCGCGCTAGAGTTTAAAGTGCGCAAGATTGCGGCTCTGAAGGCTTATTATGAGCATATGCCTATCGAAAAGCCTGCGATGATCAACGGGCTGGAAGCCAGCTTGCACATGTATGGCCTCTATCGCTTCGGCCCTGCACAGGTGCATTTGCTCGACACACGCCAATTCCGCTCCGACCAGCCGTGCGGCCAAGGCTTTCCAGGCGATGCCGCATGCGACGCCATGAATGATCCAAATCTAACCATGACGGGTAAAGTCCAAGAAGCTTGGCTGCTGGACGCGCTCAAACGTTCGTCGGCCCCTTACAATGTTCTGGCATCCCAAACCTGGTTTGCGCCTTTTCGCTACAATGCCCCGCCAGAGGCTCCACGCGTGAACATGGATCAATGGGATGGTTATGGCGTCCAGCGGCAACGGATCATTGATGCTCTTGCCCAGGGCGTGTCCAATCCCGTTGTCTTGAGTGGTGACTGGCACAGTGCTTCGGCCATGCGCATTCATGAGCGCCCCTTTGATGTCAAATCCAAGCGGATAGGCCACAATTTCTGCGGCACGTCGATTTCGTCGCATTGCCCTTGGGCAGGGGCATTGGACGCCGCAAAGAGCTTTAACCCCCATGTCGATTATCTCGACGGGCATAAGCGCGGCTATATTCGGTCCTTGGTTGAGCGAAATAATTGGACGGCGACTTATCGAACGGTCGACGCGCCCAGTGACCCAAATTCTGGCTCGACAAGCGCCATCGAGATGCGGACCCGCGATCTATAAACTCTATACAGGAGCCGATGTGCCATGCGACGATTGAGCCAAAGTCACACCGTTCTAAAGCATGTTCTTGTGGCCGCCCTCATAGGCTCCAGCCTTCTTCCTTGGACCCACCCAAGCGCGCAGACGATCACTCGTCCGGTTCGAAGTGTTGAAGACCCCGGCGTTATCACAACCCGGCAAAACATCACTCCGGCAGGTGCCCAAACCGTCTTTAAAGGACGAGTTCAAGGGGCAGTCTTTGGCAAGGAAGGCGCACTCTGGGTCCTATCGCGCACCCATCTTTATCAATTGGACTGGCTGCAAAACAAAGCCATATCGACGTTTGACCTTAAGGGTACCGGCGGAATTCGCGGACTTACGCTGGATGAAACTGGCTCACCAATCCTAAGTTATACCGAAACCAAGCCGGGCCAAGCGGGCCAAGTTGTTCTTGCAAGGCCTGATGTCTCCAAGACGTCGGAAGGCTTGTTGAAAATTGGAGAGCCCCTCGGCACCAATAATGTGGGCTCGCCAGTCGTCCATAACGGCCAAGTTCTTACGCCCCTGACGTTCAACAATGGCCTTGCCATTACCAATCTTGAGTCCGGCGAAACCAAAACTGTGCCTGTCGGCGTTGCCCCGGTCGCGGTTGCGACCGGTGGCACACTTGCCTATGTCGCAAATTGGGGTGGCCTTCCAGCAAGTGCCGGCATGCTAAGCGCGCCAACAGGCCTGAAGGCAGGCGCAGACCAAGTCAGGATCGATCCCCGCGGTGTGGCGCTACCAGGGTCTATCAGTGTCGTTAACTTGGCCACGGCCAGTGTCAGCGCCAACATCCCAGTGGGCCGACATCCAACCGGACTTGCCTTAGATTCCGCGCGTGGCCTGCTGTATGTCGCCAATACCAATGACGACAGCATTTCTGTGGTTGATGTCCGCACGAGCAGCGTCAAACACACCCTTGCGCTGAAGCCCTTCGCCCAAGACGTAAAGGGAATTGCTCCGTCAGGCATGACTTTGGACCGTTCCGGTAAGCGGCTCTACATCGCCTGCGGCGGCATTAATGCCGTCATGATCTATGACTTAGAAAGCGGGCGAATTACTGGGCTTGTGCCGACTGGCTGGTATCCAATTTCTGTGGCCCTAAATGCAGATGAATCCAAAATGGCGGTCGCAACTTTGTTGGGCATTGGCTCTGGCCAGAATGACGGGCCCAACAAGCGATTTGTTCATGCGAACCGGGGCAGCGTCCATGTCGTTCCGATACCGGACGATGCGCAGCTTGCAAGCTATTCTGCCGCGGTAGCGGAGAACAATAGGATGGCATTTCGCGACGGAATTGCGCCTAAACCAAATCCGTCTGCCAAACCTCGAGCAATCCCAGAGCGCTCGGGCGAAGCGTCTCTAATCGAGCATGTTGTGTTCATCATCAAGGAAAACCGCACCTATGATCAGCTGTTTGGCGATTTGGAGCGCGGTAATGGCGAGCCTAGCTTTGTCATGTTTGGCGAGGATGTGACCCCGAACCAACGGCGACTGGCGACGGATTTTGTTCTTCTGGACAATTTCTATACCACCGGCGGCAATAGCGCGAACGGCCATCAATGGGTCACGCAGGGCAATGAGGCCAGCTACACATTATGGCCTGGCTACTCAGGTCGTTCTTACCCCTATGACGGCAGTGACCCACTAGCCTATTCCGCCGGTGGCTTTATCTGGGATGCTGTGCTTGCCAAGGGAAAGAGTGTCGCCGTCTTTGGCGAATATGCTCCTGGCGTCCTCGATGATACGCCTAACCAGCGTCAGAATCTGTTTGCGCGCTGGAAAGCCGGTGACGACTTTAAGGGCATGTGGAACACGCGCTCTCCGATTCCGCCACTCGACAAAGCGCTCGTACGCAACTTCCCAGCTTACAGTATGGACATACCTGATGTGGTCCGTGCACGGATTTTCTTGGATAAGCTCAAAGAATATGAAGCCCAAGGGACTATGCCGCACCTAACTGTGATGCTGCTGCCAAGCGACCATACCAGCGGGACACGACCCGGCGCAAATACCCCAAAAGCCATGGTTGCAGATAATGACTTGGCACTTGGTCAAGTGGTGGAGGGCCTGACTAAGTCAAAGTTCTGGCCCAAAATGGCAATCTTTGTTGTAGAAGACGATAGCCAGAATGGCGTGGATCATGTCGACGGCCATCGCACAGTGGCCTTGGCGATCAGCCCTTACACGCGGCGCAACCATGTCGACTCCACCATGTATTCCCATCAAAGCATGCTGAAATCGATCGAATTGATTTTGGGCCTTCCTAGCATGTCGCTCTTCAATCTGATCGCCAATGACATGCGGGCAAGCTTCACCGACACCCCCAACTTAAGCCCTTATACAGCCATCATACCAAAGCAGGACTTGCTTGAACTCAACCCCCAAGCCAGCGCCCTCACGGGTGAGCGGAAAGCAGGTGCCCTCGCGTCGGCGCAGATGAATTTTTCGGTTCCAGATGCGGTACCAACCGAAAAGCTCAATCGGATCGTCTGGCATGAGATAAAGGGCTGGTCGACACCCTATCCAGGCACGAGGAACGCCACCTTCAGCCCATTCCAGCTTGAGGACGACGACTGAAATGACGTCGGCTGGACGTTTTGCCGCCCTGGGTCTCTGCGCATTGACTGTCTTGATGGGCAGTTCGGTAGAGGCCGAGGAGGTAGAAACCGTCATTGTGACGGGCAGTATCTTGAAGGATAAGTCCCGACTGCCCGGATCGGCCTTTGAGGTTTCTTCAGCGGATTTAGGCCGACTGGCACCCATCTCAGTTGCGGATTTACTGCGGCCCGTGCCGGGCATTCAAGTCGTCAGCGAAGACCTGTTTGGTCTTAAGGTGAATATCTCTGTACGCGGCCTAACGCCACGTCGCTCTGCCAGAACCCTCTTGTTAGAGGATGGGATGCCGATCCAGCCGGCACCTTATTCAGAGCCGTCCGCACATTATGTGCCGCCCTTTGAGCGCATTGAGCGCATCGAAGTTCTCAAGGGCTCCGGTGAGATCCTCTATGGCCCACAAAGTCTGGGCGGCATGATCAATTTTATCACAAAGCCAGTGCCAGATCGCGCCACAGGTGAACTCGATCTCTCCGTCGGAACGCGCAACTTCTACTCTGGCCATCTGACGCTGGGTGCCGGTAATGAGCAAGGCGGTGCGCGCTTAGATGTTATTCAGAAGGCTAGCGATGGCACGCGTGATGAGCATTCTACCCGCTTTTCAGATGTTGCGCTTAAGGCCCGCGTCCGCCTCGATGAAGGCCAGACCTTAACCGCCCGCTTTACCCATTTTGTCGAAGATACAGCTCTGACTGAGGCAGGGCTTACAGCAGCGCGCTATGCCCAAAATCCGTTTGCCAACCCGTTCAGCCAGGATCATTTTGACCTGACCCGAACGGCAATTCAGCTGCGCTATGATGCTGCTTTGTCCAAGGGGATCAGTCTCAACACGCAAATCTATGGCGCAGAGACGTTTAGAGCCTCCTATCGGCAAACCGATACGTCCATTGACAGCATGACCGCCAATCCCTCCAACGGGTGTGACGGTGCCGCCCGCCTAGATTATGAGAATTTTGCTGCACGTTGCGGCAATAAAATGCGGCCCCGGCAATTTTCCTTTGCAGGGATCGAATCCAAAATCACCATCGCCAACAAAGTCGGCGGCCACGATCTCACAACGCTACTCGGTGTCCGCTTCCACCGCGAAGACGCGGATCGTCGCAGATATAACGGCCTTACGCCAAATGCGCGCGAAACCAGCCCAGGGACCTTGTTGCGGGATTGGAACCTTATCCAAGCCGATACCGTGTCCCTCTATGCCCAATCCATTCTACAGCTTGGGAGACTCAACTTGAGCCTCGGGGTGCGACACGAGCATATTGAGACTACCAATAAATCCGTCGTTGCGAATTTTGTCGAACGCAATTTGGCGGCCTCCTCGGATCAATCCTTGACCCTCCCTGGGCTGGGGCTCAATTGGACGGTGCGTGATGGGTTTGAGGTCTTTGCAGGCGTCCACCAAGGATTTGCGCCGCCCCGCCCGGACCGGGACGTTGATCCACTTGCGCCGGCCAATCAGGTACGACCCGAGGAGAGCACAAATTATGAGCTTGGCATGCGCCTTGGTTTAGGACCGCAGAGCAAACTGGAAGCAACCGCTTTTTGGCTTGATTTTCAGGAATTGATCGTCGCGGGACCGTTGCTTGGCATGCCAAGCGGAACTTTGGTCAATGCGGGCGCGGCAACTCATGCTGGTGCTGAACTTTATTTGCGCCACGACCTACCCCTGTGGATGGGGCCAAGCTGGAAGCCTTGGGCCTCGATCTCGGTCACCCATCTGGTTAAGGCTCAGTTTGATACTGCGGTTGGCGAAGGCAGCGGAAATGTGCGCGGCAATCGCATTCCCTATGCACCAAGGTGGCTTGGCGACATTACCTTCGGCGCTGTGACGGAAAATGGCTTAGGCTTCACACTCAGCGCCAGCCAGGTAGGTGCGCAATATGCCGACGCGCGCAATACGATCACCCAATCTAGCGACGGCACACTAGGTTTGATTCCGAGCTATAGCCTTGTGAATTTAGGGCTGACTTATCGACCGGGAACGGCAAATTGGGAAGTCTATCTCACAAGCCACAATGTGCTTGATAAGCGCTATTTGTCGACACGAACCGATGGCATGTTCGCCGGCCCGCCCCGCCAAACGGTCATAGGCGTGCGCCTGATCCTTTAGATAAGCTTGTCTCAACCACATCGACATTAAGACGCGGATTACAGGGATATCCAGCAGGAGAAATCCAAAAGCAAAGTGTAACTCATGCGACGACGAACTGTCGAACTGACCAATGGAATTCAATTCGGAGCGATTTTTGTAGCGCGCGATCCGCTGAGCCAGCTCTCTATAATTGGCTACATTTTTTAACTGAAAAGATGCGGCAATTGATTATATGGAAAGGCAAATCCTATCGTCCAACTTCATGGTCGCAGTCGAAGTTAGTCGACTTCCCAACCCTAACCCCCAAACTTAGCCCAAGCTTCCATGAGTGCACGACGCTTCTCAAATAAATCCCCACGCCGATAGGCCGCTTCTGCTTGGTTCGAGATAACATGGGCGAGGGCCGCTTCTGCAACTTCGTTTTGGAAGTCGGTGCGTTCAGCCGCCCAGTCTCGAAAAGTGGACCGGAAGCCATGGGGCGTTACGTCTGTGCGACCCATGCGACGAAGCGTCATCAGGAACGCCATGTTCGAGATTGACTTCCCGTACCGCTGACCAGGGAAAACGACGACGGGGTCAAGTCCGCGGACTTTCTTCAATACCAAGAGAGCGGCCGCAGAAAGTGGCACGCGATGGATTCGGCCAGCCTTCATGCGAGCTGCGGGAATTGTCCATGACTGATCTTCGAGGTCGATTTCATCCCAGCGCGCTTCAATCGCTTCACCGGTTCTGGTCGCCGTCAGAATGGCAAATTGGAAGGCGAGGGGACCTACCCCGGTTTGCGCCCTCAAGTGCTTCATGAATTTTGGGAATTCATCGATCGGGAGGGCAGCGAAGTGCTTTACCTTTTTTGTCTTGTTGCGGGCAGGCAGGGCCTTTTCTAAATAGCCACGCCAGCGGGCAGGGTTCTCGCCTGTGCGATATTCCCGGACAGTTGCCCAATCGATGATGTTTTCGATACGCCCTCTAACGCGGCTGGCCGTTTCGGTCTTGGTCTCCCAGATTGGATCAAGCACCTTCATGACCATACCGATATTGATATCCTGAATGGCCACATCGCCAAAGACTGGATAGGCATAAGCTTGTAACGACGAGCTCCATTGGGCTCGATGTTTCTCATTCTTCCAACTGCTTTGGTGGGCGTTTAGATAGGCCTCAGCGCACTGCGCGAAAGTCATCGCAGCCGCACGACTGCGTATCGCTTCTTGCTTGGCTTCAGCACGAACTTCGACAGCATCATTGCCCTCGCGGACTTCATAGCGAATGCGCTCCGCCTTCTCGCGTGCGTTTGCCAGGCTGACATCTTCAAAGCTGCCGATGCCCATCTCGCGCATTTTTCCATTCGCAGCGCGATACCGTACAATCCATGACTTCCGCACATGGCCGGCGACTGGATGCTTGGTCACTTGCAAATAGAGGCCACCACCATCTGCGTGCTTGCCTGGCTCAGAAATGGATTTAAGCGATGCCGCTTTAAGTTTGTTTCTCAACCCCGGCATGACACTTCATCCGAGAGACAATTGAATACTTGCATGTCCGTACCCACAAAATACCCACATTATGGAGGCCATAGAACGAAACACTTCGAAACGGTCCGCCATACTCCTCCGACAAGAAAATTCAATATATCAGATAATTAGCGAAAAATCGAGCACTTTTGAAACGATTTGGCGGACACTTTTTCGGGTCTCTCTGTCCGCCAGTTCGACCGATTAAGCCACAGACAAGGCTGTCCCACGACACAGCGCGTGACGCGGGTCGTTTTCAGATCCGATTAGCTGGTGGTCCCGCTCAGCAATCTTTTTGCCTTGGCGGCTGCCCTGCGGGCTAAATGATAGACGCGTGCGGCGCCTTCATCATAGCGAACCGTGATCTTGGTATTTTCGCCATAGGTTTCTTTTAGGAAATTCCAGATCAGAGCTTCGGCCTTTTCGCGGGGCCCCAAAAGCTCGGTCGTCAACGGGCATTCGGTCCGGCTATGATAAGTTGCATAGACCTCGCCATTTCCTTCAAACACATTGCCGATCGTGTAGGGATAGAGGTCACAGTCCATAGGTCGATTGCCATAGACTTGGCACTGCTGGTCCCAATTCGGGCAGGGCCCATTCCCATTGGAGGAGAGCTCATATAGTTTGCCCTTGCGCGCGACGGTCAAATGCTCCGTCTTGCCCTCGAACAGCCGGGTGTATTCTGCCTCATTTATCTTGAGGCCATGAAGTTCACGACAGCAGCTCTGATTGGTTGGGCATTTCAAACATGGGTTTGACACGCGCGTATCTCCTAAAACCTCGCAGAGTCATTTTGATAGGTGACCATACAGTCACAAACTGAACATTGTGTTGAGATTTGCCCCGAAAACTGCGCGTGGCTTGGCCCTCTAAAGATGTCGACTGGCTACCGCTCTGGCAGGTATCGACAAGTCGTGCGGTGGCGGCCTAAACAGATTGTTTGGGAAGATTCAGCATGACGACAGAGCAAAAAACGAGAAATGCCGCGGAGACTCAACGCCGAATTCTCCAAGCTGCGATGACGTTGCTGGCCGAAAGTGGCCGCGATGGCTTTGGCATTAATGCCATTGCCCGGCAAGCGGGTTGCGACAAGCAGCTTATCTATCGTTATTTTCAGGGGCTTGAAGGCCTTGCCGATGCCGTCGGGATTGAATTGGCCAATCGGCTTGAACAAGATTTGTCGAGCATGACCAATCCAAGCGAGTTTAGCTCTTATGCCGGGCTGATGGAGCATCTTTTGCTGGCCTTGCTGGAAGTCCTGCGTCGTGACCGCATTATGCAGCAAATTATCGCGTGGGAAATGACAGGACCATGTGACCTTACCCGGCGCATGAGTCACGAGCGTGGTCAAAAATTGGGTGCCTGGATCGTTCGTGTTCGCGGTGCGTTGCCGGTTCCGACGCATGTTGATGCGCCGGCCATCAATGCAATCCTGATCGCCAGTACGCAACAGCTTGTGCTGTCTTCTGCCTCCACCGCCAGTTTTGCGGGCCTGCCGCTTCATTCTGAAGCTGATTGGGAGCGGGTTCGCGCGGCGCTGTCTTCCATGGTCAAAGCGATTTATGCCCCAGCCTAGGGGCCTGTTACTTCTGCGCCCTACATCAGGCGCTTCGCACGAAATGACGCAGAGCCGCCTCAACGCGCAGCCAATCGGCATCAGTGGCCAAGGATAGGCCTGCTTGTGACCCAAAGGCTGTGGCCGATATTGCCAGATGCTGGACAGCACCGATGATGATGGCATTCAGAGCACCGACATCTAGGCCCTCGGGATGCTTCATCTCGCCCCGTAAACTCACCATCCAAGCATTCATACGTTTGGCGCGTGCCTCGGCCATAATGCGGGTTAGGCGGGAAGGGGAGGCAAGCTCCCATGCTGTAATCTTTTGAATGATTAGATTGGACCGAAAGAGGTTCAGTAAGCCGATTGCCAGAGGTTCAACCCAATCACCATAACTCTTGGGGGCTTCTTTTCGGCTGAAGGTTTCAAGCTCGGCACTTAATTCATCCGCAATCTCGGTGCCGATCACTTCGGCCAGCCCCTCTAGGCCCTCA
Organism: Aquidulcibacter sp.; assembly: GCF_020253525.1. GTDB lineage: Bacteria > Pseudomonadota > Alphaproteobacteria > Caulobacterales > Aquidulcibacteraceae > Aquidulcibacter. The sequence goes on from NZ_JADCBK010000155.1 coordinate 31,605, forward strand.
AAATAGCGGTAGATGAGTTGCTTGTCGCAGCCTGCGCGCCGCGCAATGGAATTGATTCCAAACCCATCAAATCCGCTTTCAGATAGGATTTCTTTTGCAGCAGAAATGATCGTCTGCGCGCGCGCAACACGGTCGCGCCGACGGGCAGGCACTTCAGTTTGGCCGATGGCTGTGGCAAGGTCTTCCATTTTATTCCATAAAAACAGTAGTTTGAACTTGGTCATTTTGATCTTGGCTGATTTTCATGAAAAAAGCTACAAAAATATCACCGGGCGGTGACTTTTTCTCTTGCGCATGTCACTGCATGGTGATATTAGATTGTCACCACTTGGAGACATCAGGTCTCCGACAGGAGAGAAACAGTCATGAACATGCACACAGACATGCCTAAAGCGGTTCAAAGTTTTGACCTTGACCCCCAGCCTTTGAACAGCGCCGTGGCAACCCGCCCCGCACAACGCCACATGGTTTTGGGCCTATCGGCGATTGCTTTGGCGATTGCGTTCAACATTCCCTATACCGTCTTGGCGATGACCTATAATTATCCAGATGTATTGCGCGGCTCTGCTTATGATGCGCTGGATTTGTTTGCCAAAGGCGGGGCGTCATTGATTTTAACCTGGCATGCCTTTGCGGTAATCGCCCTCGCACTCATGCCATTTGCCATGGCTGTTTCCTTAATCGCCCATCGCCTGCACCATTATACAGGCCTTGCCATTGGGGCGGCGATCGCCGGGGCTTTGGCAGGCTTGACCCAAGCCATGGGCCTATGGCGCTGGGTGTTTGTTATCCCAAGCCTCGCTCGCAC
>NZ_JADCBK010000156.1 GCF_020253525.1 Aquidulcibacter sp.
AGTCCAGATTTCCTCCGGAAATCTGCCGCGGAGCGGCGCGAAGCGGACTTGACCCGTCAGATCGCCCACGAACAATCGAAGTTGGCCTTTGGGGCAGGCAGGGCCTGCGCATGAGCCTTCCAGAAAGGAAAGAAGCGCTACCGGGTCGCCATCCCCCGCCGCAAAGTCCCACAAGGTCCCCGCTCTCCGCTCACGCTTCGGCGGGGAGGATAAGGCGGAGATTAGACGTCGACTTCGGCTTCGAGGGCAAATTCTTGGATGAATTCGCGGCGGGGCTCGACGATGTCGCCCATCAGGCGGGTGAACATGCCATCGGCCGTGTCAGCATGGTCGACAAACACGCGCAGAAGGGAGCGGGCCTCTTTATCCAACGTGGTTTCCCACAATTGTTCGGCATTCATCTCACCCAAGCCCTTATAGCGCTGGATGGTGATGCCTTTACGACCTGCCGCACGGACGGCCTCTAGCAAAGCCAAAGGACCATGGATTTCTGTTTCGACTTCGCGCCGCTTAATCTTCGCCAAGCCATCATAGGCCCCCGCCATCGCGGCTGCGCGCTCGGCCAAACGGCGCGCATCGGAAGAACCCAGCACATTTTGATCGAGCTTGATGGTCTCGGCCACACCACGCACTTCGCGCGTCATCTCCAAGCCCGAAGCATCAATCTTGACGGTCCACGTATCTTCGCCCTCATCGGCCAGTTCATTCAAGCGCACGGCCAAACGATTGGCGGCGTCTTGGCTGGCCCCAATCACCAAAGCACCCGCAAGGGCTGCCTGTTCAATCGCAAAAGCGGGGAAGCGCGTTGCCAAGCGACGAACCGAGCCTTCAAAACCTTCAGCATCCTTGACAGTTGCCACCAGATCCGGCCCAAGCCGGGCCTCGCCGCTGGCCAAAGTCAAAATCGCGTCGGTTGTGCCTTCTTCGATCAGATAGGCTTCCAGCGCCGCATCATCCTTCAAATAACGCTCCGACCGGCCTTTCGAGGCCTTGTACAAAGGCGGTTGGGCGATGAACAAGTGCCCGCGCTCAATCAATTCAGGCATTTGGCGGTAGAAGAAGGTCAACAGCAGGGTGCGGATGTGGGCCCCGTCGACGTCTGCGTCGGTCATGATGACGATCTTGTGGTAGCGCAATTTGTCGGGATTAAAGTCATCGCGACCAATGCCGGTGCCCAGAGCGGTGATCAAGGTGCCGATTTCCTGGCTCGACAACATTTTGTCAAAGCGCGCCCGTTCCACATTCAAAATCTTACCGCGCAAGGGCAGAACCGCTTGGAAGCCGCGATCACGGCCTTGCTTGGCCGAACCACCTGCCGAGTCACCCTCGACGATGAAGAGTTCGGATTTGGCGGGGTCTCGCTCTTGGCAATCGGCCAATTTGCCGGGCAGGGAAGCAATGTCGAGCGCGCTTTTGCGGCGGGTCAATTCGCGTGCCTTCTTGGCCGCCTCGCGGGCAGCCGCAGCTTCCACGATCTTGGCCATGACGGTCTTGGCGAGGCTTGGGTTTTCTTCAAACCATTCAGCCAAGGTTTCACCAACCGTATTTTCTACAGCTGGGCGGACTTCCGACGAGACGAGCTTATCCTTGGTTTGGCTGGAGAATTTCGGATCAGGGACTTTGATCGACAACACGCAGGTCAGACCTTCGCGGGCATCATCGCCTGTAATATCGACCTTTTCGCGCTTGGAAATGCCAGACTTTTCCCCATAGGCATTGATGACGCGGGTAAGCGCACCCCGGAAGCCCGCCAAATGGGTGCCGCCATCGCGCTGGGGGATATTGTTGGTGAAGCACAGCATATTCTCGTGATAGCTGTCATTCCATTGCAGCGCGGCCTCAACCACGATGCCGTCCTTTTCGCCCTTCACAAAGATTGGCTTCTCAGTGACGCTGATGCGGTTGCGGTCAATATGCTGGACGAAGGCTTCAACCCCGCCATCATAGCGCATGACTTCTTCATAGGGCTCTGGCCCGCGCAAATCGCGGAAGCGAACCGTGACGCCAGAATTGAGGAAGGCCAATTCGCGCAGGCGATGTTCCAAGGTTTTCCGGTCAAACTCCACCATGGTGAAAATGGTCGGCGAGGGCCAGAAACGAACGCGCGTGCCCTTTTTCCCGGCTTCAACCGGGCCAACCAGACGCAAAGGCGCTTTGGCTTCACCCAGCTCAAAACTCATGGTGTGTTCAAACCCATTGCGGAAAATCGTCAGCTCCAACAGGTCAGACAAGGCGTTGACGACCGAGACGCCCACCCCGTGCAGACCGCCAGAGACTTTGTAAGAATTCTGGTCGAACTTCCCGCCTGCATGCAATTGAGTCATGATGACTTCGGCGGCCGAGACACCCTCTTCGCTGTGAATGTCGGTCGGAATGCCGCGCCCATCATCTTCCACTTCGGCAGAGCCGTCAGGATAAAGCGTTACATTACAGATAGTTGCATGGCCGGCGAGGGCCTCGTCAATTGCATTGTCGACGACTTCATAGACCATGTGATGCAGGCCCGAGCCGTCATCGGTGTCGCCAATATACATGCCGGGGCGCTTGCGCACCGCATCGAGGCCTTTGAGGACTTTAATAGAATCTGCGCCATAAGAGGCTTGGCCATTGGCATCCCGGCCATTTTCGTCAAAGCCTTCGGCATCAAAGACGCGATTATCTTCGACTTCGGGTGCGGCTGGCTTGGCTTCTGGCTCGTTTTGGCTGGGAAGATCGCTCATGTGGCGTCACATTTCTTTCACTGCATCAGCCGGACAAAACCCGGCGAAACTTCAAATAGGGTTGCGCGCGAACCAAAGTCCTCAAACAGATTCTGGTCCGTGCCGGTTAGCCAAGATTGCCCCGGAAGCGCCAAGAGTTCCTCACAGAGTGCGGCGCGTCGGGCAGGGTCAAAATGGGCTGCGGCTTCGTCCAATAAGACTAGCGGATTCGGCCCAGAAAAGCCCGCACTTTTTGCCGTTGGCAGACCAGAGGCAATCCGACGCGCTTGGGCCAAAATCAGTGTAACTACAAGGGCTTTCTGTTCGCCTGTCGAGCATTTTTGGGCAGGCATGCCAGAGGGGGTATGGATCGCAGTTAAATCCGAACGATGTGGCCCATCAAGTGCCCGTCCAGCCGCCGAATCACGGGCCCGGCAATCATGCAACAGGCGGGCAAAATCCGCCTCGGCATCTGCTGCATGGCGGGCTTCTCGAAGGCTCGTCTCAAAACCGCCTTCAAGCGCCAGCATGGCTTTTGGGAAGGCACCATCGGGTCGCTGGGCAATTTCGCTCTGTAAAGCATCGACTGCTTCAAGGCGCGCTAGGCCCAAGGCAACGGCGGCGGCGGCGGCCTCGGCTTCAACGACGCTGAGCCAGCGCGTGTCGGGCTTTGGCTCTTCCAAGAGGCGGGTGCGCTCACGCAGGGCCTTTTCAAACTGGCTGGCCTGCTGGGCATGCTCGGGCGCCACTGCGAACACCAAGCGGTCGAGGAATTTGCGCCGCTCACCGGCCGGGCCTGCAAAGAGGCGGTCATAGGCGGGGGTCAGCCAGAGGAGCCGCACCGTCTCTGCCAGATCCTTAGGACCCGCGTCCTTGCCATCAATGCGGGCTACCCGGCGCTGGCCCGTGGCCGTGCGCTCTAGGCCCACGCCGATACGGCGGGCATCATCTCCCAATTGGATGAGGCCTGTAACAGCAAAGGGGCCGCCATCTGGGCCTTGTCGTGCCATTTCGTCGAGGTCGGCTCCGCGCAAGCCCCGACCGGGGCCCAGAAGGGATAGAGCTTCGAGAATATTGGTCTTGCCCGCACCATTGGGGCCGAACAGGCAAACGGGCCCATCGCCTGTTTCAAGATCGAGGCGCGGGTGGTTCCTGAATTGGGTTAAATTGAGCCGCCGCACAAAGGCGCGCGGGGCAGCCATGGGGTCAGTCGTCACACGCGCAGCGGCATCAGCACAAAGAGCGCATTGGGATCATTGCCGTCGCGCACCAAAGTTGGGGAGGCAGCGTCAGCAAACTCAAAGCGTGCTTCACCTGTGCCAATTTGGCCTGCGATATCCAAGAGATATTTGGCGTTAAAGCCGATCTCCATCGTATCGGCGCTATAATCGGCTTCGACCTCTTCGGTCGCAGCCCCAGTTTCTGGGCTATTGACGGCCAACACCACTTTGGCGTCGCTAATGGTCAGCTTGATGGAACGCGACCGCTCTGCTGCCATGGTCGCGACCCGGTCGACGGCACGCGAAAACTCATCATTGCGGACGGTCATAATCCGCGAATTCCCCTTGGGAATAACGCGGGTATAATCAGGGAAAGTGCCGTCGATCAACTTTGAGGTCAGCGTGGTGCGTCCGAATGAAAATTGGATTTTTGCATCAGAAACCGCAATTTCCACATCATCAGCTGCATCGTCCAACAAACGCCGTAACTCTTGCACGGTCTTGCGCGGAATGATGACGCCGCGAACAGCTGTTGCCCCTTCAGGCTGGGGGTAGTCGGCCAGCGCCAAGCGGTGACCGTCGGTGGCAACTGCCCGCAAAGCCGGCCCAGAATCGCCGGTGGCCGAGTGCAGATAAACGCCGTTCAAATAATAGCGGGTCTCTTCGGTTGAAATGGCAAAGCGCGTGCGGTCGATTAGGCGGGCCAAGGCCGACCGCTCCAACGTAAAGCGGGAGTCAAAGCTCCCGCTCGACATGGCCGGGAAATCACCTGCAGCAAGTACAGGCAGATTATAGCGACCACGTCCAGCCGTAATCGTCACACGCGGGTCATCTGGCGACAAATCGAGGCGGACTTGCGATCCGTCAGGCAATTTGCGAACGATTTCATAGAGAAGGTGGGCTGGCACCGTGATCGCGCCTTGCCGCTCTACTTCAGCCTCTGCGCCATCGACGATTTCGATATCAAGGTCTGTCGCGGCAAAGGTCACGCTGCCATCGCGGGCCTCAATTAGGACGTTCGATAAAATGGGGATTGTATTGCGCCGTTCGACGACACTTTGCACATGGCCCAGAGCTTTCAAAAGCGCTCCACGTTCGATCGTTAGACGCATACCCGAACCCGCTCCCCGAGAAAATCTTCAGTCAATGGCACTTGGCACTCTATCCGCGGGCTACAAACGCTACGGCCAGGCAGAACCATTTTGATTCTGGCCAAGTTGAAGATTCATTTTGCCCGATATCTACCGTCTTGCGCAATCACTTTAGGCGCTATTCGGTGATCTTACGGCCAATTTCCTGCAATTCGGCTGCAAAGGTCACATCTTGGGCTGCCAATTCCTCAATCCGCTTCACCGCATGCATGACGGTCGTATGATCACGACCACCAAACCGTTGACCAATATCTGGGAATGAACGGCGCGTGAGACGTTTGCAGAAATACATCGCTACCTGCCGTGGACGCGCCACCGCCCGGTGACGACGTTGAGACACTAAATCTTCCAAAGTCATATCATAGAAGGCTGCAACGCGACGCTTAATCGTCTCAACCGGCACAGATTTCTCTGGGGGGCTCCAATTGCCCGATAACGCTTCAACAACAACTTCCATACTTGCCTCCCGGCCAATCAGAGCTGAAGCCGCAAACACTTGCTTGATGGCCCCCTCAACGGCACGCCCAGTTCCGGTAATGCGCGCCGCAATCAGATCAATCGCTTCGTCGGGCAACACAAATCCACCCCGACGTGCATTGAGCTCGCTTGTTTTGCGCTTGGCAATAGCACGGCGCAATTCAAAGTCGGGCTCATTGATTTTTGCTGTGAACCCGCCCTGCAGCACACAACGCATCCGGCTATTGAGACCTTGGAGGCCGTCAATCGCAACATCGGCTGTGCAAACAACCGTGCGGCCTCTGGAAATCAGGTCGTCCAAAGTCTGAAAGAATTCGTCTTGGGTAGCTGACTTACCACAAATGAGCTGCAAGTCATCGATAAGCAAGACATCCGCTCCGCGCAGAGCCGCTTTAAATGGCCCGGTCTCGCGATCACGCAAAGCCGACTGAAACTCATTCAAGAAGCGCTGAGCCGTTAGCAGCAGAACCCGTTTTCTGGGTGCGGTCTCGCGCAAACGTGCGGTGATGGCTTCCAAAAGATGTGTTTTGCCCACGCCATGCAATCCATGGAAAAAGACGAGGTCACCCGTGCCGGGGCCCTCTGCCAAGCCACGGGCAATAGCAACAGCAACGCGATTAGCCTCCCCAACCTCATAATTGGCAAAGGTCTTAGCAGAACCCGACAATTCAACAGGGTCTGGCGCGACTTCGGCCCCTGCGAGCTCCTCGACGAGTTCTTGCTCATTCTCACATGGTGACTCTTCTTGGGCGAGCATGTCGGTGTCGACTACGACTAGACGTACGCGACGCCCAGCCGGGTCGAGCGAAGACCAGCGCGCTTGTAGACGATGCAGATAATCGGTGGTTAAGCGTGCAACAGCATAGCCATTGGGCGCACCAAAAGTCACAGACGCGCCATCAATCGCGATCAAGCGCAAAGGTTCGATCCAGGCCCGGAATGCATCAGAACCCAGCTCTCCGCGTAGTCGGGGTAAGGCCGTTGCCCACAAACCCCGAGCTGTCGACAGCTCCAGATCTGATGACAGGTTGGCTAAACCCGGTGTCGCCGAAACGCTAGTATGCACCCCATAGACCATTTTTCGAACCACCCCGCAATTGATACGTCCTGAAGGACAACCCCCAAAGATGCCCCCACGACCCAGACACACTTCCTCGTTCGCCGTTCGGCGTTATTCTCAAGAAAAGGTCCAAGACTGGGCAAAACGTCATCCCTGCAAGAAGCAAATGGACCGACGTCGTGGTTAAACTAAAGCCTACACAGCGCCGGTACGCAACAGCATTTTCATGCGTTTGACATCTGTTTTTTCTGTGCCAACGCCACCTGATTCGCTTGACAGGTGAAGATTCCCAATAATCAGCGGGGCTTATGCAGAAACTAACAAATCCGTGAAACTAGATAACCCTGTGGATAAAATTTATTCGATAACTGAGCTATCAAAAATACAATAAAAACAATTACTTGGAAAATGTTAAGCGGCGCAAAACCAAATAAAGCTTATAAACACAAACAGCCGCATACGAGCGTATGCGGCTGATCATTTGATGATAGGGATGTTCCGTGTACCGCCCGGTTTCATATGCCTAAAGATGAGGCATCTATAGCCAGCGGTTTAGCGTCTGAAACAAGGCACGTACGCCTTGCCAAGAGATTGAGCAATCCAGTCTCTCAGCCTTGGCGACCACAGCGCACAACCAACCAATTAGGCTGGACGGGCGACTGCCTTCACGCGCTGGGCCAAACGCGAAACTTTGCGAGAGGCGGTGTTGTGATGGACAACACCCTTGGAAACAGCGCGCATGATTTCTGGTTCCGCAACGCGAAGGGCTGCGGTAGCTGCTGCGCCGTCACCAGAAGCAATAGCTTCTTCGACTTTGCGGATAAAGGTGCGCATGCGCGAGCGACGGGCGGTGTTTACCAGCGTGCGGCGCACGATCTTGCGGGCCATTTTTTTGGCCGAAGGCGTATTGGCCATCGTTTAATCCGATTTAACGTGTGAAAGAGGCAGCCACGTGGCTACCCGAGAGGGGGCGGTGTATGCCGAAACAGGGGCCAAAGGTCAAGCAATATTGCGTGTGTTTCATCAGCGACCTGTAAATTGCGCAGGGCGCTTTTCGCTGAAGGCAGCCATTCCCTCCTTTTGGTCTTCGGTACCAAACAATCCGTGGAAGATCCGGCGCTCGAAGCGCACCCCTTCGCTTAAGGGCGTTTCAAAGGCGCGGTCAACGGCTTCTTTGGCTGCCATGACGGCCAGTTTGCCAAAACCTGCGATGGTTTTGGCCACTTTATGGGCTTCATCCAACAGCGTGTCTGCCGGCACTATGCGGGCCACAATGCCGCAACGCTCGGCCTCCACGGCATCCATCATGCGACCGGTCAGGATCATATCCATCGCCTTGGCCTTGCCAGCCGCGCGCGCAAAACGTTGGGTGCCGCCAGCCCCTGGAATAACACCGAGTTTGATTTCGGGTTGGCCAAATTTGGCCGTATCGGCGGCAAGGATCATGTCGCACATCATGGCAAGCTCGCATCCGCCGCCCAAAGCAAAACCCGCTACGGCCGCAATAGTTGGCTTCCGGCACCGGGTTACGCGCTCCCAATTTGCGGTAATAAAGTCTTGCCCATAGACGTCCGCAAATGTCTTGGTGGCCATCTCTTTGATATCCGCACCTGCCGCAAAGGCCTTAGCCGACCCTGTGATGATGATCGCACCCACATCATCGCGGGCCTCTACAGCGTCGAGACAAGCTGTCAGCTCATTCATCAATTGCTGATTGAAGGCATTCAGCGCTTCAGGACGGTTGAGGGTAATCGTCGCTACCCCGTCGGCGACGTCTAAAAGTATGGTTTCAAAGTCCATGGGTAAATTCCTCTCACCGATTAGCATACGGGGGTTGGCATTAGGTCTGACAAGTTGGGCAAAAAAAGCTGGATCGCCCTGACTGAACAGTCCTTTGTATCGGCTCATGCGGCGTGCCGTCGACCGGGCTGCGCGGGCAAGGCAGCCCTTCGCGGCCATATACGTCGAACCTTTCTTGAAAACCACCCAATGAGCCATCTGCTGCGGCAAAATCCTTCAGCGTTGATCCACCGGCTTCTATAGCTTCTATTAAAACCGCACGGATGGCCTCCGCTAAGGCGCGTATTTCCGGGGCTTTCAGCTGATTGGACAAGCGCATTGGGCTGATGTGGGCGCGAAACAAAGCCTCACACACATAGATATTGCCTAAGCCCGCAACATTGCTTTGGTCCAGCAGGGCAGATTTAATCGGGGTCTTCTTAGTAGCCAAGGCTTGAGCCAGATGCTCGGCCGAAAAGTGATTGCCTAGGGGTTCTGGGCCCATGTTTGCAAAATGCTTGGATTGCTCAAGACCGGAGGTGGATACAATATCCATAAAGCCAAACCGACGGGGGTCATTATAAATGACTTTTGCGCCACTCCCGACATGCAGCACCACGTGATCATGCTTAGGGTCTGCTCCCGTGTCATACGCATAATCATCAAAAGCCAAGACACCGCGCTCATCAACAATCGAGAAACGCCCCGACATCCCCAAATGCATAATCAGGGCCTCGTCTGTGCTGAGATAGGCGATCAAATATTTCGCCCGTCGATCGAGGCTGGTCACGCTGGCTCCTTCCAGACGTTCAACAAAGCGGGGCGGAAAAGCAAAGCGCAGGTCTGGTCGGCGCGCCTCAACGCGCACCAAGGTCTGGCCCTTTAAGGTGGGCTCTAGGCCCCGTCTAACAGTTTCGACTTCGGGTAATTCAGGCATAATGACGCACTAGTAGATATGGCGGACAAGAGTGCAAGACGCTATGTCGGTAGAATGACTGACTCCAAGACTGCTTCCTTTGGCTTTCAAGATGTGCCTGCACATGAGAAGGCATCCCGCGTGCGCGGCGTGTTTGACGCCGTTGCAAGTCGCTATGACCTGATGAATGACCTGATGAGTGCGGGCATGCACCGCGCTTGGAAGGATGCTGTGGCGGCGCGATTGAACCCGCGCCCCGGTGAACGCATTTTGGATCTGGCAGGCGGCACGGGTGACTTGGCGCGACGCTTTAAGGCCTTGGCCGATGCAGCGCGGGCCCGCTCAGGTGGTCCACCTTCTGAAATCATTGTTGTCGACATCAATGCTGAGATGATTGCAGCAGGACGCGAACGTGGTTTAGACGGCTTAGGCTGGGCGGTTGGCGATGCTGAAGCCTTGCCATTCCCAGACAATTCTGCCGATGGCTATGTCATCTCTTACGGTATTCGCAATGTGACCGATATTCCCAAGGCCTTGCGCGAAGCCTATCGCGTCCTGAAGCCTGGTGGTCGTTTTTACTGTCTTGAGTTTTCCAAGCCGACAACCGGCGCGCTGGAAGCTTTCTATGATGCTTGGTCGTTCAAGGCGATCCCACCTATTGGCAAGGCCGTGACGGGGGATGCGGAGCCCTATCAATATTTGGTCGAAAGTATTCGCCGTTTCCCAGACCAAGAGACCTTTGCAGCCATGATCCGCGACGCGGGTTTCAAGCGGGTTGATTACACCAATTTCTCCGGCGGCATTACCGCACTGCATGGGGGCTGGAAGGTGTGATTGACGCGCTCATGCGGTTGATGCGGGCCGCTTGGACCTTAGGGCGCTATGATGCGATCCTGCCGCGAGAATATTATGACATGCTGCCACTGCCCGCGCGGGTGGTTGGCCGGGCTTTACGTTTGGGGTCCCGCCACATTAGCGGCGATCCGGGCGTGCGTATGGCGACCGCTTTGGAAAAGCTTGGCCCCGCTTGGATAAAGTTTGGCCAGCTTTTGGCTACACGTCCCGACATCGTCGGGGATAAAGCGGCCGAGGGGCTGTCGCGCCTCAAGGATCGGTTAGAACCTTTCTCCCAAACAATCGCGCTGCAAAGCTTGGATAACGCCTTTGGTGAGAAGCGCGCAGCTCTATTTTCAGACTTAGGCCCCGTGATTGCCGCAGCCTCTGTCGCCCAAGTCCATCAGATGAGTTTGCCGGACGGCCGCAAAATGGCGGTCAAATTATTGCGTCCTGGTATTGAGAAGGAAATTGCCGCCGAAGGTAAAGCCATGGCTTTGGCGGCAAAGCTTGTCCAAGTCCTTGTCCCCCAATCTCGTCGCCTTGAGCCTGTTGCTTTCGTAGCCACCATTCGTACCGCTCTTGAGAAAGAGCTCGACCTGCGCCGTGAAGCCGGGGCAGGCGATGCTTTTGGCGAGATTGTTGCCGCAGACGGCTATTTGAAAGTGCCCAGCATTGATTGGGAGCGCACGGCACGCCGTGTTCTGACCACGTCGTGGGTTGAGGGCATCCCTTTGACGAAGCCCGGTGCTTTGGATGGGGCAGACCGGGCACGGCTTGCCAATGCCGTAACCTGCGGCTTTCTGGCGGCTGCTTTGGACCATGGCGTGTTTCATGCCGACATGCATGAGGGCAACCTCATTCTGGGTACAGACGGGGCGCTGTGGGCGGTCGACTTTGGCATTATGGGCCGGATAGGCATGGTCGAGCGACGCTATTTGGCTGAAATCCTCTATGCCTTCTTGCGGCGCGATTACCGCCGTGCGGCGGCAGTCCATATCGAAGCGGGCTATGTGCCTTCCCATCATGATGAGGGTGAGTTTGCCCATGCCTTGCGGTCGGTAGGCGAGCCGATCTGGGGCAGGCCAGCGCGCGAAGTCTCTATGGGCCGGGTGCTGACGCAATTGTTCGACGTGACCGAGCAATTTGGCATGCATATGCGCCCCGAATTGGTGCTGTTGCAGAAGACGATGGTGCAAGTGGAAGGTGTGGCCCGCAACATCGACCCCGATCATGACATTTGGGAAGCTTCCCGCCCTGTGGTGGAACGCTTTATGCAGACCGAACTTGGCCCAGAAGGGGTGACCCGCCAAATGTTTGCCGATGTTTCCAATGCGCTCGCCACCGCCCGTAAGTTGCCCCAATTGGTCGCCCGCATCGAAAAGCTGGTAGAACGGGCTGAGCAGGCCAAGCGTTAGGGCTCCCGCGGCTGTAAGCCTATTCCTGTCTTCAGGCTTGATTGATCTGCGTGTGCGGTTTAGCATTTTGTTATGACAAATTCTGTGCCGTCCAACACCCCCGCGACCGATGCTTTCTGGATGCCCTTTACGGCCAATCGCCGCTTTAAGGCGGGGCCGCGGCTGTTGGTTTCGGCGTCTGGCATGTTCTATCGAAGCCATGATGACCGCGAGATCCTCGACGGGACGGCGGGTCTTTGGACGGTCAATGCCGGGCATGGGCGGCAAGAAATCGTGGATGCCGTGGCCCGCCAAATGGCGACGTTGGACTATGCGCCGACCTTCCAAATGGGCCATCCCATTGCCTTTGAGTTTGCAGAGCGCCTGGCTTCCATTGCCCCGGATGGGTTTGACCGCGTCTTTTTCACCAATTCGGGCTCGGAAAGTGTCGAAACGGCGCTCAAGATTGCTTTGGGCTATCATTATGCCCGGGGCGACCATCGCCGTACCCGCTTGATTGGCCGCGAGCGGGGCTATCATGGCACAAATTTTGGCGGCATCTCGGTCGGTGGCATTGTTACCAATCGCCGCGTTTTTGGTCCGGGCCTGCCAGGGGTAGACCATTTGCCACACACGCATGGCTTGCCCGAAAACGTCTTTGCCCAAGGCCAGCCACCCCAAGGCGCGCATTTGGCCAAGGAACTGGACCGGATCGCCGCCCTGCATGGTCCTGAAACGATTGCCGCGGTGATTGTTGAGCCGGTTGCAGGCTCTACCGGCGTCTTGATCCCGCCAGTGGGGTATCTGGAAGAATTGCGCGCGGCGTGCGATCGGGTTGGCTGCCTCTTGATTTTTGACGAGGTCATCACCGGCTATGGCCGTTTGGGCAAGCCATTTGCGACCCAAGCTTTGGGGGTGCGGCCAGACCTGATTTGTACCGCTAAGGGCATTAATAACGGGGCTTTGCCGATGGGGGCCGTGTTTGCCCGCCGCGAAGTCCATGATGCCTATATGACGGGCCCAGAGAATTTGATCGAGCTCTTCCACGGCTATACCTGCTCGGGCCATCCGGCTGCTTGCGCGGCAGGGCTTGCGACCATGGACATTATGGAGCGCGAGGGCTTGATGACGCGTGCAGCCGACATCGCTCCCTATTGGCAGAAGCGCTTGCACGAACTCAAAGGTGCGCCCCACGTTGTGGATATTCGCAATCTTGGCTTGATCGGTGGGATAGAGCTTCAAGCGCGCGATGGCGTGGTGGGCGCGCGCGGCTATGATGTTTTCATCAAAGCCTATGAGGCCGGGGCCCTGATCCGCGTTACGGGCGACATCATCGCCTTGTCGCCGCCGCTGATCATTGAAGAAAGCCATATTGACCGCTTGGTCGATACAATTGGAGAGGCCCTGCACGCAGTGGATTAGGGGTACCACACCCCTCGCATTCCGTTTACTTGACCTTTTCGCTGTCCGCTCATACCTAAGCGACATGACCGCACGCCCAATTCTCACCGTTCCGAACCCGATTTTGAAGCAAATCTCCACGCCTGTAGCGGCTGTGGATGATGCGATCCGTGCTTTGATGGATGACATGCTCGACAGCATGTATGAAGCCAAGGGCATTGGTTTGGCCGCTGTCCAAATTGGCGAGCCCGTCCGCGTGATTGTGATGGACCTTGAATGGGGCAAGGCCGATGCGCCAGACCATCGCGCACCGCGCTTTTTTGTGAACCCTGAAATCATTTGGCGCAGCGAGGAAATGGCTCCTTATGAAGAGGGGTGTCTCTCGGTCCCCGAATATTACGACGATGTGGAGCGGCCTGCCAAAGTCCGCTTGCGCTATCTCAACCGCGACAATGAACTCGTCGAGGAAGATGCAGAGGGCATGTTTGCCACTTGTATCCAGCATGAGATGGACCATCTGGAAGGCGTTTTGTTCATCGACCATCTTTCACGCCTGCGCCGCGATCGCGCTTTGGCCAAAGTGAAGAAGATTAAGCGGGCTGCGTAGGCCCCACGTGACTTTGCCTACCCCCCTTCGCCTGATCTTTATGGGCTCACCCGAATTTGCCGTGCCGACCTTGGCCGCTTTGGTAGAAGCGGGCCACGAGATTCTGTGTGTCTATTCCCAGCCACCCAAGCCCGCCGGACGCGGTAAAGCGCTGCGGCCCACGGCGGTGCATGCTTGGGCAGAAGCCCAAGGCTTGCCCGTGCGCACGCCTGCAAGCCTCAAGAGCGCAGAGGCGCAAGCCGAATTTGCTGCCCTTCAGGCCGATGCCGCCATCGTCGTCGCCTATGGCCTGATCCTGCCAAAGGCGGTGTTGGAGGCAACCCGATTGGGTTGCTTTAATCTACACGGCTCCCTCCTGCCGCGTTGGCGCGGTGCCGCCCCCATGCAGCGCGCCATTGAAGCCGGGGACCCAGAGACGGGCGTTCAGGTCATGGCGATGGAGGTCGGTTTGGATACGGGTGGGATTTATGCCACGGCCCGCACGCCCATTGCCCCGGATGACACGACCGGTACGCTGCATGACCGACTGGCCAATCTTGGCGCGGCGCTGATGGTTGAAAGCCTGCCAAAGATTGCTGCGGGCACCTTGCCCTGTATCCCTCAAGCCCAGGAAGGCATCACCTATGCCGCCAAGATTGACCGGGCCGAGACCAAGATTGATTGGGCAAAGCCCGCCGACGTTCTGGACCGCGCCATTCGCGCTTTTTCCCCCTTTCCCGGCGCTTGGTGCCTTTTGCCAGATGGCGCACGTGCGAAAATCCTGTTGTGCCAAGCTGAGGCGGGATTAGGCGCATCGGGGACCGCACTAGATGATCGTCTCCTGATTGCGTGTGGGCAGGGCGCCTTGCGGCTGTTGAAAATCCAGCGTGAAGGCAAAGGGGCGCTTGAGGCCACAGACTTCTTGCGCGGCAATCCGATTTCCTCTGGTTCTGTTTTCTCCTAGGTCCAACCGCTCAAAAACAAGTTGCAAGGCACAAAAATCGTACTTAGGCTGTGCGATATTGCTGGTGTATGTGCCAAGGATTTTAGAATGGCTTTCTGGGGGGTGGATATGGTTTTGCGAATTCAACGACTTTTATTGGGTGCAGCACTTCTTGCTTTCAGTGTTGGACCAAGTTTTGCCGACTCCCCAAATGCGTCCAGCACCGATCCGATGGTGTCTTATCGCGCCTATGACCAAGCAGTGGCAGAGGGCAAACTCTCCGATGCGGCGTTTCATGCCCAAGAAGCCTGGAAACGGGCTGAGGCGACTTGGGGGCCCACCAATCCCAATACAGCAGGCCTTGCCTTTAATGCCGCCTGGTCCCTCGCGCTGATCGGTAGAGCCCCAGATGGGATGGAAGCGGCAAAGCGCGCCGTGGAACTCGCCGATGTTGGGGCCAAGGCCTATCAAAAATCAGAGGCGCAATTTCTGTTGGCCTATGCTGAGTTGCGGGCGGCACCAGAGGGGCAGAGGCGGCAAAAGGCAGAGGCTTTAGATAGCGCCGCGCAAGCGATTGAGGGCTCATGGGGCGACACCTTGATTGTAGATTCCTTGGTTGAGGCGTCCATTGCCTTATCGACCATGGGCAGAAGCAAAAAGGGCGCAGAATTGGCTGCCCGCAGTGCCACAGAACTGGATCGCTTGCTGCCGAATGATCAGTCGCGCCGGGCTCTCACCTTGCTGGCGCGTGCCGTCTCCAAGTTAGCCGATCCAGACAAAGTGCCGTCCGCCTATTCCGATGCCGTGGATGCAAGGCTGGCCTATGGAAAAATGCGACGACCCGATGATGCGATGTGGGGCATGTTGAGTGCATGGGAATTGGTTATCCAAGGCATTCATGAGGCGGGTCGCGGCAGCCGGACGACAATTGGCACGAATATTATGCGCGACAGATACAAATTGCGCCAAATCACGCCAGAGGAATATGCACAATTAGACGTATCTTTGCCCGAGTGCCGTGACGTAAAATTTAAGCGCCGGAAGGGGGCCGAAGAGATAAAGCCTAATCCAATCGGTGGTTTCTCCATCAATCTGGGCGGTGTCCATATCAGAACGGATTTGTCACCGACGGGCGATGTGCTCAATCCGCGCGTCATCGGCGTGGTCCCGGATCCGCGCTATTCGGAGGCCAGCCTAAAGGCCATCTCAAAGTGGCAATATGACCTACCCGCCAATGTGCCCGCGACCTGTCTAAAGGATTTCGACATCGCCGTTGTTTTCACGATGTATTGAGCTAGCTAAGCCTAGGCAATAATATCGGGCGTCAATTGGTCTTCCCAATGGGCGATTTCGTCCTTGAGGGCCAGTTTGCGGCGCTTGAGGCGCATGATACCGATTTGGTCATAGGGCGCGGTTTCTTGCAGGGCTTGGATGGCACCGTCTAGCGCGCGGTGTTCTTCCCGCAGCGCGTGAATCTTGGCCTCAATGCGTTCTGCGTCGGCATCTTCGGAAGGGGATGTCCAGTCGCTTGCCATTAGGCTTCCTCATTCTGAGCGCGTGCCAGTGTTGTCAAACCGATTGCCCAGCATGGGCGAGGCGCTTCAACAATGCGTCTAACGCTGCGTCAAGGGGGACTTGGGCGGCGCGCACACATTGGATCAGGCTTGCATAGCCACTTAGAGGCTGCCCCTTAATTTCGCTTAAATGCAATGTCTGCAAAATGGTTTGTTCCGAAGCTAATTCAGCAGCCAGAAGTTGGGCCCGCGTCGCAGCCACCAAGCTGGCCGGCTCGGTCTGGGGTTCAAGCTTCAGAGCCCGCCTCCGCCGGCGCAAAGGAATTACCAATTGCCGAGTTAGGTGTTGGGCCAAACGCTGGGTGGCGGTCGCGTCAAACCCCTGACCCAGCCGGGCACGATAGAGGGCAAAAATCAAAAAGGTCACATCCAGCCCATAGGTGTCTTGCGCTGTCAAGCAATCGGCCTCCACCCCCTCTTGGCGATAAAAGGCCAGCGCAAAGTCCCAGATAGATTTGAGCTTTTCAGTCTCACACGGGGCCGACATCTTCACCCCAGCGTTTGATGCCCTTGACCTCAAACCCCAAGAGGTCGAGGGCGCGGCCCACCGATTGGGTAACGACGGCGTCAAGGCTATCTAATTGCGCATAAAAGGCTGGTACCGGCGGGAAGATAATGCCCCCCATTTCGGTGATCGCGGCCATGGTGCGAATATGGCCCAGATGATAGGGCGTCTCACGCAGCATCAGCACAACACGCCGACGCTCTTTCAATTGCACGTCAGCCGCACGGGTCAACAGGTTGGAGGTTACCCCGGTTGCAATCTCCCCCATGGTGCGGACTGAGCAAGGGGCAATCAACATGCCATCGGTCTTGAACGAGCCCGACGCAATCGACGCCCCAACATCGGCAATCTTATGCACATAAGAGGCGCGACTCTTAAGCGCGGTGGAACTCGGCAGACCTTCTGAAGCTAGGGTCAATTCGGCTGCTTTGGTCAGGACAAGGTGGGTTTCAACCCCAATCTCGGCCAGCATGTCCAAGGCGCGGACACCATAAACAGCACCTGAAGCTCCACTTATCCCTATAATCAAGCGCTTTGACATGATCGTGAATTACCTTGTTTGACTTAAGACGAAAAAGTACTTGGCGATTCCCTTATCACGTGTTTCCCTACACGCCTCTGAACGCAAAGGAGGCCGCCACATGGCGATTGAAGCGCATATCCGTGAATTGTCCGATAAACACGCCAAGCTTGATTTAGCGATCCAAAACGAAATGAAAAGCTTGGCCTCGAGTGACGCACAGATTGCAGCTCTAAAACGACAGAAACTCAGGCTCAAGGAAGAACTTGAGAATTTGCGACGACGACACTGACATCTCCCAAGTCAGGGGCCCCATCGGGCCCCTTTTTATTGCGCGCTCTTTGCCCCACCCCCGCCGAAGCGTGAGCGAAGAG
>NZ_JADCBK010000157.1 GCF_020253525.1 Aquidulcibacter sp.
AAATGATGTTTTTTCGTTCCACCGCTTGACCTCGGGAGCAAGGCCGCATAATGCGAACGAACGTTCGCTATCGGAATAGGACTTATGTCGCGCACCGTCAACCCGTTGAAAGCTGAGATCAGACGTCGAGAGATCTTGGATGCAGCTCAAGCTTGCTTTGAGCGGCGCGGGTTTCATGCGACCTCCATGGATCAGATTTGTACCGAAGCGAATATTAGCCCAGGTGGTCTCTATCGCTATTTCCCTTCCAAAGAGGCGATTATTGCCGCCATGGCAGATGATGAGCGCCGCACGGCAACTTTGGCTTTTGCCGAAGTGCGGGCTTCTGACAATTTTTTGTTGGCACTTTCAGAGCTGTGCGAGAAATTTGCGGAGGCTTATGCCGAGCCTAATCGGGCGGCCTTTGCCGCAGAACTGATGGCCGAAGCGGTGCGTAATCCTAAGTTCGCCGCGGTGGCGCGCGAAGCTGAAACCAAAATCCGTACCGAAATCACAGCTTTGCTGCGCGCGGGACAAGAATTGGGCCATGTCGAACCCACATTGGACCCGGCCGAAGCTTCGGCGGTTCTGATGGCGGCGGCAGATGGCTTGGGCCTGCGTATGACCTTTATGAACGACTTCACGGCGGAAGAAGCCGCCCAAGCGCTGAAGAATTTGGTTCTGCGCTACCTCAATCCGGCTTCTACCCCAATTCAAATTCCCTCCCCTACCAAAAACTCGGTAAAAAAGCCGATTGGAGCTTCTAATGACGCGTAAAATCCAAGCTGTATCCTTGGCGCTAATCCTTGCCACATCCTTGGGCTTGGCTGCGTGCGGCAACACAGGTGACGCAAAAAAAGGCGAGGATGCGAAGAAGACGTCTGAGGCCAAGAAAAAGGAAGGCGGCCGCATGCCGCAGGCCGTGTCTGTCGCGCCTGTCGAAGTTAAAAACTTCATTGGCCGTCTGGTGGTCGCAGGCCAAGTTCAGGCCGTGCAAGAAGCCCGCGTCTTTCCAACTTCTTCCGGCGCGCGCGTTATTCAGATCATGGCCGATGCGGGTGACCGTGTTGTTGCTGGCCAAGCCTTGGCCCGCCTCGACGCCCGCCAAGTCAATGCTGATAGCGAATTGTTAGCCGCTCAAGTGCGCCGCGCCCGCACATCCTTGGCCGAAGCAGAAGTTGGTCTGACGGCCGCGCGCCAAAACTTGACCCGCGCAGAAACAGGCCCGCGCGAAACCGCGCTCGACACCGCTGCAGCTCAAATTGCTTTCGAGCAAGCAGAGGCTGAATATCAACGTGCGCTCTCGATTAAGGGCGAAGGGGCGCTTTCGGTTGAGCAATTGGAAGCGCGCCGGGCCGCAGCCCGCGCCGCTGAAGCCCGGTTGCGTACCCAAAAGGGCGATATCAATGCGTTGCTCGATAGCCGTCGCCAAGCCGTTGCCCAAGCAGCAGCCCGTGTCGGTGCGGCGCGTGCAGATTTGGAAGTGGCCATTGCCCAGCAAGCCCAATCGAATTCGCGTCAAAACAACGGCTTGATTACTGCCCCGGTCGCCGGTCAAGTTATCTCCCGCTCGGTCAATGTTGGCGAAATCGCCGGTTCAACCGGCCAGCCGATGTTTGTCATTGTCGCCAATGACGCTTTGGAAGTAGCCGCTGAAGTTCCTGAGTCTGAAATCAGCCGTCTCAGCCTCGGTATGGCGGCAGAGTTTAACGCACCTGACGGCTCGGTGGTGACCGGGTCTTTGCGCCGCCTGCCAGCCCAAATTGATCCGCAACGCCGCACCGGTCTGGCCCGCTTCACCTTGGCACCGAACCCAGCGGTGAAGTCCGGCGTGTTTTTGACGGGCAATGCCTCCTCCCAGCCACGCTCGGTAACAGCCGTTCCTGCCACTGCATTGGTTTATGGACGTGACGGGGCTTCGGTCTTTGTCCTGCGAAACGACAACACGGTCACCAAAGTCAAGGTTGCACTGGGTGCGCGCGAAGGGGCTTCGGTTGAATTGATTAGTGGCCCACCGGCAGGCTCCATGGTCGTTACCGCTGGCTCTGCCTTCTTGGCAGAAGGCGAGAAGATCAACCCGATTAAGGCCGCCGCCAAGGCGCCGGCTCAACCCGCAACTCCCCCCAAGAAGTGAGGTAAGTCGTCATGCGCAATATTTCCTCTTGGGCCATCAAAAACCCAATCGCCCCGATCCTCTTATTCTTCATGCTCACCATCATGGGCATTGGGGCCTTCTTTAAGCTGCCGATCAACTCCAACCCAGACATTGAATTCCCGGCCTTTACGGTTTCAGTCGGTCTTCAAGGCGCCGCACCAAGCGAACTTGAAAATCAGATTGCCACAAAGGTCGAAGGGGCTTTGGCCTCGATTGAGGGCGTCAAAAAAATGACGACCACCTTGGTCACGGGTAGCTCAAACACGTTTGTTGAACTGCAAATCGGCACGGATATCTCAAAAGCGGTGGACGATGCGCGGGCCGCAGTTTCGCAAATCCGTTCAGACCTTCCAGATGGGATTACTGAGCCGCAAGTCGCTCGGATTGATTTTAACGACCAAGAGCCCTTGGCAATTTACTCGGTGCGTGGTCCTGACATGCCGGCCGAAGATATCTCTTGGCTGATCGACCGGGAATTTAACCGCCAATTGTTGGCGGTTAAAGGCGTTGGCCGGGTGGAACGTTGGGGCGGCGCAAACCGCGAGATCACCGTAGATTTGGACCCCGCGCGCCTGACCGCTTTTGGTGCGACTGCAGCACAAGTCAGCCGCGCGTTGCGCAGTCAGAACATCGACCTGCCAGCAGGCAAATCAGAGTCTGGCGCGGGTGAGCAAACCATTCGCGCCTTGGGTTCTGCCAAGACAGTTGAAGAATTACGCAAAACGCCCATCGTCTTAAGTGGCGGCCGCGTTGTCCGGCTTTCTGATATTGCCGATGTCCGCGACGGATCGAGCGAATTACGCGGCATTGGCCGCTTCAACGACCAACCTGTTGTGATGTTCCAAGTTTTGCGTTCCAAGACCGCGAGTTCCTTGAAGGCCTATGATGCCGTCAAGCTGAAGATTGAGGAATTGCGCAAGGCCTATCCAAACCTCATTATCGAGCCTGTCTTCACTCCAACCGACTATGTTCAGGAAAGCTTCGACATGTCGATGGAGACATTGTTTGAAGGTGCCTTGTTGGCGACCTTGGTGGTTGCGGTCTTTTTGGGTGGATGGCGACCCGTTATCGCCGCGGCCGCTATCATTGGTTTTGGTCTGGTTGGTCTTGCGTGGGTGCTGAAAACTACCACGGGCGTCGTTATTTCAAAAACAGCGCTTCTCGCCATTGGCACAGTTATTCTAGGGATCGTAACTTTCGTCATCAAAGACGGGCGAGCGACATTCTTAGCGGCCATCGCCATTCCTTTGTCGACCATTCCAACCTTCTGGGTGATGAGCTTGTTGGGCTTTACCCTCAATGATGTGACGCTCTTGGCGCTTGCATTGGTGGCCGGCATCTTGGTTGATGACGCGATTGTGGAAATCGAAAACATCATTCGCCACATCCGGATGGGCAAGTCCCCTTATTCGGCCGCCTTGGAAGCCGCCGACGAAATTGGTTTGGCGGTGGTGGCAACCACGGCCACGATTGTAGCCGTATTTGCGCCTGTATCGTTCATGACCGGTATCGTTGGACAATTTTTCAAGAGCTTCGGTTTGACCGTGGCCGTAGCGGTGTTGTTCTCGCTTTTGGTCGCACGTCTCATCACCCCCTTGTTGGCGGCCTTTATTCTCACACGGTCACCGCCAGAGCACGAGGGTGAAGCAGGTAAACGCTATATCGACTTCCTCGAAATGGCTTTGCGGAACCGGTGGAAGACGGTTGGCGTCGGCCTTGCTGTCATGGCGGTGTCGATTGCCATGCTCAGCTTGGCACCCAAGACCTTCACGCCAACGATTGACCAAGGCTTCGTGCAAATGCGCATCGACTTGCCGCCAGGTCTCTCGCCTGACGAAGCCGACGCCCGGGCGCGCGAAGTTGCCGGTCTCGTGATGGATCGGCCTGAAACCAAATCGGTTGTGCAGAGCGTCAACGGCGACTTGACCGGCGCGACTTACTTCATCTCGCTTGTTGATCGCAAAGAGCGTGACATTTCCCAGCAGGCATACGAGAGCGAACTTCGAAAAACCGTTGGCATGGTGCCCGGTATCCGCGCCCGCTTTGGCGGTGGCTGGGGCTCTGGCGGTTTGTCGATCAATTTGACCTCTGATGACCCAGACGCATTGGCGGCTGCGACCCAGCGGGTCATGAATGAAATGCGGAAAAAGCCTTGGGCCGTTGATTTACGTTCCTCAGCCGACTTAACCCGACCCGAGCTGCATATCGTGCCGAAGCGGGAAGAGGCGGCACGCCTTGGGGTGTCGATTGCTGAAATTGCAACGGCATCGCGCTTGGCGACAACGGGCGATATTGAGCTCAACCTTGCCAAGTTCAATGCAGGGGAGCGTCAGATTCCAATTCTGGTGCGTTTGGCGCGGGAAAACCGGGCCGATATCGAAGCCATTGGGGCCTTGCGCGTCAATACAGCCAGCGGTGACACTGTACCTTTAAGTGCCGTGGCCGACATCCAGTTCGGTGGTGGTGAAGCTCGCATTACGCGGGAAGACCGCCAGCGCGTGGTGACGATTTCGTCTGGTCTAGCCCCAGGCAAGCAGCTTGGCCCTGCCTTGCAAGAGTTGCAGAAGGAAGACTTTTACAAGAATCCAGGCCCCGGTGTGAAAGTGAAGCCAGACGGCGACGCTGAAGAATTGGGCGACATGTTCGGCCAGTTTGCAGGTGCCATCGGCCTTGGCATCTTGCTGATCTACTGCGTGCTGGTGCTGTTGTTTAAAGACTTCCTACACCCGATCACCATTCTGTCGGTCATCCTATTGGCCCCAGCTGGTGCCTTCATCGCGCTTGGCCTCGTCAAAGAGCCGCTGTCCCTGCCGGTGATGATTGGCCTCTTGATGCTGATCGGGATCGTGATCAAAAACTCAATCCTGCTCGTCGACTTTGTGATTGAAGCCCAGCATCGTGGCGTGCCGCGTCATGAGGCCTTGATCGATGCGGCGCGCAAACGGTCACGCCCCATCGTCATGACCACGATTGCCATGATCGCGGGTATGGTGCCTGCTGCTCTGACCACAGCTGGTGCCGGTGCGTTCCGGCACGGGATGGCGATTGCGGTGATCGGTGGTTTGACCCTGTCGACGGTCTTGAGCCTGATCTTCGTTCCGGCAGTCTACACCTTGATCGATGACCTCGACCAAAAGGTGAAGCGCTTCTTCTCCAAGGTGCCTACAGTTACCAGCGAAGAAAAGGCGATTGCCTTGAAAGAGGAAGTCGAACGCCGCGCCAGCCAAGCAGCTGCGGAATAAGCGGTATCCGGCGCACACACCAAAAGGGGCCCCGCATGGGGCCCCTTTTTCGTTTTGAGTATCGAAAGGATCAGCGGAAGGGCGGCTCGTCAAAGCTGCGCAGCTTGCGCGAGTGCAGCACCACCCCATCGAGGCGCATCTTTTCAATCGCCGCGATACCAATCTTCAAATGCTCGCCAATGGCGCGCTCATAGAAGATGTTAGCCGTGCCGGGGAGCTTGATCTCCCCATGCAAGGGCTTGTCGGAGACACACAGCAAGGTGCCATAAGGTACGCGGTGGCGGAAACCTTGGGCGGCAATCATGCAGCTTTCCATATCGACGCCGATCGAGCGCGAGATATTGATCAAGCGCCGTTCCCGGCCCCAATAAAGCTCCCAGTTCCGGTCCGAGAAGCTCACCACCGTACCGGTCCGCAGACGACGCTTCAGGGCTTCGCCGCTTTCGCCAGTTACTTCCATGGCGGCCTGTTGAATCGACATTTGCACTTCGGCAATTGGTGGAATGGGAACGTCAGCCGGCAAGATGCGGTCAAGCACTTCGTCCTTGCGCAAATAGGCGTGCGCCAAAACATAGTCGCCAATGCGTTGGCTCTGCCGCAGGCCACCGCAATGGCCCACCATCAACCAGCAATGTGGGCGTAGAACGGCCAAATGGTCGGTGATATTTTTGGCGTTCGAAGGGCCCACGCCAATATTGACGAGGGTAATGCCTTGGCCGTCTTTGGTCGTGAGGTGATAGGCCGGCATTTGATATTTGCGCCATGGGCTGGCCGCAACGCGTCCTTCTGGATCATCGTCCAGATTAGAGGCGTCAATCGTTACCCCGCCCGAACAAATCAAGGAATCATAGCGCCCGCCTTGGCGGATTTGGTCAATTGCCCAGCGCACAAATTCGTCGACATAGCGCGCATAATTGGTGAACAAGATCCAGGGCTGGAAAGAACGCCATTCCGTGCCGGAATAATGGGTCAGGCGTTTCAGCGAGTAATCGACCCGCAGACCGTCATAGAGGGCAAGCGGTCTGGGCTGGCCTTGAACGATTTCAAACTCGCCATCGACAATTTCGTCGCCGACGGCAGTCAATTGCGGGGTCGGGAACCAGCGCGCCAATTCCTGTGGCGGCACATCACCGACGCCAAGGTCGGTTACGCCATCAATCACATAGGAATAGGGCATCTCGGCATCGGATAGGCCGACTTCAACCGTCGCCCCATATTCGCCAACCAAGGGCTCGAGATTTTCAAGCAGATACTCGGTGAATAAAGCCGGATGGGTCACCGTGGTTGTATAGACGCCCGGCGCATTAAACTTCGCATAAGCGCGTTGTGACACGGGCGGTGGACCGTCCGGGGCGTAAGTTACGCGGACTTCGGGATAACGAAAGCGCGCCCGCTCTTCTGGTGTGGGAGGGACCCGGGTTTGAACAAACCGGGCGAGGGCATCGTGCAGGGCCTGAACGGAAGCTGCGTGGATGTCTTGAAGCCTATCAATCGCTTCTTGTGGAGATTTGCATGGAAACATGGCCACATCTGGCTGTTTGATGCCCGCTTGTCAATCTCATGAGTGTGACAGTGGCGGCCCGCGACTTCAAATCCACGTCGCGGACCGCCAGTTGGTTTAGCCAATCCCGTCAAAAAGGGCCGACGAAATATAGCGCTCGGCAAAGCTCGGCACGATGAAGACAATGCGCTTCCCGGCATATTCGGGGCGCTGGCCCAGCTTGATTGCAGCAGCCAAATTTGCCCCTGTCGAAATCCCGCCAGGCACACCTTCGGTCCGGGCGAGGTCACGGCTAAAGTCAAAAGCCTCTTCATTGGTGACGGTGATAACTTCATCAATCACAGAGCGGTCCAAGACTTCGGGAACAAAGCCCGCGCCAATGCCCTGAATTTTGTGTGGTCCGGGCGCGCCACCCGATAAGACAGGGCTGCCAGCAGGTTCTACCGCCACGATTTGAATGCCGGGATGGCGTTGCTTCAGGATTTGACCGACGCCGGTAATGGTGCCGCCGGTGCCCACGCCCGCGACAAAGGCATCGACTTTGCCCTCGGTATCGATCCAGATTTCCTCTGCCGTGGTGCGGCGGTGGACGGCTGGATTGGCGGGGTTCACAAATTGGCCTGGAATCAGGGAGTTTGGCGTTTCTTCAACCAATTGCTTGGCGCGCGCCACTGCGCCCTTCATCCCTTCAGCACCCGGTGTGAGGACCAGTTCGGCACCAAGGAAGGCCAACATTTTGCGCCGCTCCAGCGACATTGTCTCAGGCATGACCAAGATCAGGCGATAGCCGCGTTGGGCCGCCACAAAGGCCAAGGCAATGCCCGTATTGCCCGAGGTCGGCTCTACCAAGACAGAGCCCTCCTTTATCAAGCCGCGGCTTTCCAATTCCTCGATCATCGACACGCCAATGCGGTCCTTCACCGAGGCGATGGGGTTGAAGAATTCCAGCTTGCCCAGAAGTTCAGCCTTTACGCCATACTTGGCAGCGATCTTGTCTAGGCGTACCAAAGGCGTTGCGCCGATTGTCTCTGTAATGTTCGAGAAAATCCGGCCTTGTGCGCGTGTCGCGGGGCTAGCTGCGTCTTGGGTCATGTTTCGTCCTCACTTGTGTCCGTGCGTATAACACAGGAGGTGCGACTTCGGCGTGCGAGTTACAAGTTAGAATTTCTAATCGATACATATTGGCGCAGTGTCTGCTTGACGCAGCAGGCGCACCCACCGAAGGAAGAGGTTGAAAAGGTCACACGTGAAAACAGTGCGGGAAATGGCATTGCGGGGCGGAATTGCGCGTCTGGTAGATACCGGAAGCGGCTTTTCGGCTGTGCTGATCCGCAATGGGACCATCGTTGCCAAAGTCGATGATGCCGATGGGGCTATGGCCATGGCGCGACTGCAAGGTGGGCACGGGCGGATTGAAAGCCCGGCAAAAGCCGTCGCCCACTCGCTTGATGATGGTCCTTATCGCGAAGTGGCAGAGCGGATTGAAAAGGCCGAAGGCGGCGTCTTTCTAACGGGCCGCGCCGGGACCGGCAAAACCACCTTCCTCAAAGCCTTTATGGATGAGACAGACCTTAAAGCCGCGATTGTTGCCCCTTCTGGCATTGCGGCACTGAATGCTGGGGGCCAAACCATCCATTCCTTGTTCAAGCTTCCACCAGCGATGATCCAGCCGCAAGATGTGCGTCGCGTCCGCGAAGGGCGGATGTTGAAGGCGCTCGACCTTCTGGTGATTGACGAGATCTCCATGGTGCGCTCGGACCTAATGGATGCAATTGACCGGTCCATGCGGCTCCATCGGGGTGTGCCCAGACCCTTTGGCGGCGTGCGCCTCTTATGCGTCGGCGATAGCGCACAATTGCCACCTGTTGTGAGCCGTGAGGATGAGCCCATCCTGGAGCAATGGTTTGGCGGGCCTTATTTCTTCGATGCGCCGTCGGTTAAGGCACTTTCGTGGACTTCGATTGAGCTCTGTCAGGTGTTTCGCCAATCCGATGCCGCTTTCCTCGGCTTGTTGGACCGGATGCGGCGTGGACGGCCGACGATGGAGGATGCTGAGCTTTTGGACTCCCGCGTGGTGGGTGAACCCCCGCCCTTTTCTGACAAGGATGGCGATGGGGCCATCGTGCTGACCACCACCAATGAAGCGGCTCGCCGGATTAATGACCTGGAGATGGCGCGCCTTTCAGGCCCGGAAGCTTCTTATGGGGCCAAGGTAGAAGGCCAGTTTGATGAGCGCATTTTCCCAACCGACAGCGATCTTGTGTTGCGGGTTGGCGCGCGGGTTATGCTGTTGCGCAATGATCCCGACAAACGCTGGGTCAATGGCACGTTGGCGACGGTGGTGGACCTTGGCAAAACTTCTGTCTTTGTTCGCATTGGTGGCCGTGTGCATGAGATTGAGCCCGCCGACTGGGAGCGTTATGTGTACGAGCCCGATCCAGAGGGCGTACCACAGCGCAAAGCGGTGGGTGTGTTCCGGCAAGTGCCGCTGCGGCCCGCTTGGGCCTTGACCGTCCATAAAGCCCAAGGCCTGACCTTTGACGCTGTCCATGTCGACTTTGGGCGTGGGGCCTTTGCCCATGGTCAGACCTATGTTGCGCTGTCTCGCTGCCGCACTTTGGAGGGCTTAACACTGTCGCGCCACTTGCGCAGAACCGATGTTCGGGTCGATGATGCGGCCTTCGCCTTTGCAGATAGGGCGGTCTATGCCGATCTTGGCGCGTTTCGGGTTGGCCGGATTGAGCAGGATTAGGCCAGTCAGGGTGCACGGATCGCGCCCAAAGGAGTTCTGATGTTCATGCGTTTCCCATCCTTTGCCCGCCCGTCTTTAAGCTGGGCGCTTGCCGGCTTCATGCTGACGTCGGCGGTCATCAGCTGCGCCCGCGCCGACGACATCAAGGGTTATCTGCCCACAGCGGTTGCGGTCGCCAATTTCCCTGCCGCTCCAGCTCCTGGCTCTAAAGCAGACCAAGATGACCGTGCGGCTGCCCTCGATCTGCAAGCCAAGCGCACGCCCGAGCGGGTCGCGCTTGCCCAAGCCGATCAAAAGCTGGAAGTCTTTTCCGCCTTTGGCACGGTGCTCGGCCCACAGGTGACGGCAGAGAGCGCCCCAAGCCTTGCCCGCCTAATGGCCCGTGCTTCGCGCGACGTTGGCGCAACGGTTCTTCCCTTTAAAGAGCTTTACAAGCGCCCCCGCCCACCCTTGGCCGACCCAGCCGTGGTGCCTTGCGTCCGTTTACCGGAAAATGGCTTGAACTCTTACCCCTCTGGCCACGCCATGTGGGGCGCGATGGTCGGCACACTCTTGGCAGAACTCGCCCCCTCAAAAGCAGAGGCCTTTAAAGCACGGGGTCGCGACTATGGCCTCAGCCGTGCCGTGTGCGGCGTGCATTACCCCAGCGACGTTGCCGCAGGCCAAGCCCTCAGCGCCGCGCTTTTGGCGGAATTGCGCAAGGATCCTGCCTTCAAAGCGGACTATGAGGCCGCAAAGGCTGAGCTCGCAGCTCTGATAAAGCCCTAATCAGCCCGTATTGCGCAGGCCGGCGGAAATGCCGTTAATCGTCAATTGAATGCCTTTTTTGACGGTTTCGGCCTGCGCTTCGTCTTGGCCTGCGCGCAATCGCTGGATCAATTTCACTTGCAACAGATTCAACGGATCGAGATAGGGCATGCGTAGGCTGATCGAATGGGCAAGCGCCGGATTATTGCCCACCAATTCCGCCCGCCCGGTCACAAGCTCCAAGGCTTCCAATGTCTTATGCCATTCCGCTTCAATGCGGGCGAAAATGGCCTTTGCCATCTCTTGATCGTCCACCAACTCACTATAGCGGCGCGCAATCTCTAGATTGGCTTTGGCTAGGACCATTTCGATGTTGGAAACAAGATTGGCGAAATAGGGGCTGGATTGATAGAGCGCCTTGAGCTCTCCCGCTGCCGATGCACCCACGGCTTCTTGATACCCCGTAATAGCACTACCAAAGCCATACCAACCCGGCAGGTTGACGCGGGCTTGTGACCAGCTGAACACCCACGGAATGGCGCGCAAATCTTCAATGCGACCTGAGGCGGTGCGGGCCGCAGGACGGCTGCCAATCTTGAGGTCCACAATCTCCTTTAACGGGGTCGATTGGTGGAAATAGCGTGCAAAATCAGGTGTATCATAAACAAGGCTGCGATAGGCTTTAAAAGCCAAATCACTTAAGCGCGGCATGATCCGGCTTAAGGCTTCTTCTTGTGCTTGGTCGACTGGATGTAGTGCCGCCTCAAGGCTTGCCCCCACCAAGGTTTCCAACGACACCCGCGCGCTATCTGGATGGCCATACTTTGAGGAGATAACCTCGCCTTGCTCGGTCACCGACAAGCCCGATTCCATGCTGCCAGCAGGCAGTGCGGCAATCGCATCGCGCGAAGATCCGCCGCCCCGACCAATCGAGCCGCCGCGACCGTGGAAGAAGCGCATGGTCACGCCCAATTCCTTGCCCAAAGCGACAAGCCGCCCAATAGCCCCGCGCACTTCCCAATTGGCCGTCAAATAACCGCCATCCTTATTGCTGTCGGAATAGCCAATCATCACTTCTTGCACCGGATTGGTCGCAGCACGCGCGCGGGCGACTTCTGGCAAGGTCAGCCAAGTCCGCATGATGGCTTCGCTGGCCTGCAAGTCTGCAATGGTTTCAAACAAGGGGGCGATGGCAATTTGCGGGCTGGGATCGGGCGATACTGCAAACAGCCCACCTTCTTTCAGCAAGAGGGCCACTTCCAAAAGATCAGACACACTGTCAGTCTTGGAGACGATGACGCGCCGCAAGACTTCCTCGCCCACTGCGGTGCGGATGGCCCCAGCTTGCCAAAAAACTTCCAATTCTTTCAGCGTTTCTGCGCCATATTTGGCATAAGGTGTGGTTAGATTACGGGGCGAACGCCATTGTGCGCGCAACAGCTCAATGCGGGCTTCCTCGGACAGGCTCGCATAATCGGCTTCAATACCCGCAGCGGCCAGTAATTCGCCAATCGTGCGTTCATGCACGTCTGAGTTTTGGCGCAATTCCATCTGGGCGAAGTGGAACCCAAAGACTTTCACGCCGGTGATCAAGCGCGCGAGACGTCCATCGGCGACATCGCCTGCGGCATGGGCCCGCAAAGACTCGCCGACGATCTCAAGATCGGCAATCAATTCGCTGGGGCCTTGATAGGCTAAGGCCTCCAAATCGGTCGGTCGGGCAGGGGGTCTTTTGGTAATCGCCTGATAGGTTGCGGCCAGACGGGCATAAATGCCCCTAATCGCCTGCCGATACGGCTCGTCTGCGCGATGGGGGGAGGCATCGTGCCCGGCTTCTGCCAAGCGCGCCAAATCGGGTGACACGGAGGTAAGTTCAGTCGAAATCGACAATTCGCTGCCCAGTTGGTGCAATTCTTCAAGAAAAGAGCTCAACAGCAGGCTCGCATGCGACATCACCGCATGGGTCAGGGTTTGGGCATTCACGAAGGGATTGCCGTCGCGATCGCCACCAACCCAAGAGCCAACCCGCAAAATCCCCGGCAATTCCGTGCCCAAACGCCGTTCCAGCCGACGGATAAGGTTGGGCATCTCTTTCAGGAAGGAACGACCCAAAACGCTCGCGACATTGGCGATTTCGTCAGCCACTTCAATGCGTTCCCCCCGCAGCACGCGGGTTTGCCACAAAAGCCGGATTTCGCGGCGTAACCGCTCCACCCGCATATCGCGCCCATCGACGAGATCAATCCGCGCATCCAATGTGTCAGAGATCGCAGCTTCGCGGTCCAGCACGCTTTTGCGGCGCACTTCGGTGGGATGGGCGGTGAGGATGGGGGCTATGACCATTTTGGACAACACGTCAGACACATGCGCCACGGTCAGGTCTGGCCGCGTGTTTAAGAGTGCCAACGGGTCTTGGCGCACGGCTTGGGTACGGCTGACATAGTCATCAGCCAGATTGGCCAATTGCGAAAAAACGCAAAACCCGTGGATGAAGACAAGCGTTTCATCCAGCTCTAGCCCATCCAGCAAGCTGACGGTGGCCCCTTGCGGTGCTTGGCCGCGATATTCGCGCACCGATTCTGCGCGAATGGTTTCAATGGCCTCAAACAGGGCGTCGCCATGCTGGTCCTTGATGACCTCCCCTAACAGGGCACCTAAGTCTTTGATTAAGTCGCGGGCGGACGCAGGATTGGTATCGGGCATGCCGCCATTTGACGGCAAGTTTCCTTAAGGGCAAGGGCATGACTGCGTTGCCCATTGGTACAGCTGCAGCCGCCTTTGGGGCGAGCATTGGCTGCCCGCCCGACAGGCAGGGCCAACTAAAAGCCGTAGGCTGCGGCCATATCTGGATCCTTGGCGGCGACCAGTTTGGCGCTATCGACCATGACTTTGGCTTGCTTCCAGGTCGCGTCATCCTGCATTTTGCCGTCCAGCATGGCCACGCCGCTGCCATCGGGCATGGCTTCTAGGATACGCTTGGCAAAGGCGACTTCGGCGGGATCGGGGCTGAAGACTTTCTTCGCAATGGCAATTTGGTCTGGGTGGAGAGACCATGCCCCCGCACAGCCCATGATGAAGGCGTTGCGGAATTGCTGTTCGCAGGCCTCAAGGTCCTTAATGTCGCCAAACGGGCCGTAGAAGGGTTTGATACCGGCAGTTTGGCAAGCATCGACCATTTTTGCGAAGGTATAGTGCCACAAATCCTGCTGAACGCTGACCCGGGCGCTGCCGTCCGCATGGGGGTCTTCCACCACGCGATACCCCGGATGACCCCCGCCCACGCGGGTTGTCTTCATCGCGCGGCTGGCGGCTAAATCGGCAGGGCCAAGGCTGATGCCCTGCATGCGGGGGCTGGCTAAGGCAATTGCATCCACATTGGCCACGCCTTCAGCGGTTTCCAAGATCGCGTGCAATTGGATCGGGCGGGTGACGCCTGCTTTAGCTTCTAATTGGGCAAGCAATTGATCCAGATAGTGAATATCCCAAGGTCCTTCGACCTTGGGCACCATGATGACATCCAGTTTGTTGCCAACAGCGGCGACGATTTCCATCACATCGTCCAGCATCCAGGGGCTATTTAAGCAATTGATGCGAGTCCACAGGCCCGTGCCCATCGCGGCAAAATCTGTCGCGCGCGCCATATCGATAAAGCCAGCACGTGCGGCTTCCTTCGCGTCTGCCGGGATCGCATCTTCCAAATTGCCCAGAATAACGTCCACGCCCTTGGCAATCTCTGGCACTTTGGCGCGCACTTTTTCCAGATGTGGCGGCACGAAATGGATCATCCGCTCCACCTTGATCGGCAGGTCACGGTAAGGCGCAGGCGCACCAATGGCGAGGGGCTTGAAGAAGGCGCGGGGAGTTTTCATGAGCATGAGTTCCATATTTTGATTTTTCTCTGCGCTAGGCTGACCAAGCCAAAAGGTCAACGCAGCAAGGGGGTTCGCAAGCGGCTAAATGCTGCGCTAAACGCTTCTGATGCAGCGTTGGAAACTGACCCTTGAGTATGACGGCACTAATTTCGCTGGTTGGCAAAGCCAATCGGACGGGAAAGGCGTGCAAGATACGGTAGAGCGCGCCATTGTGGCGATTGAAGGCGAATTGCGCCGTACCCATGCCGCCGGGCGCACAGATCGGGGCGTGCATGCCACTGGCCAAGTTATCCATGTCGATCTTGCCAAGAATTGGGCCCCGTTCCGCTTGCAAGAGGCGTTGAACGCGTGGCTCCGCGACTTGGGTCCGGTTTCGGTGCGCGAGGTTGAGGCCGTGCCCGATAGTTTCCATGCGCGATTTTCCGCCCAAGCCCGCGGTTATTTGTTCCGGATGGTCGACCGCCGCCCGCCTTTGACCTTGGAACTCGGCCGCGTGTGGCGCGTCTCGCAGGATCATGATGTCGACCGAATGCAAGAAGCGGCCAATTATCTTCTGGGCACGCATGACTTTACCACGTTCCGCGATGCCGATTGTCAGGCCAAAAGCCCCATCAAGACTTTAAGCCGATTTGAGTTGCGCCGCGTTGAAGGCGTCTTCGGGCCAGAGATTCAGGCCCGCGTGCAGGCGCGATCTTTCTTGCATCGCCAAGTCCGTTCCATGATGGGGACATTATCGGAAGTGGGGCGCGGGAAATGGAGCCCCGAAGATGTTCGCGATGCGTTGGAGGCCCGGGACCGTAAGCGGTGTGGCCCAGTAGCACCAAGCGACGGTCTTTATCTGACCGACGTCTTCTATGATCTGTAGCGTTTAGGCTAAAGCAAAACAGCCAATCAGGCGGACGCCATTTTCTAACGGCGCGTCAGGCGCAATGAAACCCGCGACTTGGATTAAGGCTAGTTCTCCCCGCTCGCTCAAACATGTGCCAGCATGTTTTTCCAGCGCTGCTTTCGGGCCCGCGAGCAGACTGATGTCACCGCCCGATGCTTCCGGCACCCGGTTGGCCAATAGTAAGGAAGCCGGTGCGCCTTGGGTCACAATTTGTGGGCTTGCCGCACATACATGCACACCTGCCAAGCGATCATCTAACAAATCAGCCCACCAACTTTCCCGCTCCCCCGGCCAAGGCAAGCAGGCGATGGTTCTTGCCCCGTGTTTTGCGGCCAGCAACGCTTCGGATGCTGATAAGATGCGCGTCTCACTGGCTGATCCAAACGCCAGTTTCGCCCAGGGGGCTGCTTCCAAAGTGGTCACGACATCCAGCCCACCTTGGGCGGCGAGATTGGCGGAAATCAGCGCCCGCCACACGGCTGCTGCTAAGGCCGGATCAAGGTTTGGCTCTCGTGCTATCAGCCCGCGCAGAATGTCGATCTCGCGCGCGGGACGCCACCCAAACCCAGAATCGCCAGCCGCCTTTTTGGCTTCTGCAATGGCGCGCGCCAGGCCCGAGCGTTGCGCAATCAAGCGTGCCAATTGCCCGTCAATGGCATCAATCGCCTCCCGCAGGGCCGTCATATCGGTGGGTGAAGGGGCAGACGAACTTGGTGCGGGCATATTCATGCCTCAACCATGGTGAAAAAACCTTGTTTGCGCAAGATAATTGCCTGAATTTGGTCAATGTCAGCAGCCACCCTCCCGCAATTCATTCGCACAGGTTAGTGGTGCACCAACTGGAGCTAATCTGACGATGTCGCTTGCCCGCAATACCCTTGTCCAAGCTGGGTTCACGTTGTTGAGCCGCCTGTTGGGCTATGCCCGAGACCGGGCAATCTCCAATCTATTGGGTGCCGGTTGGGTGGGCGACGCATTCGCGACAGCGCAAACTTTCCCAAACCTGTTCCGGCGTATCTTGGCCGAAGGGGCTTTCAGTCAGGCCTTCGTGCCGCTTTACGCCAAAACGCAGGCCGAGATTGGCAAGGATAAGGCCGCCGAAGTGGCAAGCCAAGCTTTCTCGGTGCTGACTTTGGTTGCGGCCATGGTCACGATCTTGGCGCAACTGGCCATGCCGTGGATCATGCTGGTGATCCATGGTGGCTATGCCGACAAGCCGCAGGCGTTTCAGTTTGCCATTCTGCTTACCCAGATCACCATGCCCTATCTGGTCGGCATGGCGATGAGTTCCTTGTTTTCAGGTGTCTTGAACACTGCCGGTAAGTTCGCCCTGTCTGCTGCCGCGCCAACCCTATTAAATCTGACCATCCTTGCCGCAGTCATTTTTGTGCGAGAGCCGACCCAAGCTGCCATGAATGCGGCGGTGGCGATTACCATTGCCGGGGTGTTGCAGGCCACCGCACTTTATATTGGCTGTCGGCGCTTAGGTGTTCGGATCGGCTTTCGGGTGCCGCGTTTGACGCCAGAGGTGAAGGCCATTGTGACCGTCATGGGTCCGTCGGTGATCGCAGGTAGTGCCACGCATTTGAACGTGCTGGTTAGCCAGTCCTTGTCGAGCTTTGAGGTCGGGGCAAAGTCTTGGCTCTATGCGGCCGACCGCTTGTTTCAATTACCCCTTGGCCTGATTGGCGTAGCCATTGGGGTGGCATTACTGCCGCGCCTCGCACGCGCAGTGGCCAGTCCGGAAACGGGCGACGATACTAAAGCTTTGGACGAAGCCTTTGTCTTGTCTATGGCCTTTACCCTGCCCGCCGCTGCGGCCTTGGTCGTGGTGCCCTTCTTCCTGATGCAGGGCTTTTGGGCTGGTGGCCAGTTTACCGAGGCTGATGCCCGCGCCACTGCAGATGCCTTGTTCCATTATGGCTGGGGTGTGCCCGCCTTTGTGTTGATCCGTATTCTAGCCCCGCCCTTCTTCGCGCGCGGCGATACCAAAAGGCCGATGAATTTTGCCTTGATCAGCGTTCTGGTGAACATTGGCCTAGGGGCATCTTTGTTCTTTGGTTTGCGGGCTTTAGGTCTGCAAGGCTATGTCGGGCTTGCAATCGCCGCAAGCGTAGCGGGATGGGTGAACGCGCTTTTATTGGCAGCGACCTTGTTGCGAGAGAAGAATTGGCGGCCAGAGCCTTGGGTGATTGGCAAGTTCTTCCGTATCCTGATTGCCACCTGCGCCATGGCGGCGGTGTTGGGTTTTGCCGCATTGAACCGCGTACCGATTGAAGGCTGGTTTGAGGCCAGACTGGTATTTGGTAAGGAAGTGGCGACTTTATTGGTTTGCTTGCTGGGTGCGATCGTTTATGCGGCAGTCGCCTTCCTCGTACGGGCGGTAACCATGGCCGACATCAAGCTCGCGCTACAAAAGCCAGCTGGGGCACCTGCCG
Organism: Aquidulcibacter sp.; assembly: GCF_020253525.1. Classification (GTDB taxonomy): domain Bacteria; phylum Pseudomonadota; class Alphaproteobacteria; order Caulobacterales; family Aquidulcibacteraceae; genus Aquidulcibacter. The sequence goes on from NZ_JADCBK010000157.1 coordinate 17,576, forward strand.
CCTCGGCGCAAGATGAGTTTTAGAGTAAGAAGACAGACATGACGAACGTATCAAAGAAGCGGGTTTTTTCTGGGGTTCAACCAACCGCGAATTTGCACTTGGGCAATTATCTGGGCGCAATCCGGCGCTTTGTCGAATTGCAGAATGAACCAGCTACCGAGTGCATTTATTGCGTGGTGGACTTGCACGCCATCACGGTGCCGCAAGACCCTGTGAAGCTGCGCGCCCAAACCCGCGAAGTTGCTGCCGCTTATCTGGCCGCAGGCGTAGACCCCGTGCGCTCAGTCATTTTCGTGCAGTCCAATGTATCCGCCCATGCCGAGCTCGCCTGGATCCTCAATTGTGTGGCGCGCATGGGCTGGTTAGAGCGCATGACCCAGTTCAAGGACAAAGCAGGCAAGAATGCCGAGCGTAGCTCTGTCGGCTTGTTTGACTATCCAGTTCTGATGGCCGCCGACATTCTGACCTATAAGGCAACCCATGTACCTGTCGGCGATGACCAGAAGCAGCATCTTGAATTGTCGCGCGACATTGCGGCCCGCTTCAATACGGACTTTAAAGTCGACGGCTTCTTCCCCCTGCCAGAGCCCATCATTGGCGGCCCCGCCGCGCGCGTGATGAATTTGCAGGATGGCACCAAAAAGATGTCTAAGTCGGACCCCGCCGATAATTCGCGGATCAATCTGACCGATTCAGTCGATGTCATGGTCAAGAAGATCAAAAAAGCCAAGACCGATACTTTGCCCATGCCAGCCCATGTCGACGAGCTGAAAGCGCGGCCCGAAGTGGACAATCTGGTCAGCATTTATGCGGCTTTGTCGGGCCAAACGAAAGAGCAAGTCGTGGCTGAATTTGTCGGTGCAGGCTTTGGTGTGTTTAAGCCACGTTTGGCCGATCTGGCGGTGGAGGCCCTTGGGCCTACCATGACCTCGATGGCCACTTATCTGGCAGACCCTGCCCAGATTGATGCGATCCTGCGCACGGGTGCAGATCGGGCCAATGCGATTGCCCAGCCAATCTTGAAAGACACCAAAGACGCGGTCGGCTTCTGGTCTTAGGCCGCTGCAGTCGGGGCAGGCACAGTCTTCTTTGTCTGCCCCAATTGGCACACCAAAAACGCGACTGTCGTACCAATGCACAATTGCCACGGGAAGGCGAGGCTCTTCCACGCGGGCGGCAGACCGAAATAATCAACAATATAGGCTTGTTGTAGCAGGATGGTGATGAAGCCTGCGGCCAAGGCGGCAATCACGCTGGCGGTAGAGCCGCGCTTGGTAAAGACCGCCGTGATATAAACGCCGGACAGACCGGAATAAGCAAAGGTCATGACCGACAACACAAAGGTCAGAAGCGGTGTGTCGGTGTATTGCTGCCAGTAGAAACACAGAATGGACATGGCAAACAAAGCCACGCCTAGCACCACCATGCCCAATTGCCCGGCGCGCACATAATGGGCCTCTGGCTTTGGCCCGCGCTTGTCGCGCCAAGGCCGGTAGAAGTCCTGGACCAAAACCGACGACATGGAAATCAGGCCGGAATTGACAGCCGCCGCGGCTATCACCCCAACCGTCACAAAGCCGCGCAAACCCGGCGGCATTTGGGTCAAGATAAAGGTCATGAAGACGGTGATGTCTTGCCCCTCAAATTTGGTCATCACCTCTTGGCTACCCTCTTGGATCATCAGGTCCGGGCGCTGGTAAAAGACATAGAGGAGGGACCCGATGGTCATAAAGATCAGCACCACGGGTATGGTGGCAAAGACCGACACAAACATGGCTTGATTGCCCTGCTTGGCATCCTTGCAGGCTAATAGGCGCTGGGACGTATCTTGATCGAGGCCGAAGTTACACGCATTCAGGATCGCAACCCCGGTAATCAGCGCCCAGAAGGAGAAAGGCGCGCTGAAATCCAAACTAAAGTCGATCAGCTGCAGCTTATTGGTGCCCTCAGGCGTATGGGCAAGGCCCTGCCAGATTTCAGCCCCAGAAGCCGGGATCTTCATCAAAAGAAAAACCACCACGGTCAAGGCGGCGGTCACATAAATCGCAACTTGGACCAGATCGCTCCAGATGATGGCGTTCAGGCCCCCGATGAAGGTGAAGATCAAGCCGAATATCAGAAGAAGAAGCGAAGCCTGAATGATATGATTGGGCGCGATGTCGCCAAACATAATCATGGAGACCGCAATGGCGGCCAGATAGAGGCGCGCGCCGCTGGCCAAAATCCGGCCTACCAAATACATGCCGGCTGCGGCTTGGCGGGCGGTACGATCATAGCGCTTCTCCAAAAGCTCATAAACCGTGGTGGCCTGCATGGCGTAAAACCGCGGCATGAGAACCATGGCGACAATAATCGCCCCCAAGGCCGCGCCAATATTGCTGCCCAAATAGGTAAAGTCGCCGCGATAGCTGGAATCGGGCGCACCCAAAAAAGTCGCAGCCGATTGACTGGTCGAGAGCACCGAAATGGCTACCAGCCAGATCGGCACATTATTGCCAGCCAGAAAATAATCATTGGCTTTGGCCATTTTGCTATTGGTCGCCAAAATCCCGGCTATGGCGATAATGGCGACATAGCCACCCAAAATCAGCCAGTCTAATGCGGTAAATCCAACAGCCATCGCTCGGCTCTCTCCCCAAAAAGGCGCACGCCTTTGACCTATGGCATAAGGCCCCGCCCCGCGTCCACTGCTCTTGAAATCAAAGGTTTAGCTCAAGGCTCAAATGGCGCTAATGGCTTGCGCGTTTAAATAGGGCAGGGGCGCATAAATCGCCCGCATGGCCTCGGCCAGGTCACGCGCACCGGGGCGCGGGAAGGGCGAGGTGTCGATATGTACCGCCGCAATATCCGACAAGCCAACGGCTCGCGCTGCCAACAGGGCATCAGCCATCGCAACAGCGCGACCGGCTTTGCCCTCGCGGCCAATATTCGCGCGCCCATCGGTCAAGAATAGCAGGCGCGGCGTGCGGCCTTTGGCCTTTTCGGCCAATGCCAACATCAGGGCTGTATCAATACCGGCAGCCAAAGGCGTGCCGCCCCCGCCTGCTAAATCGGCCAATTGCCGTCGCGCCCGGGCCAGAGAGCGGGTTGGCGGCAAGAAAACTTCTGCCCCCTCATTGCGGAATGCCACCAAGGCCACGCGGCTACGGTCGACATAGGCTTGCGCCAGCAAAAGCTCCACCGCGCCTTTAGCCTCGGCCAAACGCTGAAAGGCCGAGGAGCCGGAGGCATCCACCACTAAGATGGTCGTGGCCTCTTTCGGCTGGGCAAAGCAGCGAATGCGGAAGTCGCTTTTGCGGACTTCAATGCGCTTAGAAGCTGGGGCCCCTTCTGCTTGCGGGCGGCGGCGCAGCTTTTGCCACGGTGCTGCCGCGCGCAGAGTTTCGATGATGTTAAGGCGCTCGCCGGGCTTTAAGGTTCCGCTCCGCGAACGGATGGGTCGACCACGCAGGGGCGATTTCTGCATCGCCCCGCCGCCACTGCCACTGGCGCGGCCTTGACGATTGGGCTTGGCCTGATTTCCCAATGCTGCAATCAATTCAGCGGGCAGGGCAGACTTAACCGCATCGACCAGAATTTCGCTGGGATTGGGTTGGTTCTTGGCCTCTGCCTCTGTATCGGGCGGGGTTTCCGGTGGTGGTGGAGGCTCTGTTTCGGTTTCGGCGGGTTCAGCTTCATCTTGGCTTTCTGGCGGCTCGGCCTCATCGGGCGGGGCATCCTCCGGCGGTGGGGGTAATTGTAAGGCTTGGGGTGCCAAGACCAATTGCGCCGCCAAAGTCACATCGCCCAGATTGGCTGCTTGCCTTCCGTCTAAAGCCGCCACCATGCGCGCGATCCGCAAGCACAATAGGGCAGGCCGGGCTGAGTGGAGGCCAAAGGCTTGGGCTGCCTCGCAGATCGCATCAACAAGCGTCTCTTCCGCTAAGCCAATGCCCGGTAGCGCCGATTTTGCCTGTTGGATTTGCTCAAAGCTTGCCCCCGCACCTGCCAAGTCCGCCAGCCCCAAGCCATTGCCATCGAGGCGAAAGCTGCACCGCTCCAGAAGGGCCAAGGGCGGGGATTCTTCAGGGCCTATGCTTTCATCCAGCAAGATCAGACCAAAGCGGGCGGGCAAGAGCGAGGTTAAACCATCGCGCTCCAGCTGAAACTGGCCTTCATCCAAGGCCGCAGCGATCCGGGCAGCGGTGGCTGAGCTCAAACGCTCTGCCATGGGCAAGACCAAAACGCCGCCATCGACTTCACTCAAAAGCCCCCGCTGGACCACGGGTTGGCCAAGTGCCAGGCTGGTTGCGAGGTCAAGGCCGCCAAGTAGACGGTCATCCCCGGTTTGCACGGGGCAGCGGCGCAGCGGCGCCCCGTCTGGCAATAGGTCTTTCAAGAGATCGAGCCAGGCATCAAAAAACGGGCTGCTGCGCCCTTTGATCGAAATGCCGCCCAAACCGTGTGGGTCCATCGCAAACAAGGTGGCAATCAACAAAGGTTCCGGCCAAGCGGCGCAGGGCACCTGATCGGTCTGCGCCTCTTGGGTCATGATCCAAACAGGTCGGTCATGGCGCGCTCAATCCGGGTCGACGAGCCAGTTTCATCGAGTGGATTGCGGCGCAAGCGGTGGCGCAGGGCCATTACGGCAATGCCGCGTAAGTGATGGTCTTCTACCTTGGTGTCGCCTTCAAGGGCTGCCACCGCACGAGCGGCGCGGATCAAGGTCAGCTCGCCCCGCAGGCCATCAACACCCACAGCCATGCACAGGCGCGATGCCCATTCGAGCGCCGCATCGGGTGTTTCGATTTCGCTAAGTCGGCCGCGTGCCGATACAATCTTTTCCCGCACAGCGGCCTCGGCCCCTGCCTGACGGGCGGCAAAGCCTGCGCTATCGCGATCAAAGGAGTCGCGCCGCCGCACGACTTCCACGCGCAAGGCCAGATCATCAGGCGTTTTCACATCAACCGATAAGCCGAAACGGTCCAGCAATTGCGGTCGTAACTCGCCTTCTTCGGGATTGCCGCTGCCGATCAATACAAAGCGGGCTGGGTGGCGGACGCTGAGGCCCTCGCGCTCGACCACATTTTCGCCTGAAGCGGCAACGTCCAGCAAAAGGTCAACCAAATGGTCATCCAGCAAATTGACTTCATCAATATAGAGAAAGCCGCGATGGGCGCGGGCAAGCAGGCCGGGTTCAAAATGTTTTTCGCCTTGGGTTAAAGCCCGCTCCAGATCGAGGGCCCCCACCACGCGGTCTTCCGTGGCGCCCAGAGGAAAATCGATAACCGGGGTTGCCATCTCGCCCACATCTGGGGTCTGCCCGTCTAGACGGTGCACACAGCCGGTGGCGCAACTGGATTTATCGGCGCGCGGGTCACAATGATATTGGCAGGCTTTCACCATTTTGATTGGCGGCAGAAGCGCGGCCAGTCCCCGCACGGCGGTAGACTTACCCGTGCCGCGATCGCCAAACACCATAACCCCGCCAATGCCTGGATCTGTTGCTGCGATCAGCATGGCCAGCTTCATGTCGTCTTGGCCGACAATGGCTGTGAAAGGGAAAGCGATACGCATCAAAAGGGCTCCAAAAGGAAGGGGTTGGCTTTAGGCATTCGCCTCGGCCAGCGGTCGAACCATAGCATCTGGTTCCTCAATTGGCTTGCGCTCTTGGGTGTCAGAAGTCAGGCCATAGGGTGCGGTCAATTGCCACACATGGTCGGGGATCATGTTTTTCATGCGCTGGGGTTCTTCGCGGCGCAGATGCAGAACGGTTTCAATCGCCTTCATTTCAACCCGTGTGCGGGCGAATTCCAAGCCGCGCGGGCCAATCCTTGGCATCAGCCAGCCCACCAAGGGTCGCACCCAATTGGGCATGCCGCGTAAGGGCAGGCCACCGGCCGCGCGCTCGACATTAGCTTTAAAGCCTTTCACTGCACTGGCGCGCTTGCCGTGGCTAGTTGGGGCGGTCAAGGCGACCTCATCGCCCAGAAGCGACACTAATTCTTCCCCGCGCTCGTTGCGCACCAACAGCCATTGCTCCCCCTGCCCGCCCATATAGCCGACTGTAATGTCGGCCAGCGCATTGGTGTAATCGACACACGTCCGGCAGGTCAGCGGGAAAAAGTCTGGCGGTAGCTTTGAGATCGGCAATTGCAAGAAGGGGATGATTTGCTTGTGGCCATCATCAAATCGCAGCTCGACATGATAGTCCGCCCGAAATTCGAGATAATTGATGGTTTCTGGCTGATCGGAGAGAAGGTCCAAAAACTGATGGAAGCTTTCGGTGGTGGTATTGTCAGAGCAGGGTGTGCCAATCACATAAAGCCGCTCAAAGCCAAATTCGGCTTCTAATGCCCGTAAAGCATAGACTTGGCAGGGAATGCCAATGACCGCGAGGCGCTTGTAACCCAAGTCTCTCGCGGGCTCTAACAACGCCAATAAGGGCGCATAGCCCATGCGCATGCCACGGCAGTGCGCCAGCTCAGAAGCCTCTGTCACCAAGGTCGGCACGGGCCGCCAGCGATCTTCTGGGTCGGGCTTCATGGTCAGCACTGCATCTACAGCGCCGGTTTCTAGCAAGCGCTCGGCAAGGCGGGTGGTAATACCGGTCCATTGCGCCCCTTCGCGCGGACTTTTCAATTTGGCTTGGTACATGGCCTTAACCGGACCAAAGAACAGCTCATCACCCGCCGCCGAAGCGCGTGCCCGCCCATGGACTTGGGTTTCCATCGCTGGATAGTTTGGGCTGATGAATTGGCAGGCCCGGCCACAGCGCTTGGGGTCTGACGAACGGGAAATCCCGCAATCGGTACAGAGAGAGCGTGCAGGCGCTGGGGTGTTCAGCGCTTGGTTGATCCGCGGATCGTTTAGCCCAACGCCCGGTGAACCACGTGTTGAAGAAACCACCCTAACCTCATCTGCTATCCGCATCAGTCCTGACTGTCTCACCCTGCGAACAAATTGCAAGGGTTTGTTCGCCTGATGACTGTCAAAAGTATTGGACGTCTATTTCTATTGACAAGACGTGAAGGGGAGGCATACCTTGCGAGGTGGCCTTATCAGAGGTCCGATTTCTGCTGGAGAATTCCGATGTTGATGCAGCCTTCTAACTCGCACGAATGGCGTGTCTCTGAGTCTCATGTCGGTAAAGCTTCCGAACGAAAAAAGGCTTCCCCCTCCATCTTAAGACGTTGGATTGACGGTCTTTTGCAATTCGCAAATCCGTGGCCAGCCCATGCGGGGTCCAGTTCCGTTTCGCATACGAAACAGTCTCATACGCCCAGAGACGGGGCATCCTGAACATGAGCGATGCTGCCACGTTGACCAGCCCTGCCGTCGAGGCGCGCCCAGTTCTTCGCGAACGCGGTCAGCGGGAAGTGTTCTGCGGGCTAACCGGGATCGTTTGGCTGCATCGCAAAATTCAAGATGCGTTTTTCCTCGTGGTGGGCTCTAGAACCTGCGCCCATTTGATCCAATCGGCCGCTGGGGTGATGGTTTTTGCCGAGCCCCGCTTTGCCACAGCCATCATGGAAGAGCGCGACTTGGCGGGCCTTGTGGACGCCAATGAGGAGCTTGACCGAGTGGTGGACAGGCTATTGTCGCGTCGGCCCGACATCAAATTACTCTTCCTCGTCGGCTCTTGCCCGTCTGAGGTGATTAAGCTCGATCTATCGCGCGCGGCAGAGCGTTTGTCGAAGAAGCACAGCCCCTCGGTCCGCGTCTTGAACTATTCGGGCAGCGGCATTGAGACGACGTTCACGCAAGGCGAAGATGCCTGCTTGGTGGCTTTGGTGCCAGAAGCGCCGGTTGCGGCAGAAGATGCGCCAGCCTCGCTGCTCGTTGTCGGCACTTTGCCAGATATTGTCGAAGACCAGTTCACCCGCCTGTTCAACCAATTGGGCATTGGGCCGGTTCACTTCTTCCCACCGCGCAATTCGCAATCCATCCCAGCCATTGGCCCCAACACCAAATTCTTGTTGGCGCAGCCCTTTTTGGGTGAGACAGCGCGTGCCTTGGCCGAGCGGGGTGCACAGCATTTGCCAGCTCTTTTCCCCTTTGGGGCTGAGGGCACAACCCATTGGCTGAAAGCCGCCGCCGATGCCTTTGGTATCCCAGAGCTTCACTTCCTGGCCGTTGTCGCACCGGGGCGGGAGCGGGCCAAGCGTGCTTTAGAAGCGCAAAAGCAACATCTGGCTGGCAAGAGCATTTTCTTCTTCCCCGACTCGCAAATGGAACCCAGCCTTGCGCGCTTCCTCTCGCGCGAGCTCGATATGAAGTTGATCGAAGTCGGCACGCCCTATCTCAACCGCCAGCTTTTGAGCGCCGAGATGGAGTATCTGCCTGAGGCCGTCACGTTGAGTGAGGGTCAGGATGTTGACCGCCAGCTCGACCGCTGCCGTGCCGCAAAGCCAGACTTGGTCGTCTGCGGCATGGGCCTCGCCAATCCGCTCGAAAGGGAGGGCATCTCGACCAAATGGTCGATCGAGCTCGTTTTCTCGCCAGTCCATGGCTTTGATTGCGCGGGTGATCTGGCCGGTTTGTTTGCCCGCCCGCTTTATCGCCGCTCCGTATTGAAGGTGTAACGCCATGCAATTGACGGTTTGGACATATGAAGGACCTCCCCATGTAGGGGCCATGCGCATCGCGACTGCGATGAAAGGTGTCCACTTTGTCCTGCATGCACCGCAAGGCGACACCTATGCCGACCTGTTGTTCACGATGATTGAGCGGCGGGGCGCGCGGCCACCAGTGACCTACACGACATTCCAAGCCCGCGACCTTGGCACCGATACCGCTGAAATCTTCAAGACTGCGGCGCGTGATGCGTTTGAGCGCTTTGACCCAGACTTGATGCTGGTGGGGGCTTCGTGCACGGCAGAGCTTATTCAAGATGATCCAGGTGGTTTGGCACGCGCCCTCAATCTGCCTGTTCCCACCATCACCCTTGAACTGCCTTCCTATCAGAAGAAGGAAAATTGGGGCGCGGCCGAGACATTTTATCAAATCGTCCGTGGTCTTGCGACCGAAGCCCCGGCCCCCAAGGCTGAGGGTGCCAAGCCAAGCTGCAACATTTTGGGCGCAACGGCTTTGGGCTTCCGTCACCGCGATGACGTGATCGAAATCACCCGCCTGCTCAATCAGCTGGGGATTGAGGTCAATGTTGCCGCTCCTATGGGTGCGACGGCAGACGACATTCGCCGCCTGCCGGAGGCGGACTTTAATGTCGTTCTTTATCCTGAAATCGCCGACACCGCCGCCCGCTGGCTCGAACGTCAATATGGTCAAAAGGCCGTTCGGACGATCCCCATGGGCTTCCAAGCCACGTGTGAATTTGTGCGCGAAGTGGCCGCTTTAGCAGGCGTCGACCCAGAGCCCCTCTTGGCACAGCATGGCTCGCACATGCCCTGGTGGGCGCGTTCGGTTGATTCCAATTATCTGACCGGCAAGCGCGTCTTTGTGTTTGGGGACGCTACCCATGCCATGGCTGCCGCCCGTGTGGCGAAAGAAGAGCTTGGCTTCGAAGTGGTGGGCCTTGGGTGCTATAATCGTGAGTTCGCGCGGGATGTGCGGGCCGTCGCGGCTGAGTTGGGCGTCGAAGCCCTCATCACAGACGATTATTTGCTGGTGGAAGAAACCATTGCTGCGCTGCAGCCGGAATTGGTTCTGGGTACCCAAATGGAACGCCATATTGCCAAGCGCCTCGGCGTGCCTTGCGCGGTGATTTCAGCCCCAGTCCATGTGCAAGACTTCCCGGCCCGCTATGCCCCCGTCATGGGCTTTGAGGGTGCGAATGTGTTGTTCGATACCTGGGTCCATCCGCTTGTGATGGGCTTGGAAGAGCATTTGCTGACCATGTTCCGCGAGGACTTTGAGTTTAATGATGCTGCCGGGCCTTCCCATCTCGGCGGTCACGCCAAAGTCGAAGCCGCCGCGCAACCCTCTGTCTCAGAAGTTGAGCGCGCGCCAATCGCAGCGGCAGCCTCCGCGCAAGAAACCATCACTGTTTTGAATTGGAGCCCTGAGGCCACCAAGGAACTTTCGAAAATCCCCTTCTTTGTCCGGGGCAAAGCTAAGCGTAACACGGAACGTTACGCCGCTGAGCAGGGCTTAGAGATCATCTCCCTTGAGGCGCTTTACGATGCCAAAAGCCACTTCGCACGTTGAAGACGGCCCTAGCTCGCGCCCACAAGATGGGGGCACATCGGTACGGGTGGTGGTCGTCACCCTCGACAACCATTTGCGCACCTTGGTTCAGCGCGCGTCAGATACGCTCGCCTCGGAAAATCCTGGCATTTCGGTTGTGATGCATGCCGCCACCGATTGGGCGGAAAAGCGCGGGGCGCTGGATGCCTGCCTGCGCGACATCGCCCAAGGGGACATCATCCTTGTTTCCATGATGTTTGTGGATGAACATATCCAAGCCGTACTGCCTGCCTTGGCCGCGCGTCGCGATCATTGCGATGCGATGATTGGCATCATGTCGGCCGGCGAAGTTGTGAAAATGACGAAGCTGGGCAATTTCAGCATGGATGGGTCTGACAAGGGCCCGCTGGCCATGTTGAAGCGCTTGCGTGGCAATAAGACGAAGTCGGGCGGAAGCTCTGGCGCGGGCCAAATGGCGATGCTGCGCCGCTTACCCAAGCTGTTGAAATACATTCCTGGCCCCGCGCAAGATCTGCGGCACTATTTCCTGACTATGCAATATTGGCTGTCGGGCTCGCAAGAGAACGTCGTCTCGATGGTGCGTAATCTGATTGGCCGTTATGCCAGTGGCGAGCGTAAGGAATTGCGCGGCGTGATGCAGGCCGCCGCACCTATCGATTATCCCGAAGTCGGTCTTTACCATCCCCAAGCCGAACAGCGCATCAGCGAGAGCTTGTCGGCGCTACCCGAATTGCGCCGCGAGCATAAGGGCACGGTCGGTGTCCTTTTGTTGCGCTCTTATGTTTTGTCCGATGATGCCGGCCATTATGCGGGTGTGATTGAAGCCCTAGAGGCGCGCGGCCTTCGTGCCATTCCCGCTTTTGCCAGTGGGCTTGATTCCCGTCCGGCCATCGAGAAATTCTTCATGGCCGATGGCCGCGTTACGGTGGACGCCATTGTATCGCTATCCGGCTTCTCGTTGGTTGGTGGGCCTGCCTATAATGATGCTGTGGCGGCAGAGAAGGTTCTGGCAGAGCTGGACGTACCTTATGTCTCGGCCCAACCGCTTGAGTTCCAGACCCTGCAAGGCTGGGGCAGCTCGCACATGGGCCTCTCGCCCGTTGAATCGACCATTATGGTCGCAATCCCAGAGTTGGATGGCGCAACAGCCCCCATCGTCTATGGCGGTCGTTCGGATGGTTCGGGTGTCGCGTGTAAGGGCTGCAGCCACGCCTGCACGTTTGAGGAAGAAAAAGGCCCGCCCCGCATGCGGGTATGCCCCGAGCGGGCAGAGACCTTGGCCGATCGCGTCGCCAAAATGGTCAAGCTCCGCCGGACTGAACGGGCCGAGCGCAATTTGGGCATCGTTCTTTTCAACTTCCCACCCAATTCGGGTTCGGTAGGTTCTGCTGCCTATCTCGCGGTTTTTGCGTCCCTATTCAATACGTTAAAGACGCTGAAAGCCGAAGGTTATGATGTGGATCTGCCAGATTCGGTCGATGCGCTGCGGGACCAGCTGCTGATCGGAAATTCTGCCCGCTTTGGCACCGACGCCAATGTTCACACCCGCATTTCTGTTGACGACCATGTGCGGCGCGAACGCTATTTGGGGCAGATTGAAGCACAATGGGGCCCAGCACCCGGACGCCAACTCAGTGATGGTCGCTCTATCTTTGTTTTGGGTGCGCAATTTGGCCGGGTATTTGTCGGTCTCCAGCCTGGCTTTGGCTATGAGGGCGACCCGATGCGCCTGTTGTTTGAAGCAGGCTTCTCGCCCACCCATGCCTTTTCGGCCTTTTATCGCTATCTGCGCGAAGACTTTAAGGCCTCGGCGCTCTTGCACTTTGGCACCCATGGTGCCTTGGAATTCATGCCCGGTAAGCAAGTGGGCCTAACGGGCGACTGCTGGCCAGAGCGCCTGATTGGCGATATCCCCAACTACTACCTCTATGCCGCCAATAATCCCTCAGAAGGGGCTTTGGCCAAGCGTCGTGGCGGTGCCACGCTGATCAGCTATTTGACGCCCCCCATCGTGCAAGCTGGCCTGTACAAGGGCTTGCAGGATCTGCGCGAAAGCATTGGCCGTTGGCATGGGGCGAGAGAGGGCGATGGTGTTGACTGCGACAGCCTGATCGAACTCATCCAAAGCCAAGCCTCCGCCTTAGACCTCGCCCCTGCCAGTCCTGCTTGGAAAGGGCCTTGCGCGGTCGAGATGGAAGCCCTTCAAACCCGGGTCCGTGAGTTAAACGATGCACTGATCCCCGAGGGCCTGCATGTCATTGGCCAAGCCCCTTCGATGGAAGAACGGATCGACTTGTTGCTGGCCATGGCCAATGGCGTGCCAGACACAGCCTTGCCCCGTTCGGTGATTGAGGCTTTGGTGCACGGTGCCAGTCCCGCCGACGCCCTTGAGGCAGCGGGCCTAAAGTCCAGCCGCAGCTTGATTGAACGGCTGCAGGCCTTGGCCGAAAGCAATGTCTTGTTGGAGAAGGACCACGAGCTGTCGGCCTTAATCCATGCCCTAGATGGTGGCTATATCCGCCCCGCACCGGGTGGAGATTTGGTTCGCACACCAGCTGTCCTGCCAACCGGGCGCAATTTGCACGGTTTTGACCCCTTCCGCCTGCCCAGCGCTTTCGCCACCCATGATGGCGCGCGCCAGGCCCGTAAGTTGCTGGATCGGCATATGGATGAGACCGGGGCCTTCCCCGAAACCATCGCCATGGTTCTTTGGGGCTCTGACAATCTGAAGAGCGAAGGCAGCACAATCTCGCAAGCGCTTTATCTGATGGGCACACGGCCACGCTTTGACAGTTATGGCCGCTTGTGTGGGGCAGAGCTTATTCCGTTGGAAGAACTTGGCCGCCCCCGTATTGATGTCGTGATGACGTTGTCGGGCATTTTCCGCGACCTTCTGGCGCTGCAGACCCGCATGCTGGCAGAAGCGGCTTGGCTGGCGGCCAGTGCGGATGAACCCGATGACATGAATTTCGTCCGCAAGCACGCGCTTGCCCAGAGCGCCCAAACTGGCTGCGATTTAGAGACGGCTTCTCTACGCGTCTTCACCAATGCCGACGGGGCTTACGGTGCCAATGTCAATCAAATGATTGATGCCAGCTGCTGGACGGATGAGAATGAACTGGCAGAAGCCTATCAAAGCCGCAAATGCTTCGCCTATGGCCGAAAGGGCCCACCCATGCGCCAGTCGGCCGTGTTGGAAGGCATCTTGAAAACCGTTGATCTCACCTATCAGGGCCTCGACTCGGTAGAGCTCGGCGTCACCACGATTGACCATTATGTCGATACCTTGGGTGGCATTACCAAAGCGGTGAAGCGCGCTCGCGGTGTCGATGTGCCCGTCTATATCTCGGACCAAACCCAAGGCGACGGCAAAATCCGCACCTTGGCCGAACAAGTGACGTTTGAGACCCATACCCGCATGCTGAACCCACGCTGGTATGAAGGCCTGTTGTCGCATGGCTATGAAGGCGTGCGCCAGATCGAGGCGCAAGTCACCAATACCATGGGCTGGTCGGCCACGACCGGACAGGTCCAGCCTTGGGTCTATCAAAAAATCAGCGAGACCTATGTGCTCGATGACGCCATGCGCCAGCGCATGGCCGCCCTCAACCCGAAAGCTTCCGCCCGGATGGCTAACCGCCTCTTGGAAGCCCACGCCCGCAATTATTGGCAGCCCGACAGCGCGACTTTGGAAGCGCTCCGCAATGCCAGTGATGAACTTGAAGACAATTTGGAAGGCATCGCAGCCGCCGCTGCCTGACCTAGGAGAAGAACCCATGGCTCTATTAGACCTACCCCGCGGCCTGAAACCCAGAGCGACCCCGATCACGCGGGCCCCTTCCTTGCGCGGTGATGGCGAAGGCAGCGTTCAAGTAGAGCTTGATCCCAATTTGAAGATCGATAAAGCCAAGGTCTTCGCCATTTATGGCAAGGGCGGCATTGGCAAGAGCACCACGTCCTCCAATTTGTCGGCGGCCTTCTCCAAACTGGGCAAGCGCGTCCTGCAAATCGGCTGCGACCCCAAGCATGACAGCACCTTTACCTTGACCAAGCGGCTTGTGCCGACCGTCATTGATGTTCTGGAAAGCGTTGACTTCCACAGCGAGGAATTGCGCCCCGAAGATTATGTCTATGAAGGCTATAATGGCGTGATGTGCGTAGAAGCCGGTGGCCCGCCAGCGGGCACGGGCTGTGGTGGTTATGTGGTCGGCCAAACGGTGAAGCTCTTGAAAGAGCATCATTTGTTGGAAGACACCGATGTCGTGATCTTCGACGTTTTGGGTGATGTGGTGTGCGGTGGGTTTGCCGCCCCCTTGCAGCATGCTGAGCGTGCCTTGATCGTCACCGCCAATGATTTTGACTCCATCTTCGCGATGAACCGCATCTTGGCAGCCATTAAGGCCAAGTCGAAAAACTATGATGTGCGCTTAGGTGGCGTGATCGCCAATCGCAGCAAGGATACCGATGAGATTGACCGGTTTAATGCGGCCTGTGGTCTCGAACGTGTCGCCCATTTCCCTGACCTCGACGTTATCCGGCGCTCGCGTCTTAAAAAGTCGACTTTGTTTGAAATGGAGCCTTCGCCAGAGCTGGAAGCCGTTCAGAATGAATATCTTCGTTTAGCCGCCTCGCTCTGGGTTGGCACGAAAGAGCTGAAGGCTGAGCCGATGAAGGATCGCGACATTTTCGACTTCCTTGGCTTTGATTGATCGGGAGCATTTGGCATGTTGACCACCACTTATGTTGAGCGCCGCCAACGCCTCGAGACCTATTTCGACCGCACCGCGTCAGAGACGTGGGCGCAGCTGACCTCGACTGCCCCAGTCAGCAAAATCCGCGCAACGGTGCGCGCCGGTCGCGATCAAATGCGCGAGATTTTGGTCTCTTGGTTGCCGGACTCTTTGACCGGCAAGCGCATTTTGGATGCAGGCTGTGGAACCGGGGCTTTGGCCGTTATCGCGGCCCATCGTGGTGGCGATGTGGTGGCGGTGGATGTGGCTGCAAGCTTGGTTTCGGTCGCGGGTGAGCGCGCGCCGATTGACCCAGCACCGGGCACGATTGAATTTCGCGTCGGCGATATGCTCGACCCAGCGCATGGTGTCTTTGACCATATGGTGGCGATGGATTCCCTGATCCATTATCCGCGCGAAGAAATCATGACGGCCGTATCGTCATTGGCGGCGCGTTGTTCGGGTTCGATCGTCTTTACCTTCGCGCCCAAGACCCCGCTTTTGACCCTCATGCACACGGTGGGGCTCTTGTTCCCGCGCGCCGATCGCGCCCCGGCGATTGAACCGGTCAGCGAGGCTTTCTTGCGCAAGGCCGTGGCCAGTGACCCGCGTATGGCGGGCTGGAAAATTGGCCGCACATCCCGCGTTGTCAGCGGCTTCTATACCTCGCAAGCCATGGAGTTGGTCCGGTCATGAGCCAGTCGTCCCTCTTCCACCAACAGCCCGAATTTTGGACCTTGCAATGGCCAGACGCCTTGAAGCGTGTGTCGCATGTGACAACTTGTACCATTGAGATTCAGCATGATGAGACTAGCCTCCATGCCCATGTCTCCTTGGACGATGGCACCATCCTCGGCCCTGGCGACAAGATGATTGTCCAAGGACCCCCGATCCGGCTGTCGTTTGGTGAATCCTGCACGCTCCATCGGGGTGTGAAGATCATTCGCGCGACCGCCCTTGAAAGACTTTGGATCAAAGTCGCCTCTTATTTTGAGCTCTTTGAGCTTTACGAAGTCAGCTTCACACCGGGGAAACTGCCATGACAGCAGCCACTTTTGACGACACCTATCTCGATACCACCCAGCTGGCCAAAACCGACACGATTTTGAGCCCGCGCTTCTACACAACCGATTATGCGGCGATGGACAAGATCGACGTGTCCTTGGTGCAAGAAGAATGGGACCAAATGCTGTCGGCCATGGCGGCCGATCCGCGCCGCGGCCACTTTAAGCGCGATGCGGCCTTCGATAATCGTTTGGATGATCTGGACCCAGAATTGCGCCGCGAGTTTGTGGACTTTTTGGTCAGCTCCATCACGTCGGAATTCTCCGGCTGCGTGCTTTATGCAGAGATCGTCAAGCGCGTCTCCAATCCCGATATCAAAGCCTTGTTCAAATATATGGCCCGCGATGAATCGCGCCATGCAGGCTTTATCAATGAGTCGCTGAAGGACTTTGGGATTGGCGTTGATCTGGGCTTTCTGACCAAGACCAAGAAATACACCTATTTCAAACCTAAGTTCATCTTCTATGCGGTCTATCTGTCCGAAAAAATTGGTTATGCGCGTTACATCACCATCTTCCGGCAATTAGAGCGCAACCCACAGCACAAATTCCATCCAATTTTCAATTGGTTCAAGGAATGGTGCAATGATGAGTTTAGCCATGGCGAAGCTTTTGCCTTGATGCTGCGCGCCAATCCATCCTTGCTGCAAGGTGGCAACAAGCTTTGGATCCGCTTTTTCCTCTTGTCGGTCTATGCCACCATGTATGTGCGCGACCATTCACGGCCGGCCTTCCACAAGGCATTGGGCGTGAACCCAACCGATTATGATTATCAGGTGTTTTCGCTCACGACTGAGATTTCCAAGCAGGTCTTCCCCGTCATGCTCGACACCGATAATCCAAAGTTCCGTGCCGGCTTTGAGCGTTTGCGCATCCTTTCGGACAAGATCGAAGCCGCGAAGGCTGAAGGCGGCATACTCAATCAGATCAAACGACTGGGGTGGAGCGCGCAAGTCGCGGCAACCTTCGCCGGCCTTTATCTACTACCAACACTTTCGAATGAGCTACCCAGCAACGTTCGGCTACAACCCGTTTGGTAAGTTGCTTGCCAAACAGATATCAAAACGGCCTGGTGGTGGTGAAAGCACTGCCGGGCTGTCGGGAGGGGAAATAACATGGACTACCAAGCCTATTTCAACAGCCAGTTGGACGCGTTGCGTGCTGAAGGTCGCTATCGCGTTTTTGCGGACTTGGAGCGTCATGCGGGCCAATTCCCGCGCGCGACGCGTCATGCCGATGGCGGTGTCCATGAAGTGACGGTTTGGTGCTCGAACGATTATCTCGGCATGGGCCAACATCCCAAGGTCTTGGCCGCGATGCATGAAGCGATTGATCGCTGCGGTGCCGGTGCCGGTGGGACGCGCAATATCTCGGGCACCAATCATTATCACATCTTGCTTGAGCAAGAATTGGCTGACTTACATGGTAAGGAAGCGGCACTTTTGTTCACCTCCGGCTATGTGTCCAACTGGGCAGCCTTGAGCACTTTGGCGAGCAAAATCCCAAATTGCGTCGTTGTCTCGGATGAAGGCAATCATGCCTCCATGATTGAGGGCATTCGCCATAGTCGCGCCGAAGTGCGCATCTTCAAGCATAATGATACTGAGGATCTTGAGCGTGTTTTGGCCAGCCTGCCGCCTGAACAGCCCAAGCTGGTGGCTTTTGAATCGGTCTATTCGATGGATGGCGATATCGCTCCGATTGCGGCCATCTGTGATGTGGCAGAAAAATATGGGGCCATGACTTATCTCGACGAAGTCCATGGCGTTGGCCTTTATGGCCCACGTGGCGGTGGTGTAGCCGAACGCGAGGGCTTGATGGACCGCTTAACCGTGATTGAAGGCACATTGGGCAAGGCCTTTGGTGTCTTTGGCGGCTATGTCGCTGCCTCGACGGCGCTCTGCGATTTCATTCGCAGCTTTGCTTCAGGCTTTATCTTCACAACCGCTCTGCCGCCTTCGGTGGCTGCTGGTGCGTGCGCCAGCATCCGTCATTTAAAAGCAAGTTCGGCAGAGCGTGAGCGCCATCAAGACCGTGTGGCGCTGGTGCGTCGCCGCTTAGAGGCCGTGGGCATTCCTTGTATGGAAAACGATAGCCACATCATTCCCGTGATGGTTGGTGATCCGGTTAAGTGCAAAATGATCAGCGATTGGCTGCTCGAGCGCTCGGGTATCTATATCCAGCCGATCAATTATCCGACTGTGCCCCGCGGGACTGAGCGGCTCAGAATCACGCCATCGCCCTTGCATAGCGACGCGGATATTGAGCGCCTTGTGACGGCCCTTTCCGACCTATGGCAACAATGCGCCCTCGGCCGGGTATCCGCCGCGGCTTAAGCCGCGTCCCAGGCCTTGTGCCGCAAACTCCCATGGGGTCCCCGCTCTCCACTTCGTTGCGGCGGGGATGACATCGTTTTGCATGGGTTTTTATCTGGAAGCGTTTTGGTGCCCATTCTGGTCACCCAACCGCACACGAAATTGTTCTTGCGACATCTGGGTAGTCAAGTGCGCAGCTTTGCTGCGTCGCGACGCGATCCGTTTTCGAAGAAAACGGACACTTGACGACCCAGATGTCGCGGCCATCCTTGATGATCCATTTTGGTGAAACAG
>NZ_JADCBK010000158.1 GCF_020253525.1 Aquidulcibacter sp.
ATGGCCGCGACATCTGGGTCGTCAAGTGCGCAGCTTCGCTGCGTCGCAAGCGATCCGTTTTCGAAGAAACCGGACACTTGACTACCCCGATGTCGCAAGAACAATTTCGTTTGCGGTTGGGTGACCAGAATGGGCACCAAAACGCGTCTAGACAAAAAGAAATCCAAGAAACCGTCATCCCCGCCGAAACGCAGTGGAGAGCGGGGACCTCATGGGATTTTGCGGGCCAAGCTTCGCTGATCGCGATGCGCGCCCTCACGTATCCTCGCGCAGGAGCCCTTGTACGAAGCCGCCCATCCAGGGTTGGCGGGCGCGGCGCATGCGTTCGGCGGCGAGGATGGTTTTTAGGTGGGCATAGCTCTGTTCGAGGTCTTCATTGACCAGCACATAGTCAAAATTCTCCCAACGGCTGATCTCGCCATAGGCATTGGTCATGCGCTTTTTAATCACCTCGGGGCTATCTTGCCCGCGTGAGATGAGGCGGCGCTTCAGCTCTGCCATGCTGGGTGGCAGGATGAAGACTTTGACGACATCTTCGGGCGCAGAGGTGCGCAATTGCAGCGCGCCCTGCCAATCGACATCAAACATCAGATCAAGGCCAGACTGCAGGGTGGCAAAGGCGCTTTCGCGCGGGCTGCCGTAATAATGGTCGTGGACTTCGGCCCATTCCAAAAAGCCATCTTGGGCGCGATGGGCGCGGAACTGGTCTTTATCGACAAAATGATAATGGACCCCGTCTGTCTCGCCAGGGCGGGGTGCGCGGGTTGTCCAAGACACCGATAGGGCGATTTCGGGGTCTTCTTCGACCAAGCGGCGCGACAAGGTGGTTTTGCCAGCGCCAGACGGGCTGACCAGAGCCAGCATCAAGCCACGACGCTTATGCAAATGGGTCTCACTCGACATTGGCTGCCTGTTCTTTCAATTGATCGACACTGGCCTTTAGATCAAGGCCCGCGCGGGTAAGTTCCAGTGCCGCAGCTTTGGCTGTTAATGTATTGGATTCGCGGTGGAATTCTTGAGCTAAAAAATCAAGCTTGCGCCCGATATCGCCGCCCTCTTGCAGGAGCGCGCGTGCTTGACCACTATGGGCGCGTAAGCGGTCCAATTCCTCCCGCACATCGGCTTTTAGCGCCAGCGCAGCCGCCTCTTGCAACAGGCGCTGTTGGTCATAGGGCACATCGCCCAAAAGCTCTGCCGCGCGCTTTTGCACCCGGTCGGCAATGGCAATGACTTGGGCCTCTGCTGCAGCCTCGGCTTGAAGGGTGACCGTCTCAATACGCGTCAACAAAGTCTCAAACAGGGTAAAGAGCCCCTCGCCTTCGCGCTGACGGGCGACCAAGAGGGCATCTAGGGCGCTTTCCAGGCCGATGGCTAAAGCCGCCTCGCGCGCGGCCTTCACCTCATCAGGCTCCACAAAGTCGGCGCTTTCCAAAACCCCGCGCACTTGCAACAGGCCGTCCCAACTGGGCCGACCCACTTTGCCCTGTTCGATCAAGGCTTGGCCTTCAGCGAGATAGAAGGCAATCATCTCGTGATTGACGCGGACCATGGGGCCTATGGTGGTGCTGTCGCGCTTGGTGGCAAGCGAGACCTGGATTGAGCCGCGTTTAAACCGTTTGGCACAGCCTTCGCGGATTTTGGTCTCAAACGCCTCATAGCCGGGCGGCAGTTTGAACTTTACGTCCAGATTGCGACCATTGACGCTGCGCGCTTCCCACGCCCACGCGACATCGCCTGCTTGGCCTTCGGCGCGGCCAAAGCCCGTCATGCCCAGAAGCGGAACCTTTGGCTTCATTCGCCACCGCCTAAGAGACTTTGGCTCTTCTTTTCTTGCTCAGCCCGCCATGCGCGCCAGCGCTGTACATTGCGATTATGCTCCGCATAGGTCTCTGCAAAGACGTGGCCGCCTGTGCCATCGGCTACGAAGAAGATTTCGCGCGTGCGCGGCGGGTTCAGGACGGCGGCAATCGCATCCTTGCCGGGATTGGCAATCGGCGTCGGCGGCAGACCCTGGATCACATAGGTGTTCCACGGATGGGGGTTTTCAATGTCGCTGCGGAAAATCTTGCGGCGCAGCGGGGCGCCTTTGGTGATGCCATAAATGATGGTGGGGTCAGATTGCAGCTTCATGCCCAGTCGCAACCGATTGACGAAGACGGCCGCCACACGGGGGCGCTCCTCGGCAATGCCTGTTTCTTTTTCCACGATAGAGGCCAAAGTGATGGCTTCTTGTTTGGTAGAAATTGGGAGATCAGGGGCGCGCTTTAGCCATAATTGGTCAATCAGAGCCTCATGGCTTTCCTGCATCCTTTTGACGACACTGGCGCGGGTATCCCCGCGCTGGATCGGATAGGTGTCGGGGTTTAAGGTGCCTTCGGGCGGTGGCGGCGGTAGCTTGCCCGTCAGAAACTTATTGGCTTCCAGACGGGCATAAATCTGGCTGACACTCCAGCCCTCGGGCAGCACGACAACGCGCTTAACGCCTTCCCCGCTGGCCAAGATTTTGGCGATACGAGCAGGTGTCGCGCCGGAGGGAATTTCATATTCAGCGATCTTGAGACCCGCTGCTGAACCTGTGATCTTGACGGCCAAGCGGAAGCCAAATGCCGACCGCACAAGGCCCTCCTTCTGCAGACGCGCCCCCACTGTGCTGGCAGAATCACCTTCTTGCACAATGAAAAAGCTTGAGTCCCCCTCTTTGGCTTTCGGGCCCGGCCCCAAAAGGAACAGGCCCGTGCCGATCACGAGAAGAATGGCGGCGAGCCCCAGCCCAACCCAGACGCGCTGCCACATGGCCTTAGCTTGCGCCGCCTTTTTGCCACGCACTTTGGCGACGGGATCGGTCATTAGACCGCTTTCAGGACGAGTGCCGCATTGGTGCCGCCAAAGCCAAAGGAATTGGACAACACAGCCTTAGCCACGACTTTCTTTGCTTCCAACGGAACAAGATCAATCTTGGTCTCAACCGAAGGATTGCGCAGATTAAGGGTTGGGGGTGCGATCTGGTCACGCAGGGCCAAGAGCGAGAAAATCGCCTCCACACTACCCGCCGCACCCAAAAGGTGGCCAATCGCCGATTTGGTAGACGACATGGTCAAGCCATCGGCATCGGCCCCAAACAAACGCTCAACCGCGCGCAATTCGATCTCGTCACCCAAAGGCGTCGATGTGCCGTGCGCATTGACATAGCCAATGTCGGCCGCATTCAGGCCCGCATCTTTCAAGGCTGACCGCATGGCGCGGAAGCCACCATTGCCATCTTCAGAGGGGGCGGTGATGTGATAGGCATCGCCCGACATGCCATAGCCGGCCACTTCGGCATAAATCTTTGCGCCGCGTGCCTTGGCATGCTCATATTCTTCCAGCACCACAATGCCGGCACCTTCGCCCAACACAAAACCATCCCGGTCTGTGTCATAGGGACGCGAAGCAGACGTTGGATCGTCGTTAAAGCCATTGGACAGTGCGCGGGCTGCAGCAAAGCCTGCAATGCCAATCTTGCACACGGCAGCCTCACAGCCCCCGGCAATCATCACATCGGCATCGCCATATTTGATGATACGCGCTGCATCGCCAATCGCATGGGCACCGGTCGCACACGCCGTCACCACCGAGTGGTTTGGCCCGCGGAAGCCGTGCTTGATCGACACATGGCCTGAGGTGAGATTGATCAGAGCAGAAGGCACAAAGAAGGGGCTGATCTTGCGATGGCCTTCCTTCTCCAACAACAGCGCATTGTCTGCAATCGTGGAAAGCCCGCCAATGCCCGAGCCAATCATAACGCCCGTGCGCTCTTGTTGTTCTTCGGTTTCAGCAACCCAGCCAGAATCGGTAATCGCCTCATTGGCGGCTGCGACGCCATAGAGAATAAACTCATCGACACGCCGACGGTCCCGCGACGACATGGCGGTTTCAGGATCAAACGACCCTGCGACATCAACCCCGCCGCCGCCGCGCCCCGTCGTCCAAGGGACTTCGCACGCATAGCGGACCGGCAGGTCAGACGCATCAAACGCAGTGATGGTGCCTGCCCCGTTTGCACCGGACAGCAGGCTTTTCCAAACGAAATCGGCCCCGACCCCGATTGGGGTGACGAGGCCGATTCCCGTCACGACAACGCGACGCATGCTCTGATCAGCCAGCGTTGGCCGAAATGAACTTCACCGCGTCGCCGACGGTTTGGATCTTTTCAGCAGCATCATCTGGGATCTCAACGCCAAACTCTTCTTCAAAAGCCATGACGAGTTCCACTGTGTCGAGGCTGTCTGCGCCCAGATCATCAATGAAGCTCGCATTTTCAACGACTTTATCCGCATCAGCGTCCAAGTGCTCAATTACGATCTTTTTTACGCGGTCGAAAACGTCAGACATTGTTGGTCCTCGAATCCTGCCGAAATCCCTTCGGCGTTGTTATAGTTACCGTTTTGCCAACATAGCGCCACGGGAGTTGAACGAATTAGCACCTTTGGCTTGAGGCCGCTAGCGCCAAAACAGTATCTAAATCATCGCCATTCCGCCATTTACGTGCAAAGTCTGCCCGGTAACATAGCTGGCTTGATCGGATGCTAGATAGACAACCGCTGCGGCAATGTCATCAGGCTGACCAAGGCGCGCGGCAGGAATAGACTTAGTAATGGCCTCTTTTTGCGCCTCATTGAGGGCATCGGTCATGGGCGAGACAATAAAGCCAGGTGCGATGCAATTGGCTGTAATGCCGCGCGAAGCCAATTCTTGCGCGATGGATTTGGTGAAACCGATCATGCCCGCTTTTGAGGCTGCATAATTGGCTTGGCCGGGATTGCCCGTCACACCAACCACCGACGTAATGGCAATGATCCGGCCTAAACGGCGCTTCATCATACCCTTTGATGCTGCCCGCGCTAAGCGGAAGTAGGACCCCAGATTGACGTCGAGCACACGCTCAAAATCCTCATCCTTCATGCGCAAGAGCAAGCCGTCCTTGGTGATGCCCGCATTGGCCACCAAAATATCCAGACCGCCTAAAGCCTCTTCAGCCCGACCAATCAGACCGTCGGTTTCAACGGGGTCTGACAAATTGCACGCCAGAGCCACACTGCCGGGCAGTTCCGCGCTCAATGCATCGAGGGCTTCTTGGCGGGTGCCAGACAAAGCGACTTGGGCACCAGCGGCATGTAAAGCGCGCGCAATCGCCCCGCCAATGCCGCCCGTTGCCCCAGTTACAAGCGCCTTTTTGCCTGTGAGATCAAACATCTGCGTTCCTTCTTTCGTCTTAGCTTAAAGAAGCGGCAAAGGCCGCAATTTCATCAGCACCCGTCAAGGCGATGGACGTGGCCTCGGGCGCAATGCGCTTGGACATGCCGGTCAACACGCTGCCTGCCCCTAATTCGACAAAGTGGGTCGCCCCTTGGGCTGCAAACCAGCCAATCGATTCCCGCCAGCGGACGCGACCTGTCACTTGCTCCACCAATAGCTTGGCGATGGTATCGGGGTCTTGGGTCGGTGCCACCGTCACATTGGACAAGACGGGCACCACGGGCTTGTTGATGGTGGTCGCACCAAGGGCTGCGGCCATTTCTTCTGCCGCTGGGGCCATGAGGGGGCAATGAAACGGTGCCGAGACCGATAAGGGAATGGCACGTGCGCCTAGTTCCTTGGCCGCCGCAATCGCCGCATCCACGCCTTCTTTGGTGCCCGAGATCACAATATTGCCCGCATTATTATCATTGGCCACTACGCAGACACCGACTTTGGCCCCGGCCGCAGCGGCCGCTTCTGCCAAAGCCAAATCGACTTTTGGACCAATCAGACTGGCCATCGCCCCCAAGCCCGGTGCCACCGCGCGCTGCATGGCTTGGCCGCGCAGGCGCAACAAGCGGGCTGCATCGCCAACGGAAAACGCCCCTGCTGCGGTCAGCGCGGAATATTCACCCAACGAGTGACCTGCCACAAAGGCAGCCTTATCGACGCCAATGCCAAACTCTGTGCGCAGCACGGCCACCACAGCCATGCTAACCGCCATCAAAGCAGGTTGCGCATTTTCAGTCAGCGTCAGGGTCTCAATCGGACCTTCTGCCATGAGGCTTGAAAGCTTTTGCCCAAGCGCGTCATCAATCTCTGCAAAGACCTGCTTTGCGGCGGGGAATGCTTCGGCAAGGGCAACACCCATACCGACGCTTTGGCTACCTTGGCCGGGAAATTGGAAAATCAGCATGATTTGGCGTTAGCCTCGCAGGCCCGTTTAGGCAAGTGGGGCGAAACGTGCATTAGGCTTGCCCAGCCAGTCCATCCCAAACTAGCCAAGCAGCAATGCCCAAGAGTGCGGCGGTAAAAAAGATATTGAGATAGGTACGGCGCTTGCCCGCACTTAGCCATGGGCGCAGGCCCCCGGCTGCTAGAACAATGGCCAGATGGACGCTGGTTGCCACCCCAATATGGGTAAGGCCCAACCACAGGCTTTGCAGCCACATGGACTCACCACCCCCCTCCACAAAGCGGGGCAGGAGCGTCACGTAAAAGAGGGCAGCCTTTGGATTTAGGATATTGAGGGTTAGGCCGCGCATAAAATGCCGCCCGGCCTCTGTGGATGTATCCTCGCCCTCGCCTGTGCCCGCCTCACCCTTTTGTCTGGCCCGCTCGATCCAGGGTTCAAAAGCCAGATAGACCAGATAAAGCACACCCAACCAGCGCAAGCCCGCCAGAAGCTGGGGTTGGGCCGCCATGAGCGCACCAAGACCTGCAATCGCCGCAACCAAATAGAGGCATAGGCCCAGTGCGATCCCCAAAACCGCCTGCAACCCCGCTGCCCTGCCCTTGTCCAGCGTCAAAGTCGCCAGCCACGCCATATTGGGCCCGGGCGTCAGCTCCAACAGCGCCACGACAAGCAAAAACTCCATCCAATTGAGTGTCACGTGGCCCGCCGCCTTTCTAAGTGCTTGGCGAACACCTTTGCTGTCCTAAATCCTTTGCGCAAGGCCAGATTGGGTGGCTTTACTGCGCGCCACCCCTTCCCTTTTCCACAGATAAGTGCTTTACGCCCCGCTTCACTGATTGCGGTCCGCCCGCATGAGCGACTTCGTGTGCCTAATAAGCCTGTAAGCACGAGGAAGCTGCGACGCGGAACCATCAGGTGGTTTAGTCCCCGCTGAACCATTTGCCGCAATCGCCTGGGGCGCATCTAACGGAAATGGATTCTCATGCCGTTCTACGAACATATCATTATTTCGCGGCCAGATATCTCGCCGCAGCAAGTTGACGAGCTGGTTGAAGGCATCACCGCTTTGATCACCGAAAAGGGTGGCAAGGTTGGTAAGGTCGAATATTGGGGCCTGCGCAACTTGGCTTACCGGATCAACAAAACCCGCAAGGGCCATTATTCGTTGATCAATATCGATGCTCCAGCCGCAGCTGTCCATGAAATGGAACGCCTGCAGCGCATCAATGAAAATGTCATGCGCTATATGACCATTGCCGTTGAAGAGCTCGAAGAAGGTCCTTCGCCTATTTTGGCCCGTCGTGAACGCGACGAAAAGAAACAGCGCGCACGCACTGAAACCAATGGGATGGATTACTGATCATGACTTCCAAGTTCACCATCTCCAACCTGCCATCGCGTCGTCCATTTGCACGCCGCCGTAAGGTTTGCCCGTTCTCTGGCGATCAAGCGCCAAAGATCGACTTCAAAGACGTGAAGCTGTTGCAACGTTATTTGTCCGAAAAGGGCAAGATTGTGCCATCGCGCATCACGGCCGTCAGCCAAAAGAAGCAACGCGAACTCGCTAAGGCGATCAAGCGCGCCCGCGTCTTGGCTCTTCTTCCCTATCACGTCGTTTAAGGAGACGCCGACATGGACATCATCCTGCTCGAACGCGTCGGCCGCCTTGGCGGTATTGGCGACATCGTATCGGTAAAGCCTGGCTATGCGCGCAACTATTTGTTGCCGCAAAAGAAAGCCCTGCGCGCTACTGAATCCAACAAGAAATTGTTTGAACTGCAACGTGCGGCTCTTGAGACCCGTAACGCAGAAGCCCGCGCAGCAGCGCAAGCTGCTTCTGAAGGTTTGGCAGGTCAGGCATTCGTGCTGATCCGTGCAGCTGGCGAAAGCGGCCAATTGTATGGTTCGGTTGCCGCACGCGACATCGCAGAAGCCGCTAATGCAGCTGGCTTCCACGTTGCCCGCAACCAAGTTCAGCTCGACACGCCAATCAAGGCAATCGGCTATCAGACCGTGAAGATCCGTCTCCACCCTGAAGTCGAAGTTGAAGTCTTCATCAATGTGGCGCGCACGCCAGATGAAGCTGAACGTCAAGCCAAGGGCGAAAACGTGATCAATTCGCAATTTGACGAAGATCGCGTCGCAGCAGCCGAACAGGCCGCTGAGATCGCTGAAAACGCTGTTCAATTGGACGGCTACGAAGCCTAAGCATCTGCCCTCTGGGCATTTGGTTGAGTTGAAAGCCTCGCAGGTAGTCCTGCGGGGCTTTTTTCTTTGCCTATACTTGCGCACACCCACACAGAAAGCACCGGCTACCGCAAGTATAAGGAGAATTTAAGACAATTCCTCTATGTTCGACGAATGAGCGATAAGCACGCATCCGCCGAGAAGATGGAAGCTGTTGAATTGGTGGCTGTTTATGCCCCAATGGCGCGTGCTTATGCCTTGATTTTGGGCGTCTATTACGTCCTGCTCACTGCCGGCCATCTCTTGGTTTTGAAGGGCACTTTGGCAATCGTCATGGCCTGTCTGGCTGCGACCAGCGGTGCCGTTATCCTGACCTTGCGCTTTACCCTCTTGAGTAAGGTGACGCGACTGGCACAAATTGGCATTGCCATATTTGTGGTCAATCTGCTTGCCATCACCAATGTGGTGACCCACGCAAGCTATGCTGGCGATGAAATCCAATATGTCTATTTGCTGATGCTGGCTTTTGGCAGCGCGATTTTAGGACCCACTATGGGGGTCGTGGCGGCCAGTTTGGCTTTGGTTGCCTTGGGCGCAGCCTTCCTAACCATCACCGGCTCAGAAGCCCTGATTGTAAATAAGGTTTTCACCGGCGTGACGGCCGTGGTGGGCAGTTTTGCGGCCTCCATCTTCCTGCATCGCACCGTCCGCAGCCAAGTTGATTTCCGCGTCCAATCACAAGATTTGCTCGAAATCGTCGAGCGTGAACGGTTGCGTGCCCAAACCTTGGCGGATGAAGCCGATTTCGCCAATCGCGCCAAGACGGACTTTTTGGCGAATATGAGCCATGAGTTGCGCACACCGCTTAACGGCGTGGTGGGCATCGCCAATACTTTAGCCACCACCAAACTTGATCCCCATCAAAAAGAGATGGTGGACCTGATTGATGCGTCTGGCCGCACTTTGGCGCGACTCTTGTCAGACATTCTCGACTTTTCCAAAATTGAGGCCGGCAAGGTTGAGATTGAGCGCGCGCCCTTTGATTTGCGCGCCGAACTTGATGCCTCTGCCCTCCTGCTTCAAACCCAAGCGGCTGACAAAAAGCTGCAGTTTGACGTCACCTATGGCGAGCATGCCAATGGCTGGTTCTATGGCGATGCGACGCGGATCAAACAGATCGTTGCCAATCTGGTATCCAATGCCGTGAAATTCACCGATCAGGGTGAAGTCCATGTCTTTATCAATTGGTCAGAAGCTTCAGAAATCCTTGAAATCAAGGTCGTCGATACCGGGATTGGCTTTGATAAGGAAACCGGGCGGCGTCTGTTCCAACGCTTTATTCAAGCCGACACCTCCATTACCCGGCGCTTTGGCGGCACGGGCCTTGGCCTTGCGATTTGTCGCGGCCTGATTGAGGCCATGGGTGGGGGCATGAATTGGGAATCGGAGCCCGGTGAAGGCTCAACCTTCATTGTGCGCATTCCGCTGGAGCGCGAAGAGGCCCCAAGCGGCACAGTGTCCCAAGAACCGGCTCTCGACATGGCGGGGGTTGATCAAGACGCGCCCTTGCGGATTTTGGCTGCGGAAGACCACCCCACCAATCAGAAAGTCTTACGCTTGATCCTAGAGCCTTTAGGCGTTGATCTAACCCTGTGTGACGATGGTATGGCCGCGTTGAAGGCCTATCAGGCTGGCCGGTTTGATGTGGTCTTGATGGATATGCAAATGCCCGTCATGGACGGCCTATCGGCAACCCACGCGATCCGCGAGCATGAAAGAGCCCATAATCTGCCGGCGACCCCCATTGTGATGGTGACCGCCAATGCGATGCGCCAGCACCGTGATCAAGCGATCGAAGCCGGTGCCAATAGCCATTTGGCCAAGCCCTTCACCCCCGCCTCGCTGATGGAGGCGATTGAGGCAGCGCTTGCTGAGGGCCAAGGTCCGGATGCGCTTGATGCATCCACGCCAAAAACGGTCGCAACGGCGCATTCGGCATAAGTATCCACAGGTGAAAAATTGCTGGGGATGTTCTAGCCTCGTTCTGCGTCGCACAGGTGATTCGCCGCGCGACACCTGAAAGAGTGCGACATGGCTGATGGAAACCTTACCCCGCTCGATCCCGCCCGTGTGCTGCGCACGGCCCCGCATAATTTGGACGCTGAACAAGCCCTGATCGGGGCTATTCTGGTGGACAACCAAGTCACCAGTCGTATTGGGGACATGCTGAAGCCGTCGCACTTCTATGACCCCGTGCATGGCCGGATCTATGACACCATCACCCGTATGATCCAAAAGGGCTCGCTGGCCGATGGCATCACCTTGCATGCCAAGTTCAGCCAGGATGGGGCGTTGAAAGATATTGGCGGGGCCGCTTATCTGGCGACCCTTGTGGATGCCGCGGCAGACCCTGCAGCGGCGGCTGATTATGGCAAGCTGATCTTTGACTTGGCCGTGCGGCGCGATCTGATCCGCATCGGCTCTGAGATGATGGCGGATGCTTCTGACCATGAAGATGGGATGGAGGGCGGTACCCGCCTGATCGAGACTGCCGAAAAGAAGCTCTATACGCTCGCAGAAACCGGACAACTCAATCAGGGCTTTAAGAGTTTTGCGGCCTCTCTGGCTGCAACCATCGATATCACGGCAGCAGCCTTTAAGCGCGATGGTCAGCTGATTGGGGTGCCGACGGGCCTGAATGAAATCGACCGGATGTTGGGTGGCCTGCATAAGTCGGACTTGCTGATCCTTGCTGGCCGTCCTTCGATGGGCAAAACAGCCCTTGCCACCAATATCGCGTTCAATGCAGCCAAGCGCTATAAGCGGGAAGCGCGCCCTGATGGGTCGTTCCAAACCATTGATGGGGGTGTGGTTGCCTTTTATTCGCTGGAAATGTCGGCCGAACAGCTGACCATGCGTTTGCTTGCCGATTATACTGGCATTGGGTCAGACCGTATGCGGCGCGGCGATCTTGATAAGGACGAATATGCCAAGCTGCGCGAAGCCGCCATCGATCTGCAAAGCCTGCCGCTTTACATTGATGATACAGGCGGCTTGTCCATTTCAGCGCTCGCAGCCAGAGCCCGGCGCCTGCAGCGCCAGCATGGCCTTGATCTGATTGTGGTCGACTATCTACAGCTTGTTACCACCAGCGGCTCTAAGCGCTCAGACAATCGGGTGCAGGAAGTCAGTGAAATCACCCAGGGCCTCAAAGCCCTCGCCAAAGAGCTGCAAGTGCCGATCATTGCGCTGTCCCAGCTTTCCCGCCAAGTGGAAAACCGCGAAGACAAGCGGCCCCAATTGGCCGACTTGCGGGAATCAGGCTCGATCGAACAAGACGCCGACGTCGTGATGTTCGTCTATCGCCACGCCTATTATCTCGAACGCCAAGAGCCTAAGCCCGGCACGACAGAGCATTTCCAATGGCAGGAAGAAGTCAGCGAAATGCGCAATATCGCCGAGGTCATTATCGGCAAACAGCGCCACGGCCCGATTGGCAAAGTCCGCGTTGGCTTCCAAGCCGAGCTGACCAAATTTACCAATCTGGAGTCCAGCGGACGGTATGAGAGCTTGGATGACTGATCCAGTCGCTGCATTCCCGCGCCAAAGCCAGTTACGGATTGATTTGGGTGCTCTGGCCCGCAATTGGGCCTTTTTTGCCGAAAACGCACAAGGGGCTGAATGTGCGGCTGTGGTGAAGGCCAATGGCTATGGCCTGGGGCTGGCCGAAGTGGCGCAGAGTCTTGCCGATGCGGGCTGTAAAACCTTTTTCGTCGCCCATGCATTTGAGGGGGAAAAAGCCCGCCAAGCTTTGGGGCCAGATCCTGTCATCTATGTCCTCAATGGCGTCATGGCTGATGAAGTTAAAGCCTTTCTGGCCACAGATTTGCGGCCGGTTCTCAATGATGTGGGTCAGGTGGAATTGTGGGCTCAAGCCGGCCTTGGACAGCCTGCGGCCCTGCATATCGACACAGGCATGAACCGCTTGGGCCTTAGCGAGGAAGATTTGGATCGGGTGGAAGAGACCATTTTCACCCTGAACCTCTCTCTCATCATGAGCCATATGGCCTGTGCGTCGGACCCACAACACCCCAAAAATGGCATGCAGCGGGAAGCCTTTGTCTCCCTTGCGGCCCGTCTCCCCCCTGCCCCTTTGTCGCTGGCGGCCTCGGCAGGCATTTTGTTAGACGGCGATTATTGCTTTGACTTGGTGCGCCCCGGCATTGGCCTTTATGGCGGCGGCCCGTTTGACCAAGACCCGGTGCCACTAGAGCCTGTCGCCACGCTGGAAGCCCCCATCATCCAATTACGCAGTGTGGGTCCGGGCGATACGATTGGCTATGGTGCGACCTGGCAGGCAGATCGTCGGCGCATAATTGCGACTGTCGCGCTGGGCTATGCGGATGGGTTTTTGCGCTCTGGGTCCAATCGGGGCTTTGCGATTTTGGGTGGGGCGGTGTGCCCCATTGTCGGGCGCGT
Source organism: Aquidulcibacter sp. (assembly GCF_020253525.1). Taxonomy (GTDB): domain Bacteria; phylum Pseudomonadota; class Alphaproteobacteria; order Caulobacterales; family Aquidulcibacteraceae; genus Aquidulcibacter. Next base: position 12,860 of record NZ_JADCBK010000158.1, read on the forward strand.
CTCGATGGATTTGATTACTTTGGATGTATCCGGTGCCGGAAGTGCAGCCAAAATCGGGGCGATGGTCCAATTTCTGGGCCGTGCTGCCCCCTTAGATGCGCAAGCCCAAGCCCTCGACACCATCCCCTATGAAATTCTGACCCGATTGGGAGATCGCTTTGAGCGCTCCTATTTAGAAGGCTGATTAGGCATGGCCAAATCCCAATCTGTCTTTGTCTGCCAGTCCTGTGGCGCGGTCCATGCCCGTTGGCAGGGCCGCTGCGAAGCCTGCGGGGCTTGGAACACCATTGTCGAAGAAGCCCGCGAAAGCCCCCAAGCCCTTAGTCCTTCGGCCCGGGCGCGCGGCAAGGGACCGGGCCTGACGTTTCAAGCGCTAGACGGTGTGGCCCAAGCCCCGCCACGGCTTGCAACTGGGATTGAAGAATTCGATCGCGTTTGTGGCGGCGGCTTGGTGGAGGCTTCGGCCATTCTGGTTGGGGGTGACCCCGGCATTGGCAAGTCGACCTTGCTGCTACAGGCTGTGGCAAATGCCGCCGCCCGCGGCATCAAATCGGTCTATGTCTCCGGCGAAGAAGCTATCGCGCAAATCCAAGACCGGGCTCGCCGGATGGGGATTGAGAAAGCCCCCGTGCAATTGGCGGCCGAAACCCGCCTTGAGACCATTTTGGAAGCCCTCAAGCACGAAAAGCCCCAACTTGCGATTATCGACTCGATCCAAACCGTGTGGACCGAAACGCTAACTGCGGCGCCGGGCACCGTCGCCCAAGTGCGCGCCTGTGCCCATGAATTGGTGCGCTATGCCAAAAAGGCCGGTACCGCCATCATCCTTGTTGGCCATGTGACCAAGGATGGCCAGATTGCGGGGCCGCGTGTGGTCGAACATCTGGTCGATGCGGTCCTGCAGTTTGAGGGCGAACGCGGCCATCATTTCCGGATCCTACGCGGCCTCAAGAACCGCTTCGGCCCGACCGACGAAATTGGTGTGTTTGAGATGGGCGACGCGGGTCTGCGCGAAGTCACCAATCCCAGCCAGCTCTTTTTGGATAATCGCGGCCATGCCCGCCCCGGCAGCGTGGTTTTTGCTGGGATTGAAGGCACTCGCCCGGTTCTGGTGGAAATCCAGGCCCTCGCCTCGCCCACGGCGTTTGGCGCACCCAGACGGGCCGTGGTTGGCTGGGACACCACGCGCCTTGCCATGATCCTTGCTGTCTTGGAAACACGCTGTGGCTTGGCCTTTGGCGGGCGCGATGTCTATCTGAATGTGGCTGGCGGCCTTAAAATCAGCGAACCAGCAGCCGATCTTGCGGTGGCTGCTGCCTTGGTCTCAGCCCTCTTTGACCAAGCTTTGCCGGAAGATTGTGTGGTCTTTGGTGAAATTGCGCTTTCAGGCGATGTGCGCCCGGTTAGCCGTGCCGATGCCCGCCTTAAAGAAGCCGAGAAGTTAGGCTTTACTCAGGCCTTCCTTCCGCGCGCGGCTTCGTCTAACACGACCGCAACCAGTTCAAGCCAAGCCCGCCGACTCGTGGCAGGGCAGACAGGCGTAAAGCATCGTGTGATTGCCACCGCCGGCGACCTTGTGGCGACCATCACAGGGCAGGACTATCCCGAGACGCCTTAGTCTCTTTTGGAGCAGTGTGTATGAACGGATTTGATATCGTCATTCTTGCGATTGTGGCGATCTCAGCTCTTTTGGCCTTTGCGCGCGGCTTTGTCCGCGAAGCCTTATCAATGGCGGCCATGTTCATTGCCATTCTCGCTGTCCTCTGGGGCTTTCCAGTTTTCCGCGAACCGATGCGCGGGCTTATTGAGACTGGATGGCTGGCGGATGCGGCAACAGTCGGCGGTATTTTTATCCTGATCTATATTGCCGTGCGCGTCATGACGGGCCGTATCCATGAATGGATCCATGATTCCGAGCCTTTAGGGATTTTGGATCGAACAGCAGGCCTGCTTTTTGGTGTCGCGCGTGGCTTTGCCCTTGTCGGTGTTGCCTGTCTGGTCGTGACCTCCATCGCCCCACCCAGCATGTTGCCGAAATCATTTCAGGAAGCGAAATTCTACCCGATGGTCATGCTAACAGCCGATGCGCTGAAGCATTTGGCACCGCAGGCCGGACAAGCCGCAACCAATATGGCCCGAGGTGCCGCTGCCGCGGGTGAAGACCTAGCTCATTCCCGCAAAGGTGATACAGCAAATGTGCTGGATTCATCCGTAGACGGCGAGCCCGTAAAGGCTCAAAAGGCCCCCACTTGGACGTTGCGTCCAAATAACTCAGTGACCCCTGACCCGGAGAGCGAAAAATGAACCCTCAGTGCAATGGGCAAGACGCGCAAGCCGGTGCATCCGGCGTCACGGGTGACATTGAAGTTTGGTTGGACCCACATGAAGATCGGCTGCGCGAAGAGTGCGGCGTCTTTGGGATCGCCCATAATGCCGAAGCGGCCGTTCTAACTGCCCTGGGCCTGCATGCCCTGCAACATCGGGGTCAGGAAGGCTGCGGCATCGTTACCTTTGACGGGGCGCTTTTCCATAACGAGCGCCACATGGGTCTGGTAGGCGACCACTTTACCGGCAATGATTTGATGAAGCGCCTGCCCGGCCAAAATGCCATTGGCCATGTGCGCTATGCCACCCAGGGCGGGACGATCCTGCGCAATATCCAGCCCTTGTTTGCCGACCTTTCCGGTGGTGGCATTGGCGTTGCCCATAATGGTAATCTGACCAATGCCCGCAAATTGCGCGAACAATTGGTGGAAAATGGCGCGATTTTCCAATCAACCTCCGACACCGAAGTTATCCTGCAACTGATTGCCCGCTCGCGCGCGCCGCGCATGATTGAGCGTTTTGTCGATGCCCTCCATCAGATCGAAGGTGCTTATGCCTTGGTGGCTTTGACCAATAAAAAGCTGATTGGCGCGCGTGACCCCTTGGGCATTCGCCCGCTGGTTTTAGGCGACCTTAACGGCTCGCCCGTCCTCGCCTCAGAGACTTGTGCGCTCGATATGATTGGCGCGACTTTTGTGCGCGAGATCGAGAATGGCGAAGTCGTGGTCTGTTCTGAAAAGGGCGTGGAAAGCATCAAGCCATTTGGACAACGGGCACCGCGTCCTTGCGTGTTCGAATTCGTCTATTTCTCGCGCCCAGACTCAGTTGTCGATGGCAAGTCCGTCTATGATGTGCGCAAGCGCATGGGCATGCGCTTGGCACAAGAAACCAAGATTGAGGCTGACGTCGTGGTGCCCGTCCCAGACTCTGGCGTGCCTGCTGCTTTGGGCTATTCAGAAGCCTCTGGCATTCCCTATGAATTGGGGATTATCCGCAACCATTATGTCGGCCGTACCTTTATTGAGCCGACCCAACAAATCCGCACCCTCGGCGTGCGCCGCAAGCATTCGGCCAATCGCGGTGTCTTAGAAGGCAAGCGCGTTGTGCTGGTGGATGATTCCATCGTACGCGGCACCACCTCACGCAAGATCGTGCAAATGGTGCGCGATGCAGGGGCAAAGGAAGTGCATTTGCGCTCGGCCTCCCCCGCCATTCAATGGCCAGACTTCTATGGCATCGACATGCCCGACCGCGACCAATTGATTGCAGGCCATAAGAGCGTGGCAGAAATGGCTGAGATTTTGGGGGTGGATTCCTTGGGGTTCCTCTCCGTTGATGGTCTCTATTGGGCTTTGGGAGAAGCAACCCGCAACCCCCATGCGCCGCGCTATTCCGATCATTGCTTCACCGGCGACTATCCAACCCGCTTGGTCGATTTCGACCGGTCCCAATCGGATAAAGATCACCAATTGTCCTTCTTAGTCGAAGCCTAAGACTCCCACATAGCGAGAATAGTCATGACCGATACGAAAGTCGTCCTAGTAACCGGGGCAAGCCGGGGCATAGGCCGTGCCGCAGCCCTCGCCTGCGCCCGCGCAGGCATGCAAGTTATCGCCACGGGCCGTGCGCAAAAAGCCCTAGAAGACCTAGATGACGACATTCGCAAGGCAGGCGGATTGCCCGCCACCATCGTGCCGATGGATCTGACCGATTTTGACGCGATTGATCGCTTGGGCGGGGCCTTGTTCCAACGCTATGGTCGCTTGGACGGGATGATCCATGCTGCCGCCCATTTGGGCGAGTTGACGCCCGTGGCCCACGCCACACCGCGCATGGGCGAGCAGATGATTGCCACCAATCTGACCGCAAGCTGGCGCTTGATCCGCTCGATGGAGCCCTTATTGATCCAAGCCCCTGCAGCGCGCGTGATTTTCTTCACCTCAGGCGTCGCCCATCATCCGCGCGCCCATTGGGGCCTCTATGCGGCCACGAAGGCGGGCGTGGAAGCACTGGCCAAATGCTGGGCCGATGAGATTGAGTTTAAGAAAGTCGTGGTCACGGTGCTCAATCCAGGTGGCGTGGCAACCATGATGCGCAAGAATGCCTTCCCCGGCGAGGATCAGGCCACCCTGCCCCAGCCCGAACATTTGTCCAGCATGATTTTGGAATTGATGAGCGAAAGCCATACCCAGACTGGGACAACGGTGCATTTCCGCGAGACTGAGCATTTCAAGGCTTGGCAAGCGGCCCACCCACAAAAGGCCTAAGCCTAGCGGGGGCTGGGCTGGCCCAACATCCCCCGCCACGTCCCCGCCCACGTCCCGCCATAGCGGGCGCGCCGCTTGGCATTAAAGGTCACCAGCGCGACCAGATATTTCAATCCATTGACCAACAGGATCGTGGCGGGGCGGTAGGCTAGGCCATATTTGCGCGAGATATAGGCCCGTGACCAAGCTTGGCAGGCGCGCATCAAAAAGGCGGTCTTCAGATTGGGCGTGCTGGACTTGCCGCGTAAATGCGTGACCACGGCTTCATGTACATAAAGGATCGGATAGCCCTGATCGACAACGCGGCGGCACAAATCATCATCTTCAAAAAACAGAAAAATATCGGGGTCAAAGCCGCCAAGAGAGTGAAACAAGTCGCGCCGCATCAGCATGCAGGCCCCAGACAGCGCCGGCACACAAGCATCCCCACTGGGCACGGTCTTACCGCTCTGCTTGCTTTTCAGATAAGTCGACAGAATAGAACGCGGCTGGAAAAAGTAAGCGCCGTCTTCTTCATAGATACGCGGGCCAAAAAGGCCTGCTTCGGGATAGGTTTCAACGGCTTCCAAAAAGCGCTCAATCGCTTCTGGTTGCACCACAGCATCTGGATTGATGAAGAGCAGCCAATCGGTTTTTGCCGCCTCTGCCCCGCGATTATTCGCAACGCCAAAGCCGAGATTGGTTTCGCAAGCAAGGACTGTTGCCCCCTTGTCGCGCGCGATTGTGCGGGTTTCGTCGCGGCTCGCATTATCGACAACTAAAGTCGCCACACCTTGCGCCTGCAGGGCCTCTACGCACGGGCCGATGACGGCCTGGCTATTATAGGTCACGATAATCGCCGTGACGCTGGCTGCACTCATCGCGCGCAAAGTTTCGATAGGGGCAAGGCCATGGTGAAATTCCCGTTTCCGAGACCCAATTAGAGCTTGATTTCAGCCTGAATTAAAGGACTAGCGCGTCTTTTTATTGGCGCGCGACGCATTCTTGCCCAGCTTCTTGCCAAGATCGGAAGAGCG
>NZ_JADCBK010000159.1 GCF_020253525.1 Aquidulcibacter sp.
AGCTTCCCCGCGAGCGGGGAAGCGGCATGTCCCAACTGCTTCCGCTTGCCGCTTCCCCATTCCTGCGCCCCGGCCCCTCTTTATGGTGCACCCTCGCAAGGCTTTTCTTGGCGGGGCTATAGGTGTTGGGGGTAAACCCACACCCACCATTCTCGACCTTCTCCTCAAGTCGCAGTATCAGGGGCCATGACTGTACGAATCATCCATGCCCTCGCCGATATTGCTGATCATTATGACGCCGTCCTGTGTGACGTGTGGGGGGTGATCCATAATGGCAGGGCAGCCTATCAAGAGGGCTGCAATGCGCTGGCCGCATTTCGCGCGCTGGGCAAGCCTGTGGTGTTAATCTCCAATGCGCCGCGCCCTTCCCATGTCATCCCCAAGCAATTGGAGGCGCTGCACGTGCGTCGCGATGCCTGGGATTCGATTGTGACGTCGGGCGATGCGACGCGCGCCGAGATCGAAAAGCGGGGCCCCCGTGGCTATAAGATTGGCCCGTCCAAGGATGAGGGCCTCTATGAAGGCCTGCCTGTTGATTTCCGCCCAGCAGAGACCGCCGACTATGTGATTTGCACCGGCCTGCGCGATGATTTGACGGAGCCGCCCGAAAGCTATCGCGAAGAGCTGGCTGCTTTGGCCGCCCGCAATCTGCCCTTCATCTGCGCGAACCCCGACCGGGTGGTACAATTTGGTGGTCATTTGATCCCGTGTGCCGGGGCCTTGGCCGATATTTATGAGGAATTGGGCGGCCCTGTCATCATGGCAGGCAAGCCCTATGCGCCCATTTATGACCTAACCATTGCCGAAGCCGAGCGCCTCGCCGGCAAGCCGCTGGCACGCGAGCGCCTCTTGTGCATTGGCGATGGGGTGCAGACCGATGTGGCCGGTGCCCATGGCCAGAAGCTGGATTGTTTGTTTGTAGCCGGTGGCATTCATGCGGCCGAACTTTCCAATGCCGATGGGCTGGATGGGGCCAAGGTTGAGGCCTTCCTCGCCGCCTACCGGGTCGATGCGCGCTGGGCGATTGCCGAACTGGCTTAAGCCGCCCGCCCCCGACACAGGGGCATAGAGAAAACGCCTCAAACCCGCTATGCAAGTGGGATGATCGATTCCATCGCTGACGGGGTTTTGCCCGACCACATTCTGCAGGCCTTGGCCGATGGCGGTGCCATCACGGCCGCCACCCCCTTTGCCGACAAACAAATCCAGCCCGCCAGCCTCGACTTGCGCTTGGGCGACTTTGCTTACCGGGTCCGCGCCAGCTTCTTGCCGGGTCTTGGCCGCACCGTGTCGCAACGCTTGAGCGAGAGCGATTTGGTGCTGCACAAGCTCGATCTGCGCGAGGGTGCCGTGCTCGAAACAGGCTGTGTCTATCTCGCCCCCCTGCAAGAAAGCCTCGCCCTGCCGGAGACGGTGTTTGCGCTTGCCAACCCCAAAAGCTCCACCGGGCGGATCGATGTGTTTGTGCGCGTGATCGCTGATGGCGCGACGAGCTTTGACCGCGTGCGGGCAGGCTATCAGGGCCCCCTGTGGGTTGAGATATGCCCGCGAACGTTTTCCATCCTCGCCCGACCCGGCGACCGCTTGGCCCAATTGCGCTTGAAGAAAGGCCAGACACCAACGCTGCAACGCCTCGATCTGAATTTGGATCTATCCCACGACTCTTTGGGGCCTGTTATAGGATATCGGGCGCGCCGCCATGCGCCCTTGTTGGACCTTGCCAAAGTGGGGGGCCATGCGCCGCGCGACTGGTTTGAGCCTTTAACCGCGCGCGATGGTCGCTTGGTGCTGGACCCCGGGGAGTTTTACATTTTGGCCAGCCAATCGGGCTTATCGATTCCCAAGAATGTCGCCGCAGAAATGGTGGCAACCGCCGAAGACTTGGGCGAATTCCGCGCCCATTATGCAGGCTTCTTTGATCCAGGCTTTGGCGCGAAAGATTATGGGAGTGCTGGTGCACGTGGGGTGTTGGAAGTGCGCGGGCGTGACGTGCCCTTTGTTTTAGAGCATAATCAGCCCGTGGCCCGCCTGATTTATGAGCCCCTGTCTTCAGCGCCCCAAGCCTTTTACGGCGATGTGGGCAGCCATTATCAAGGCCAAGGCCTCAAATTGTCCAAACTGTTTGAACCATGGTCCTAACATGTTGATCGCCTCTATCTCTCCCATTGACGGCCAGAAGCTGGGTGAAGTGCCGGCTGCTTCGGTCGAGGATTGTCGTGAAGCCTGCGAAACGGCCCAAGCGGCCTATCTGGCTTGGCGGGCCATTCCCGCGCCGCGCCGGGGCGAATTGGTGCGCCTGTGGGGGCAGGAATTGCGTACCCGCAAGCAAGAGCTTGCCGATATGGTGACGTTGGAAGCAGGCAAGACGCGCTCAGAAGCCCTAGGCGAAGTGCAAGAAATGATCGATATGGCCGATTATGCGGTTGGCCTGTCGCGGCAATTGGCGGGCCTGACTTTGGCGTCTGAAAGGCCCGGTCATCATTTGCTGGAACGCTGGAAGCCTTTGGGCCCCGTCCTGGTCATCAGCGCCTTTAACTTTCCCGTGGCTGTGTTTGCGTGGAATGCTATGTTGGCGCTGGTATGCGGCGATCCGGTGATCTGGAAACCATCGGAAAAAACCCCGCTTTGCGCCCAGATCACCTGCGCCATTTTTAACCGGGCAGTGGCAAAATTCGGAGCCGAAGCCCCCGCTGGTTTGATCCAAGTGCTGCAGGGGGATGCGGCGATCGGGGCAGAGCTGGTTGAAAATCCGCTGATCCGTCTGGTCTCGGCCACAGGCTCGACCCGCATGGGCCGGGAAGTCGCCAAAGCCTGCGCGTCGCATTTGAAGCGCAGCTTATTAGAATTGGGCGGCAATGGCGCGATGATTGTACGGCCAAGTGCTGACCTTGATCTTGCCGTGCGGGCGATTGTGTTTTCGGCCGTGGGAACAGCGGGCCAGCGCTGTACCACTTTGCGCCGCTTGATCGTCCATCCTGACGTGAAGGCAGACCTCGTCGCGCGCCTGATCCGGGCCTATCGCAGCCTGTCGATTGGTGACCCCCGCAAGCCTGAAACCTTGATCGGCCCCCTGATTGATGCCGCGGCGGTGGCCAGTATGCAGCACGCTTTAGAGGCGGCCCAAGCCGAAGGCGGGCGTATCCTCGTGGGCGGCCAGCCCTTGCAAGGCAATTATGTCCAGCCCGCCCTCGTTGAGATGCCGGCCCAAACTGCCATCATGCGGACCGAGACCTTTGCCCCCATCCTGTATGTGGTGGAGGCTGATAGTCTGGCAGAGGCCATCGCCATTCAGAATGATGTGCCCCAAGGCCTATCCTCCTCCATCTTCACCACGGACTTGCGGGAGGCGGAAACCTTCCTGTCGCACTCAGGCTCTGATTGCGGGATTGCCAACGTCAATATCGGAACCTCGGGCGCTGAAATTGGGGGGGCCTTTGGCGGTGAAAAAGAAACCGGTGGCGGACGCGAAGCTGGCTCTGACGCGTGGAAAGCCTATATGATCCGCCAGACCCAGACGATCAATTACTCCACCACCTTGCCCTTGGCGCAAGGCGTTGTCTTTGATCTGTAAGCAAGGGATGCGCAGTGCGATGAGGGGCAGTATAGGCAGGCCATGACCCAATATTCCGCTACGACCCGCGGTGTCCGCATTCAGGTGACGCCGGTTTTCCTCGACGATCAATCCGATCCCGACGAGAATGATTTCATGTGGGCCTATACGGTTGAGATCGCCAATTTGTCGGAAAAGACCGTGCAGCTTACTGCGCGCACTTGGAAGATTATTGACCATCATGGCGTCACCCAAGTGGTGCAAGGCCCGGGAGTTGTTGGCGAACAACCTATTTTGCGTGAGGGCGACAGCTTTACCTACACCTCCGGCTGCCCGCTCTCGACACCATCTGGCCTCATGATGGGCAGCTATCTGATGCAGACCGACGATGGCGAAACCTTCGAAGCCCAAGTCCCCACCTTTTCACTCGACAGCCCGTTTGAAATCCGTAGTGTGAATTAAAGCGGCTGGGGGGCCTTAAAGAATAGGTCTCGAGGTCTGAATGAAGAAGCTGCGTTTCACCGTCCAGTTGGGTCTGGGGTGTTTGATCCTCTTGGGCCTTTGGACCCCGGTTGCCGCCCAACAAATGGCGCAAAAATCTCATCCGATTTTAGCCCATCGCGGGGTGCATCAGACCTATTCGCGAGAAGGTCTTGAGCGTGATACCTGCACGGCGACGCGCATCAATCCCCCCACGCATGACTTCATCGAAAATACCATCCCATCGCTGTTGGCGACTGTGGCGCTGGGCGCAGATGTCATTGAAGTGGATGTGCATCCTACAACAGATGGCGATTTCGTCGTTTTCCACGACTGGACTTTGGAGTGCCGCACCAATGGCACGGGCGTGACCCGCAGGCAGACCATGGCCGATCTTCGCGGTTTAGACGTTGGCTATGGCTATACGGCCGATCAAGGCGCGACTTATCCGCTGCGGGGTAAGGGCGTGGGCTTGATGGTCAATCTTGAAGAGGTGCTAAAGGCGCTGCCCAGCACGCAAATCTTGATCAATATCAAGAGTAGAGACCCAGAAGAGGGCCGCAAGCTTGCCGCTTATCTTGCAAAGCGAGAGATCAGCCCAGATCGTGTCATGGTCTATGGCCATGAAGTGCCTATTGCCACCTATGTGAAGGCGGCTGGGCCTGAGTTTCGTGCCTTTTCCAAGAAGCAAGTCGCCGATTGTTTGAAGTCCTATGTGGCGTGGGGTTGGTCAGGCTTTGTGCCGCAAGCCTGTAAGCGCAGCGTCATCTTGGTGCCCCACAGCCATACAGGCTTCATCTGGGGCTGGCGATCCAACTTTGCCAAACGCATGGCCAAGGTAGGCAGCCGCGTCTATTTGGTGGGGCCTGTGCCGAAGAATTCTCATTCCTCCTTGGGTGGATTGAATGACCCAGCCCTGCTCAAAGGCTTGCCGGAGAGCGTCGGTGTTTGGACCGACACGGTCGAAACCATCGCCCCAGCTTTGGCGGGCAAGTAAAATGAGGGCAGCGCGCAAGGTCTGCGCGCGCTGGTGGGGATGACATCCTAGCGGCAAGTTCCAGCCAAACTGCAAAAATTTTGCGAAAATCAACACCCCTCATTAAGGCGGCAGGTGTATGATCGTGCCTATGGAAGTTTCGCCTTGTGCCGGGGACGACCCAATCGTCCTGTCTCATATCATGCCCACGCCCATTCGCCTGATCTTTGGCGGGTTTGGTCTTTTGGGGACTGTTTTGTTGTTGGTTGAGCTGGGGCCTGCGCTTTGGCCGCCAACCATTCTGACCCTGTTTTTCGGTATCATTGTCTTGGGCGGTCTCTCGGTCACCTTGGCCTTTATGGCAGGCTCTGCCTTCAGCCCCGATCAGACCTGGGAGATAAGGCCCGGCCAGTTGACCATCACCTACACGCTCTTCAACAAGACTTCGGTGAAAACCTATCGCTTGGCCGATTTGGACGAGATGGAAGTGGTCCAGTCATCCTATGATTCAGATGTTGAAACCTATCAATTGGTTTGCCGTTTGCCGATTGGAAAGACCGTCCAAACTGGGCTGGAAAGCACGCCCTTTTTGATGGCGGTTTTGGCCTTCCTGCGCGACCCTTTGGCCACCTCAAAAGGGGTTCCCTATGCAGAGACCCGGCTGAGATCGCCTAATTTTTCTCGACGAGACGCAGCCGAACAGGCGTTAGCCCGCCTGCAGGGGCGCAAGCCCTAGCTTTTCTGGGCTTAGGCGAGTTCACCCACAAGATAGCCATCCGCCCGACCGGTGACGCGGGCTTGGATCAAGGTACCAGCGAGGCCGCCTGGCACTTGGATTTCGGCAAAGCTATTGAGGCGGCCTTTGCCATCGCGCTCAATCAGCACGGTCTGGGTGGTGCCGATTTGGCTGTCCTGATAGGCGGCTAAAGCTTGCTGGCCCTTCTCGCGCAGAATTGCGGCGCGGGCCTTAATCGTCGCCTTGTCCAATTGCGGCATGCGGGCGGCAGGTGTTTCTGGGCGCGGCGAGAAGGGGAAGACATGTAAGAAGGCAAGGCCCACGTCATCGACCAAAGCCAAAGAGTCTGCAAAATGGGCTTCGGTCTCGGTGGGGAAGCCTGCAATCAGGTCTGCCCCGAAAGCAATATCGGGGCGGGCTGCGCGCAAGCGGGCAGCAAGCTTGATCGCATCCTCGCGGGTATGGCGGCGCTTCATGCGCTTTAAGATCATGTCTGCCCCATGCTGAAGCGAAAGATGCAAATGCGGCATCATCCGCTCTTCCTCTGCAAATAAGCGGAACAAGGTGTCGTCAATCTCCACCGCATCAACCGATGACAAGCGCAGGCGCTTTAAATCGGGGACCAATTTCAAAATGCGCTGGACCAGATCGCCTAAAGTGGGCTGGCCGGGAAGATCTGCGCCCCAAGACGTCATGTCCACGCCTGACAGCACAACTTCGGGCACGCCCTTGGCAACCAGACGGCCAATCATCGCCACCACTTCGCCTGCCGGGACCGAGCGGGAATTGCCGCGCCCGAATGGGATGATGCAGAAGGTGCAGCGGTGGTCGCAGCCATTTTGTACCTGCACATAGGCGCGTGCCCGGTCTTGTACGCCATCGATCAGATGGCCGGCCGTCTCACGCACACTCATAATGTCATTGACCAGCACGCGCTCGCTTTGCCCGCCTGCGAGGGCGACAAAGGTTTTGGGTTCGGCCTTTTCGGCATTGCCGATCACACGGTCGACCTCGGGCATGGCGGCAAACATGCCAGGGTCGATTTGGGCGGCACATCCGGTCACCACGATCAGGGCATCTGGCTTTTGCTTGCGCGCCCGGCGGATCGTTTGGCGTGCTTGACGAACGGCTTCGCCTGTCACCGCACAAGTATTGACGAGGACCACATTCGACAGCCCGGCATCTTCTGCGAGATTGCGCATGGCTTCGGATTCATAAAGATTGAGCCGACAGCCCAATGTGATCGTCTCGATGGACCCGCGCGGGTCAGAGACGGGCAAAACAGCTTCTGGCAGGATTTCGGTGGTCATAGAACTTGGGCAATGCTTTCTAAAGACGCGCGCGGCTCAAGGGCCATTGCGTCTGCCGTGGTTGGCCCCAATATCATAAGTGCAAGGCAAATGCAGGGCCTTCATGTAGGAGCGACTGACACATGTTCGGAATGGAATGGAATAATGGCTTCACCTTTGGCTTTCTATTCTCCCTCGTCTTGGGTCTCTGGGCTGTGATCAACATCCTCCAGAATGATCGCACCGGGCCTTTTGGCAAATCGGTTTGGTCGGTACTGGTGCTATTTGTGCCCTATTTGGGTTTCATTGCTTGGCTTTTGTTCGGCCCGAAAGCCACTAAAAAGCGGATCGGTTAAGCCTTCAGGCCAGAAAGGCGATTTTGGTTGCTGCAAAAGTGACCGAACGCCATAGAAACGCCATCCGACGCAGCCTATGGTCCCCTAACTCACCGGGGCGGCGTCTATGCAAGTCTATCTGCCCATTGCGGAAATGGCAGTAAGTCCGTGGCTCATGGCCACTTTGGGACTGGTCGTCGGCTGCTTGTCTGGCATCTTCGGGGTAGGTGGCGGCTTTTTGATGACGCCGCTTTTGATGCTGATGGGCATTCCAGCGCCTGTGGCGGTCGCTGCGGGGGCCAATTTGGCTGCAGCCTCGTCCATGTCCTCGGTCCTTGGCCAGTTTGAGCGACGAGGTGTGGATTTACGCATGGGCCTTGTGATCTCGATTGGCGGGATCATTGGCGTTGGCATTGGTTCGCTTTTGTTCAGCTGGTTGAAGTCGCAAGGCGCGGCAGAGGCCACGGTGCGCATCGCTTATACAATCTTGCTCGGCTCGCTGGGGACAAGCTTGGTTTGGGAAAGCCTGCGCGCGATGGCCAAAACGCGTGCCGGTGGGCCTGCGCCAAGCTTTCGTCGGGCGACCAATGACCTGGCCCATCGCTTGCCGTTCAAGGTGCGCTTCCCGCGTTCGAAACTGGTGATCAGCATTATCCCGCCTTTGGCCATTGGGGTCGGCGTCGGTATTTTGTCGGCCATTATGGGCGTGGGCGGCGGCTTCATTCTGATTCCGGCCTTGGTCTATATCATTCATATGCCGCCCAATCTGGTGGTGGGTACCTCAACCCTCCAAGTTTTGATTACGGCCTCGGCTACCACCTTTCTGCAATCAGCGGCCAATGGCAGCCTCGATCTCGTCCTGTCGGGCCTATTGATTGTCGGTGGTGTGATGGGCGCACAAATTGGCGTCATCATTGGCCGCAAGCTGAAGGGAGAGCAATTGCGCGCACTTCTGGGGGCCTTGGTCCTTCTGGTGGCGCTGCGACTTGCGGCGGACCTCGTCTTTGTACCCTCAACCTTGTTTGAGCTGTCCTCACCGGGGGGTGGCCTATGATGGCGCGCCTCTCACTCTGGATGGTTTTGGTTTTGGGCCTCATCCTCGGCCCTGCCGCCCGAGCGCAAAGCACGCAGGTTTCGGCGGCGCTGATTGATGATGCGGTCTTGGTGACCTCAAGCTTTACCGGGGCGAAAGTCACGGTCTTTGGCTCTGTGCGGGCGGGCTCGGTTGGGCGCACTGATATTGTGGTTGCCGTTCGCGGCCCAGACCGTCCGGCTTGGATCGCTAAGCGCAAGCGCACGGCGGGGCTGTGGATCGGCAAGGATCAGATCAATTTTGCCGCGGCACCCACTTTCTTTGGCGTTGCCAGTGCCCGGCCACTCGAACAAATCGCCCCCAGCGACACGCTCTCCCTCTATGGCCTCCGCCCCAAGGGGCAGTTGGATATTGCCAAGGCCAGCGCAGAATCACCTTTCGCCGAAGAATTGGTCGATGCCTTTGTCGCCCAACGCCAACGCGAGAAGCTGTATGTGGATGATCCCAATGGCGTGAAACTCCTCAAAGGTGGCTTATTCCGCGCCGATATTCAGATGCCAGATCGCACACCTCCGGGCCTCTATACCGCCAAAGTCATGGTGTTTCGTAATGGTCGGCCTGCCCAATCCACGCTCACCACCTTGGTGGTCAGCAAGGTCGGGGCCGAACGTGCCCTCTTTGAATTTGCAAGAGATCATGCTGTATTGCATGGACTAGCAGGGGTCCTGCTGGCACTGTTAGCGGGGTTGTCTGCCGCAGGCATTGTCAGGCGCTTTGCACCGGGTTGAGGCCTAGATCGCCGGGCGCCAGTTATGAGGCACATCCGGTCGATCTAGATTTATAATGTGAAGCCTATGTGTCGCGTAAATCGGTTTTAGGTTTTGCGCACAAGGCCCTGAGGCGCTGTTTCAGCGCGAGGAGACAAGCATGCGCCGTCGAGATGTTGCCCCTAAAACCCCGTGGGTCCTTGGTCTTTTGGGCTTGGTGCCATTTTTCGCTACCTTGGCAGGCAGCGTTCTGGCGACTTCGCCTTATGACGGGGTCTCGACGACTTTATTCTTCGCCTATGCTGGTGTGATCCTGTCCTTCTTGGGCGGGGCGCGTTGGGGCTTTGAGATTGGCGCGAGGCCCGAGGCACCGGGCATCCTTACCCTGACGGCGGCGGTGCTGCCGTCCTTGGTCGCCGCACTGGCCATCGTCACCCAATATATTGTGCCCTTGGTTGGGCTTGGCATGTTGGCGGGCGGCTTTGTGCTGATGTGGGTTTGGGATTTTGTGTCGACGGGCGGCAGCACGCGCCGTTGGCCCCTGTGGTACCGGCCCTTGCGGGCAGCCCTAACCTTAGGCGCGCTCATCGCCTTAACCGGCAAAGCCTATCTGACCATGCAGGTTTAGGGGCAGATTTAGGGGCAGATTTAGGGCCAAGTTTAGGGACTACTTCACAATCTCGCAAATACGGATGAATTGCGCCTTTTCGGGCAAATAGGGCTGGCTGCGTACAATGGTGTTTTCCTCGCACCCGCCTTTACGCTCAGCCTTCAAACAGGCCCGTTCGCCCGTTTTCATCGGGTTTGGACCACACTCAAAGCCATCCTTGATCAAGCCTGCTTCAACCTTGGCGGTTGGGCTATTTTGGGGAAAGCGGGTCACCAAGTCCTGCTTCAGGGCGAGGGTTGCGCGCTTGTCCACATCCGCGGTCGCGGTTGCATCGGGATGGGCTTCGACTTGCGCCTCCGTTGTCGACGGGTCTTTCGCCGGCTGACAACCCGCAAGGACTGTCAGCGCGCATAGGCCAAACAAGCTGAGCACGACATGGGGGCGGCGCGGGCTCACGAAATAAACCGCCAGCTTGCGCCGTCCTTGCCATCGGTGACCTCAACCCCGCGCGCCGCCAGTTCAGCACGCAGCCGATCGGCTTCTGCCCAATTGCGATTGGCCCGGGCTTCAAAGCGGGCTTGCACCATGGCTTCAATCTCAGCGGTCACGCCGTCTTCAACTGTGGCACCGGCACGCGATAGCCACGCCTGTGGCTCTTGCCCCAAAATGCCCAGCAGAAGCCCAGCACCCAAAAGCTCTGCCTTGGCCCGTTTGCGATCTTCAAAAGTCTCAGCCTTATTGGCCTTGCGCGCCAGCATGGAAAGTTCGGCCAGCGCCTTGGGCGTATTGAGGTCATCACACAGGGCGGCCAAAATGCCTTCGGGCAGGGCAGGCTCCACCCGCTCATTCCAAACCCCGTCCAAAGCGCGATAGAGCCGGTCCAAAGTCTTCATCGACTGCAGGATCAATTCATCCGTCCAATCCAGTGGCGCGCGATAATGGGCCGAGAGCAACGCCAGCCGCAGCGCTTCGCCCGGCCAACGCTCTACCATTTCATGCACCAATTCCACATTGCCCAATGACTTCGACATTTTGTCGGAATTCATGGTCAAAAAGCCGTTGTGCATCCAGATATTTGCCAGCGGCGCACCCTCATGGGCGCAGACCGATTGGGCGATTTCATTTTCATGGTGCGGGAAGATCAGATCATGACCGCCACCATGAATGTCGATGGTTATACCCAGATTGGTCTCAATCATGGCCGAGCATTCGATATGCCAGCCAGGCCGTCCAGCACCAAACGGGGCATCCCAAGCCGGTTCGCCTGGCTTGGCAGCCTTCCATAAAGCAAAGTCTGCTGGGTCGCGCTTATTGCCATCGACACTGATGCGGGCACCGGCCTCGTTGTCTTCCAGATTGCGGTTCGACAATTGCCCATAGGTCGGCATGGAGGGCACGTGGAAGTAAACCCCATCTGGTGTCGTATAGGCGTGACCCTTATCCAATAGGCGGCCAACCAACGAAATGATGTCATCCATATGGGTGGTGACTTTAGGTTCGAGCGTTGGTTGCAGTGTGCCCAGTGCTGCCATATCGGCGCGATAAATGGCCGTGAATTTTTCGGTGATCTGGCTGATATCCACACCTTGCTCTAAGGCAGCTGCGTTGATTTTATCGTCAACGTCGGTGATATTCCGCGCATAAATCACATGGTTTTCGCCATAAATCGCGCGCAAAAGCCGGAAAAGCGTATCAAACACCACGGCCGGGCGGCCATTGCCGATATGGGCAAAATTATAGACAGTTGGACCGCAAACATAGAGCGTGACGCGTTCAGGATCTTGCGGCACGAACCGCACTTTTTCTCGTTGCAGGGTATTGAACAGTTCTATTTCACGCATCATGTGATCCAAGACGAAGAGCCAACGTAGACTCTTCAGTGGTTTGAGTGTTTGTTATTGCTCCAGTCCTTTAGACTGAAATGATGCTGACGCGAAGACGGCATAAACGGTGCGCCTACATGTGTAGACGCATGAAATGAAAACAGGGCGGGCGTTAAGACCGGATTTCCGGCTCGACCTCCGACCCCTTTGAAAGGGGCATAAGCTCATGGACGCGATTACAGATCCGCGCCTCATCTCTGAGGTGTCACAAGCCGACCGACCAACCCGCGACGAGGCGATGGCTGCCGTGCGCACTTTGTTGCGCTGGGCTGGCGATAACCCAGACAGGGAAGGCTTGATCGATACACCAAAGCGCGTGGTCGAAGCTTACCGCGAATTCTTCGCTGGCTATGAAATGGACCCAGCGGCGGAATTGAGCCGCACGTTTGAAGACGTCCAAGGCTATGACGACATCGTCATGCTGCGCGACATCGACCTTGAAAGCCATTGTGAGCATCATATGGTGCCCATCTTGGGTCGGGCTCATATTGCTTATATGCCAACCAATCGTGTTGTTGGCATCTCGAAGATTGCCCGTGTGGTCGAAATTTTTGGCAAGCGCTTGCAAACTCAAGAGACCATGACCGCGCAAATTGCAGATTGCATCACCGATGCGCTGCGCCCTGCCGGTGTGGCCGTCCTGTTGGATGCCAAGCACCAGTGCATGACCACGCGTGGGGTGCACCACCCCAATGTGGCAACCATCACCACCCAATTCACCGGCGTGTTCAAGACCGACCGGGAATTGAAAGACCGTTTCCTGCGTTTGGCAGGTTACAACTAAATCCTCCCCGATTTGTTGTGCGAACGCGCCGGGCCCTTAGGGGTCCGGCGTTTTTGTTTGCGGCTCTGGCGGCCTTGGCGGGTGCACCTGCGTCACCAACACAAAGCTCAATAGCATCAACAGGTACCAAGCGCCCATTTTGCTAAAAGGCACCATGTGCCAGCCATCCTGCTGGTGGGGATAGATCCATGTGTTGGTGAAGGTCCCGATATTTTCGGCAAACCAGATGAATAACGAGACCAACAGAAAGCCCAATAGCATCGGCATCCAGCGGGCCTTTTGATCGGGCATGAAATAGACCCGACACCTGAAGAAGATCACAACCGAAAACACATAAAGGCCGATCCGTATGTCTGGTCCAAAATGATGGGTGAAGAAATTCACATAGGCCCCGATTGCCAGCACCCAGGTCGTCCAAATGGGGGGATATTTGCTAAAGCGTAGGTCCATTAAGCGGGTGATGCGGGCGATGTAGCTGCCAACACAGGCATACATAAAGCCTGTAAACAACGGCACGCCGCCAATCTTGAAAATGGCATCCCCGGGATAGGTCCAAGAGCCCATATGGGTCTTGAAGAGTTCCATGATCGTGCCCACGACATGAAAGATCGCAATCACCTTGACCTCTTCCAAGCGCTCTAGCTTTAGGGCCACCAACAAAATTTGCAAGGCAATGGCGGCCAGAAACAGAAAGTCGAACCGGCTAAGCATGGCCCCTTCTTCAGGCCAGAACAGCATGGTCAGGATCAAAAGCGCCAACATGGTGCCGCCATAAAGGCAGGCCCAAGCCTGTTTGATGCCAAACATTAAAAACTCAAAGGCTGCGGTGCGGGTCGCGCTGTGGCGGGCCCAATCTCGAGCTTTGGCGTGCAGGACAAGCGCCCCATTGCGGGTCTGATCATAGATGTGCAAGAAACAATTTCTCCAACACTGGGTGCTTTGATCCTTAGTGTCTAAACCTTGATTTGAGGCAAAGATTTGGCCGCTTCGACTTCTTTCCCACAGGCTGGTTCCACCCAAGTGTTGGAGCGCGGGCTTGATTTGATGCCGCGCTTTGACGCCGACGGCCTGATCCCTGCCGTGGCGCAGTCGGCAGAGACGGGCGAGGTCTTAATGCTGGCTTGGATGAATGGCGAAGCCTTGCGCCTGACGTTAGAAACCGGGATTGCGCATTATTGGTCGCGCTCGCGCCAAAGCCTATGGAAGAAGGGGGAGACTTCGGGCCAAGTGCAGCATGTCCAAGAATTGCGCATCGATTGCGACCAGGATGCGGTGGTGATGAAGGTGAAAGTCGATGGCGATGGCGGGTGTTGCCACGTGGGCTTTCAGTCCTGCTTCTATCGTGCGGTAGCCGACAAAGACGGACGACTGGTGCAAATCCAGCCCGATCCTGCGGTTTAAAGTTCGGGCACATCCAAGCCTATTGCCCAATTCCCTAAAGCCGATACTGTTTCACCCACGACAAGAGATGGCCCCGCCACAGGCAGGCCACCGGTCAGGGAGGAAAAGATGATCAAACGGCTCGTCGCAACCAGTGCGTTGCTTATGGGAGTGCTGGCTGCTGGCTGCGCACCCGATACATCCAATAGCCCAGCTGCCAAAGTTGATGCGGCACGCCTGACCGCTGCGGCGGCCGATGGCGACAATTGGATGAGCTATGGCCGCACCTATGACGAGCAGCGCTTTAGCCCCTTGGATCAAATCAATCTCACCAATGTCTCGAAACTAGGCCTTGCGTGGAGCCATGAGTTTGATACCGACCGGGGCCATGAAGCCACGCCCATCGTGGTTGATGGGGTGATTTATACCACCACGTCTTGGTCGAAAGTCTCTGCCTTTGATGGCAAAACGGGCAATCTCTTATGGGCCTATGACCCCAAGGTTCCGGGCGAAACCGCGCATAAGGCCTGTTGTGATGTGGTCAATCGCGGCGTGGCGGTGTGGGGCGGCAAAGTTTTTGTCGGCTCGCTCGATGGCCGTCTGATTGCACTAGATGCCCGCAATGGCAAGGAAATCTGGTCGAAAGTCACGGTAGACCAAGGCAAGTCCTATACGATTACGGGGGCACCGCGCGTCGTGAAGGGCAAAGTGCTGATCGGCAATGGTGGGGCCGAATATGGCGTGCGCGGTTATCTGAGCGCCTATGATGCTGAGACCGGGGAAATGGCTTGGCGCTTCTACACCACGCCCAATCCCAAGGGGGAAGCCGATGGTGCGGTGTCGGACAAAATCCTGAAAGAAAAGGCCAATGCGACGTGGAGCGATGGGGCGTGGAAGGACTCAGGCGGTGGCGGCACCGTTTGGGACGCCATGGCCTATGATCCAGAACTCGATCTTCTTTATTTTGGCGTTGGCAATGGCTCACCTTGGAACCACAAGATTCGCTCTGGCGGGAAGGGCGATAATCTCTTTGTTTCCTCCATCGTCGCGGTTAAGCCAGATACGGGTGAGTATGTCTGGCATTATCAAACCACACCGGGGGATTCCTGGGACTTTACCGCAACCCAGCATTTGATGCTGGCGGAACTGCCAATTGGCGGCAAGCCGCGCAAAGTCATCATGCAGGTGCCAAAAAATGGCTTCTTCTATGTGTTGGACCGGGCAACGGGCGAGCTTTTGTCCGCCAATTCCCTATTTCCTATGCCGAAAGAAGCCGATGTGCCTGCGGGCATGCCTATCCCTTGGGCCCATTCGGTTGATCTGAAGACGGGCCGTCCCAATGAAAACCCATCGGCCCGGTTCGCCAAAGCACCGGCTTTGGTATTTCCAGCGCCCTTTGGTGTTCATAATTGGCACCCGATGGCGATGAACCCGAAGGAAAATCTCGTCTATGTGCCGGCTATGCTGGTGCCTGCCGTGTCTGGCGATCAAGTTGGCCCCTATAGCCAAGTGGCTGGCGCGTGGAATACGGGCGTCAATATGAGCTTGGCGGCGCTGCCCGATGATGAAGGCCAGCGCAAAGGCTTGCGCGCGATGTTGACCGGCATGTTGGTGGCGTGGGATCCGGTGGCGGGTAAGCCCCGCTGGATGGCACCGCGCAAATTCCCTTGGAACTCTGGCATTCTCGCCACGGCGGGCGGTCTGGTCTTCCAAGGCACCTCAGAAGGCTTTTTGGAAGCTTTTGATGCGGCAACGGGGAAGCAGGTTTGGTCCTATGAAACCCAGAATGGCATTATCGCTCCACCCGTGACCTATCGCGTGGATGGGGAGCAATATGTGGCGGTGATGGTTGGCTATGGCGGGGCGATCATCGCAGCCCCCTTGGCAGCCCCTGATCGGCCGATCAGCCTGAAAGGCCGCTTGATGGTCTTTAAACTGGGTGGCACCGCCACGGCGGCGAAGTATGAGATGCCAGAAAAGATCGCCCTTGATCTTTCCGCCACCACGGTGGCTGCTGATCCCAAGGCGGGCTTTGATATCTATATGCGCCATTGCCAAGTCTGCCACGGCCATAGTGCCACGGGCGGCCTTTTGCCGGACTTGCGCTATTCGCCTGCCATCCAGGATGCGGCGACGTGGAAGTCCATCGTCTGGGATGGGGCCAATGCCAGCCGCGGCATGGTGTCCTTCAGTTCGTGGTTGAACCAAAAGGAGATGGAAGACATCCGCGCCTATGTGGTTCAACAGGCCAAGGTGCATTATGCCCAAATAGGGACAGATCAGAAAGTGGATCCAACCAAATAGGGTTGACCTTGGGTGCGATGCAGGTCTTTTTGCACCCATGACGAAATCTGACTCTTCATCGAGTGCGTCGCGGATGCTGGTAGCAGCCGCGGCCATTATCGCGGGCCTTTATTGGTTTGCAGATTTGCTCACGCCCTTGGCCTTAGCCATTTTCCTGTGGCTGACCATCGACGCTTTTGCAGAGTCGCTTAGCAAGCGCATTAAGTTCTTGCCCCGTGCTGCGGCGGTGCCACTTGCCATTCTGATTGTCTTTATCAGTCTGGCCGCCATTGTTGGCTTCGTCATTGAATATGCCGCAACCTTTTCACGCTCGCTTGGAGCCTATCAGCTGCGTCTGGATGAGCTGATCAGCCAAGGTCATGCCTTTTTGCGTATGTCTGGTACACCCCCGACCGTTGGCCAGCTATTTGCCAATCTCAATCCGGGCTTGATCCTGCGTGGGGTTGCCGATGCATTGCAAAGCTTTGGCGGCCAAGCCCTGTTCGTCATCATTTATGTCGCCTGCTTGTTTGCCGCCCAAGCCAGCATGCCCGCTAAGCTTGAGCAAATCTTCCAAGATGAGAAGGAACGCGCCCGCGCCGCAAAAATCGGCAAGGCCATCGCCAAGTCGATGGAGCAATATTTGTGGGTCCAGACCATTACGGGCCTGATGATTGCGGTAGCCAGCTGGGCCTTATTTGCCGTGGTTGGGCTGGAAAATGGCTTGTTCTGGGCCACCATCATCTTTGTCTTGAGCTATATTCCGGTGGTGGGTGGCGCAGCCGGTAGCTTATTGCCCGCTCTATTTGCTTTGGTGCAATTCTCAAGCCCGGTGCCAGCCTTGGTCATTCTGGCTGGCACACAAGGGATTGGCTTTGTGGTGGGCAATATTATTCAGCCGCGCATGACAGGCGATAGCCTCAATATCTCGGTCCTTGTTGTGTTTCTGTCCTTGGTGTTTTGGGGCAAGCTATGGGGTGGACCTGGGGCGTTCCTTGCCGTGCCCATGACGGTGATGTTGATGATCGTGTTGGCCCAATTCCCATCCACGCGCTGGATCGCCGTGATGTTGTCGAACAATGGCAATCCCGATTCCAGTGTCGATGAGGAAGAGACCTCACCCCCCAAATCTGCTGCATCCAATCAGGATGTCGTTAAGGAAGAAACCACAACTTCCAGCGATGATAAGGTTTAAACTGGGCTGAACCTGGCCTAAAACCCGCCGAGCCCCGTTCGGGTTATGAGTGGGATGTAAAGTATCGCCTGCATGGCAGGCACGGGAGGATAGCGATGTCGGTAGACGCAACGGATCGGCGGATCTCACCAGATGATCTGATTTCAGCGGCACTGGCTTTTCCAAGCTTTAAGTCAGGCGACCATCTCGAGGCTGCAGCTGAATCATTCCTGACCCAGATTGCCCAAGATGCCACCGAAGACGATGTACAGGGGCTCACGTCGGCTGACCTTGCAGCACTTGCCGATGGCTTCTGGCGCTGGACCTCGCACAAGCGCGCCGATGCGCAAGAAATCCGCCTGATTGAGGCCAAAGGCGCGCAAGGACAGCCCCTAGGCCGGGATATCTTAGAAATCTGCGGGCCAGACATGCCGTTTCTGGTCGATAGCGTGATGGGCGAGATCGGGGCGCAGGGCGTGGAAGTGCGCGCCATGTTCCACCCCATTGTCTCCCTCAGCCGCGATCCAGACGGGATGCGCGTGCCCGGTGGCGTGCCGCTGACCGAATCCTTCATCCAAGTCCATCTGCCACCCACCCCGCCTTCAAAACGCGATGCCGTCCTGATGGGCGTGCGCGAAACGCTGCAGGATGTGCGCCTTTCGGTTGTCGATTATCAGGCAATGAAAAGCCGGATGAATAATGCGATCAAGGAATTGGCTGTCGCCAAGACCAAGGCCACAGCTGACGAAATTGCTGAGTCGATTGCCTTTCTAAAATGGCTGGCGGCAGACCATTTCGTCTTCTTTGGCGTGCGTTCCTATGATTATCCGCGCGACAAGACTGGGGCTTGGATCAAGGACGAACCCGATATTCGCGAAGACTTGAACCTGGGCATTTTGCGCGATCCTTTGCGCATGGTGTTGCGCCGCTTGAACGAGCCTTCGGTCTTGAGTGATGCGGTCCGGGCCTATATTGAAGAGCCCCAGCCCATTATTGTGGCTAAATCCAACTTACGCTCACGCGTGCATCGCCGCACGGTGATGGACTATATCGGCGTTAAACGCTTTGGCGAAAATGGCGAGGTTTTGGGCGAAGACCGCTTTGTTGGCCTGTTCACTGCTGAAGCCTATGACCAGATGGTGCGCGATGTGCCGTTGCTGCGCGGCAAGACAGAGCGTGTGATCGCCAGTGCCGGCCTCGTCCCCGGCAGCCATAATGACAAACGTCTGCGCAATATCGTGGAGAATTATCCCCGCGATGAATTGTTCCAGATCGACGAAGAGGATTTGCGTCGGATTTCCTTGGGCGTCCAGCATTTGATGGACCGTCCGCGCACGAAAGTCTTTGTGCGCCGCGACCGCTTTGACCGCTTTATGTCAATCCTCGTCTTTGTGCCGCGCGACCGGTATAATTCCGACGTCCGGGCCAAGATCGGGACCGCCTTGACCGAGGCCTATGGCGGCAGATTATCTGCCTTCTATCCGTTGTTTGGCGATGCCCCGCTGGCGCGCGTGCATTATGTGATTGGCGTTACCCCCAACCAGCACCCCAACCCAGATGTCGAGACGCTTGAAGCCCGTATCGCAGAGATCACCCGGACGTGGGAAGATGGCGTCGAAGCTTTGGCCGAAGGTAAAACGCGTGCCTTCCAGCGCTATATTGCAGGCTTCCCTGCCGGCTATCGTGACGGCTTTGATGCGGCAGAAGCCCTGCGCGACATTGAAGAGTTGGAACAAGTCCAAGGCGAAGATGTGCGCGTGCGCGCCTATCGCCGCGACGATGACCACGAAACTGTTCTGCGCGCCAAGCTCTATAAAATGGGCGACCCAACTGCGCTTTCGGCTGCCGTGCCCATTTTCGAAAGCATGGGCCTCTATGTCGTCAGCGAAACCCCGCACAAGATCAAGCGCACCGTGGGTGACAGCGAAGAACTTGTCTGGGTGCAGGATGTCTCGATGCGCACCGCCAATGGCCGCGCCCTCGACTTTAAAGTCGTGGAAGGCTCGTTTGAGGAAGCGGTTTCGGCCATTTGGGCGGGTCGGGCTGAAAACGATGGCTTCAACCGCCTGATCCTCAAGCTCGGCGTCTCTTGGCGGGAGGCAGCCCTCGTACGCGCCCTAGCCCGTTGGCGCGGGCAAACCGGCCTTGATCCATCCGAAGCCGTGCAACAACAGGCCGTAGCGGAATATCCTGAAATCACACGCGCCATTTTGAACCTGTTCAAAATCCGCTTTGACCCAGATTTTGGCGCGAAAAAGACCCGCGAGACCGCCTCTAAGGCCGAGATGGCCACCATCCTCACCATGCTCGATGGCGTGCCCAGCTTGGATGCTGACCGCGTTTTGCGCCGTCTGGCGCAATTGGTTATGGCGATCCAACGCACCAATTATTATCAGCCCGACGCGGCTGGTGGCCATAAGTCCTATATGAGCTTCAAGATCGCGACGCGCGAGATTGACGAAGTGCCCGATCCCAAGCCTTACCGCGAAATCTGGGTATGGTCGCCACAAGTCGAAGGCGCCCATTTGCGCTTTGGCCCGGTCGCACGCGGTGGCCTGCGCTGGTCGGATCGCCGCGACGACTTCCGCACCGAAGTCTTGGGCCTTGTCAAAGCCCAGCAAGTCAAGAACGCCGTCATTGTGCCTGTGGGCTCAAAAGGCGCCTTCTTCCCGAAAACGCTGCCACGCGGCGGTAATCGCGACGAAATCCAAGCCGTGGCCATTGAGGCCTATAAAACCTTCTTGCGCGGCCTTTTGGACCTGACCGACAATATTGCAGGCGATGGCGGCATTGTGCCGCCGCGTCACGTGGTGCGCTGGGACCAAGACGATCCCTATCTGGTGGTTGCAGCCGACAAGGGTACCGCCACCTTCTCCGACATCGCCAATGGCATCAGCGCCGATTATGGCCATTGGTTGGGGGATGCCTTCGCCTCGGGCGGCTCGGTGGGCTATGACCATAAAAAGATGGGCATTACAGCACGTGGTGGCTGGGAAGCGGTCAAGCGCCACTTCCGCGAAATGGGCCACGACACCCAGACCCAGCCCTTCACCGTCATAGGCGTGGGCGATATGTCGGGCGACGTGTTTGGCAATGGCATGCTTTTGTCCAAGCAGATCAAATTGGTGGCCGCTTTTGACCACCGCGACATCTTCATCGACCCCAATCCAGACTTGGCCAAAAGCTATGCGGAACGGGCCCGCATGTTTGCTTTGCCGCGCTCCTCCTGGGCTGATTATAATCCTAGCCTGATCTCCCAAGGCGGCGGCGTTTTCTCGCGCAGCGCCAAATCCATCCCGCTCTCGCCAGAGCTGAAGGCATTGACCGGCCTTGAAGGCCAAGAAGCTTCGCCCACCGATATCATGCATGCGCTTTTAAAAGCGCCCTGCGACCTCATGTGGTTTGGCGGCATTGGCACCTATGTCAAAGCCCAAAGCGAAAGCCATGCAGAAGTTGGCGATAAGGCCAATGATATCATCCGCGTGGACGGGGCAGCCTTGCGCTGCAAAGTCATTGGCGAAGGGGCAAACTTAGGCTTGACCCAGCGCGGTCGCATTGAAGCAGCCCAGGCGGGCGTACGCCTCAATACCGATGCCATTGATAACTCGGCTGGTGTCGATAGTTCCGACCATGAGGTCAATATCAAAATCTTGCTCAATGGTCTGGTTCGGGCTGGCAGCATGACATTGGAAGCCCGCGACGTCCTCTTGGCTGAGATGACAGACGATGTCGCCATCCACGTCCTGCGGCACAATTATGCCCAGACCATGGCTATCAGCTTGCAAGAAGCTACCGCCCGCCAAGACCTTGATGCGCATGAGCGCTTTATGGAGCGGTTGGAGGCTTCGGGTCGTTTGTCGCGCAAAGTCGAATTCCTGCCCTCGACTGAGGAATTCCGCACCCGCCGTGCCAATCGCACTGGCCTGACGCGACCAGAGCTGTCGGTGCTGACCGCTTATGGCAAGCTCGCCTTGTTTGACGATTTGATCGCGTCGGACGCGCCAGACGATCCATGGTTTGAAGACACGTTGGTGACTTATTTCCCACCCGGCTGTCGCCAGTTCAAAGACGCCATGGCCAACCACCGCTTGCGGCGAGAAATCATTGCAACTGTCCTGTCGAACAAAATGGTCGATTTGGGCGGGGCGGCCTTTATGGACCGCGTGCGCGAAAGTGCGGTTGCCGACACAGGCTCTATCGTGCGGGCCTTTGCGGCTGCCCGGGCCATCTTTGGCTTGGATGAGGCAATTGATGCGGTCAATGCGCTGGACCTAAAAGTTCCCGCCTCGGTCCAATTGGACTTGATGATGGAGATTTTGACTGTTCTGCGTCGCCAAAGCTTCTGGCTTGCCCGCCGGGCCAGCCGGGGCGATGGGGCGGGCCTGCGCTCGGTTGGGGATCTGGTCACAACCTATGCAACCGGCGTCCAAAGCTTAGCCAGCATGATTTATGACGTGGTCTCGCCCTTTGAAAAGGCTCGCCTAGAGGCGCGTTGTAAGACGCTGAAGGCAGCAGGGGCGCCCGAAGCCTTGTCCAAGTCTATTGCGGGTCTCCTGCCGCTGACCTCAGCCACTGATATTGTCGATATTGCAGCAACCAAGGCCTTGCCCGTGGAAGCCGTCGCCCGCCTCTATCACGCCTTGGGCGCTGCTGTCGGCTTTGACGAAATCCGTGCCGCCGCGGGCCAAACCTCAACCCCAGACCATTGGGACCGCGTGGCAACGCGCCGCTTGATCGAGGAGTTTATGGGCGAGCAAGCAGGCCTGACCGGTACCGTCTGCGACCACGCCCAAAAGCTTGGCCAAGCAGGCACCAGTGCGGCTTGGGCCAAAGCGGTCGTCGAAAGCTGGTCGAAACTGAATGAAGCCGAACTTCGCCGCACCAGCTCTGCCTTGGGCGAACTCCGCGCCAGCCAAGGCGGCTGGAGCTTCGCGAAGCTGGCCATCGCAAATACCCAATTGAAAGAATTGTCGGAAACGGCGCGGGCGTAAGGCTTGGGCCTGGGCGGTTTCTCGAAAGCGGACATTTGCCAACATGGAGGGTGCATTCCGTAAGGAATGCACCCTACCGCGCGGAGCGCATTGCTAAAAGGGTTGTCATCCCGGACGGCGTCAGCCAATCGGGGACCTCCTGCCGCAAAGTCCCACAAGGTCCCCGCTCTCCACGTCGTTCCGGCGGGGATGACATTTTTTGGGATGGCTTTTATCTGGAAGCGCTTTGGTAGAACAGCGGGTCCACCAAAATGGGTCTAGACGAAAACGACCCCTTCAGTCCCTTCGGGACAGCTTCCCCGCGAGCGGGGAAGCGGCAAG
>NZ_JADCBK010000016.1 GCF_020253525.1 Aquidulcibacter sp.
CAGATTATTTTGCTTTTCCCACGCCCGGATCGCTTGGGTGGCGGCAAGGCCATCCATTTCTGGCATCATCATATCCATCAAGATCAGATCAAAACTGTCGATCTTGTAGAAGGCCACAGCCTCCCGTCCATTGGCAGCCATCACCGGCGTCATGCCCATGGGCTCCAGCATGAAAGTGATCACTTTTTGATTGATCGGATTGTCTTCGGCGACCAACACCCGCAAGCCCGTTGGCCCGATGGACCCATCATTCAAGGCCAAGGCGTCGTCAAAGCTCGCGCTGACTGGCAGGCGCGCATTGGCTTTTAAGGGTTCGGCATTTTTGACTTGAATGCGCACCTCAAACCGACTGCCCGAACCCGGTTGCGACGTGGCAGAGATGCTGCCGTCCATCAGTTCGCACAAGGACTTGCAAATCGACAGGCCGAGGCCCGTGCCGCCAAACCGCCGGCTGATGCTGTTATCGGCCTGTTCAAAGCGGTTGAACAAATGTTGGCTGGCCTTCTGGTCAAAGCCAATACCCGTGTCTGACACTTGAATGCGAAGCTCTACGCTTTCGCCATCAATCTCCAGCGCGTCAACTTGGATATCAATCCGGCCTTTATCGGTGAATTTCACCGCATTGGAGGTGAGGTTCGAGATAATCTGACGGATGCGGACGGCATCGCCCACATAGCGCCCCTCGGCCTCTGGATGAATGGCGAGATAAAAGGCGACGCCTTTTTCTTCTGCCCGTGTCCGGAACGTGTGGGCGGCGGTCTCAACCGTTTCGCGCAAGTCAAAAGGTGCGATCGAGAGTTCTAGCTTATCGGCTTCAATCTTGGCGCTATCAAGCACATCTGAAACCAAGCGCTCTAAGGTTTCGCCAGAGGTGCGGACTAGATTGACCATTTCTTGCTGAGATGGGGTCAAGCTGGTGTTGTTTAAGACCTCGGCCAGACCAACAATACCATTGAGGGGCGTGCGGATTTCATGACTCATAGTCGCCAAAAATTGTGACTTGGCATCACTGGCGAGGCTGACTTGTTCCAACGTCTTGGCCAATTTGGTTTCGCGCTGCCAGCTTTGATAGGCCGCGCTCAAACTATAGGTCAAAAGAAACACCATCGCGATGCTGGCTTGGAAGACGGCGCTATCGGCATAGGATTCGCTGACGATCATCACCGCCGGGACCGAGATAATGCCCATCACAAGGGGAAGGGCTGCCGCCAAAAAGGCGCTGACATAGCTCAAGCTGGTGGAAATCACATGGGTAAGCGCGCCAACCAAAATGGCTAGGCCGATGATGAGGGGGCCGATCTCGCCCGTCTTCACCAAGGCCAATGCACCCGCCACCCAGACCGACGCCCCAAAGGCCATGTTGGCGCAGAAAAGTTTCCGGCTGAGTGCGCCCTTTTCAGGGTCCTTGCTCGACTTCATGCCGATCAGCAACTCTAAGCCTTCATTGAGCGCAAAGGCGGCAAACCAGATCACCGCCGCCAGTCCATCAATCCCCCAGAGCAAAAGCCCGGTGAAGCCAGCGGCCGCTAAGGTCCGGCTTGGGAGATCGTCGCGCAACCGTCCAAGCAAATCTAAATATGACTGGTGCACGCGTTTACTCCCCCCGTCTCGTAAAAGATTAAAGGCGGGAGCTTTATTTTCAGTTAGCTTTAGGGCCGAATTTGTGTCGTTTTTTGCCAAAATCTGATGAAATTTGCAACTAAATTATATTTTTAGTTGTCTTTTTCATTAGAATTACTTGGTCTTGGGACGTGCAATCCGATCACGCGTCCTGCAGCTATTCGGCCTATGTCTAGCCGTGCGCCAAATTTTTGGCATGGATCTGGATCAGGCACAGCGCGCTTTGGCGTGCCAGCTTCCACCAGAAAGTCGGCGAAGTCATCGGCAAAGTTGGCGGCAAATCGGTGGGCGTCGCCAACCTCTGACAGCGAGCCCTGATCCATCACCACACCAGCACCCCGCGACCAAGCCATGGCGGCGGCTTGACGTCCATCGGCTGTGTCCAGTCTGGCTTCGATACTCAAGCCACCTCGACCAACGGGCAAGCGCACAGAGCCACCGGGCAAGAGGCGGCTGACCGCCGCAGAAGCCGCAGAAGCGGTCGCATTGGTTTCTTGCAGGCGTGTGATAACCGCTTGCACCCGCGCGGCTGCGGGCTCCTCTGGGCCGACCAGCTCAAAGCGGCGTGACATGTGGAAACAAAGCTGGCGATCCAATTCGCCAAGGACCAAAAGGCGCGATTCCGGCGTGATTGTGTCTGGAATATCGCCACCCTCTTGCAGTTTTGCCGGCAAAAGCGTGACTTTTTGAACCCCGCGCAAAGCGTCTAAATCGCGCTGCCGCTCAATCTGGGCGCGCACCGTGCCTGAAACTTTCTCCATACCGGCTTGATTGGCCAGAAAACCTGTCTGTGTGGGCGGCTTAGTCGCACAAGCGGGCAGGGCAAGGAGGGCCAAAAGCAACATCGGGCGCATACAGGCAGGAAAAGAAAGGGGCATTATGAAGGCCAAATTATGAGGGTGAGGCGCAGGAAAACTACGCCAGTTTCACGCGACATAGCACGTTTGCCGTGCTTGGCTTGCCGCAAAGCAATTAAAATGCGGCTTTTCACATCATGTTGATGGCCGCGCGCTCACCTTGGTAGGATGTCATTCCGATAGCGCGGGGCAAGCGAAGCGACACCGTGCGTATCTCTTATCGTCGCGCAAGTTTTGGTGCCCGGCATTTGATACTTGCGCCCTGACCCGCTAGCCTTGCTACAGATGCAGTGGGGGAGGGCGTGATGGCCATAATGAGAGTGATTGCGGCATTCGTGTTGACGACATGTTTGGCGGTGCCTGCCGCCGTTTTCGCCCAACCTGCCGGGGTGGCTGCCACGCAAAAGCAAGCATCCGCGCTGCCCCCGATTCTCAAGGCGCGCGACCGCGCCACAACCGAAAACGCCATTTTGGCCGAGCGCTTAGATACAATCATCCCGATGATCATGCGCGAACAAGGGATTGATCTATGGCTGTTGGTGGCACGCGAATATTTTGAAGAGCCGGTCGTGGCCTCTATGCTGGATGCTGAAAACATGCATGCCCGCAGGCGCACCATTTTGATCTTTTTCGACCCCGGTGCGGGTAAGTCGATTGAGCGGCTAACCGTCAGCCGCTATGGCCTTGGGGGCCTGTTCGCGCCTGCGTGGGACCCCAAAAAACAGCCCGATCAGTGGCAGGCAGTCGCCGATATCATCGCCACGCGCAATCCCAACAAGATCGCCATCAACACCTCTGACCTCTATCAGTTCGCCGATGGCATGACGCTTAGCCAATATCAAAAATTCACGGCCGCTTTGCCAAAGCCTTTGCAAGGCCGGATCGTCAGCGGGGAGGCACTCGCCATCCGTTGGCTTGAAACCCGCACCCCTTCTGAAATGGCAATTTATCCCACGCTGATGCGTTTGGCCCATGGGCTGATTGGGGAAGCCTTTTCGCGCGCGGTCATCACCCCCGGGGTTACAACTGCCGAGCAGGTGCAATGGTGGTATCGGGATCGGTTGCTTCAATTGGGCTTAGAGCCCTGGTTCCACCCCTCCGTCGGAATCCAGCGCAAGGGCGTGAAGGGCATGTTGGAAGGCGATGAAGTCATCCAGCCGGGCGACCTCCTCTGGACAGATTTCGGCATCACCTATCTGCGCCTCAACACCGATATGCAGCACCTTGCCTATGTGTTGAAGCCGGGCGAGACCGAGGCACCCGCGGGCCTTCGCCAAGGGCTTGCCAATAGTAATCGCCTGCAAGACATCCTCACCCGCCAATTCGCTGTCGGGCGCAGCGGGAATGAGGTTTTGGCGCGCGCCCGGGCAGAAGCGATTGCGGCGGGGCTTGACCCCTCAATCTACTCCCATCCGATTGGCCTACATGGCCATGGTGCCGGGCCCTCGATTGGCTTTTGGGACAATCAGAACGCCGATCCACGCGGCGCTGGCCTGATTGCCGCCAATACAGCTTGGTCGATTGAGCTGACGACTTTTGCCGCCGTGCCCGAGTGGGATGGCCAACGCGTTGATTTCCGCGCCGAAGAAAACGCCTTTTTTGACGGCAAGGAAGTGCGCTATCTCGACGGCCGCCAAATAGAACTGACCCTTATCCCATCACGGCCGTAGGGGGGCGCTCTGAAAGGGATGGGCCTCGGTCATACCGCTTCAAAGAAGGTCAATGCTAAGGCATCAGCCAAAGGACTTGGAACGGCTTCAGGCCGCACTTCGCTTGCCATGAAGCCGCCGGACAATTCTTTTTGCGCAAGCTGGGGTGTCAGAGGTGAAATCGGCTTCGCCGACGCGCCAAGGGCGCGCCTCTTGACGCCCCATCTTGCGCGCTCAAACTCGAACTTGGCCTTTGCCTAGGCACAGCCGGGGGCAAAGGCCTTCCAAAGCGTTTGGCGAACGCCCAAAACTGGCTATCTCAGGAATTGCTAGACCATGGTGCAAATCACAGCTGGAACGCACCCTGCCGCGCGGGGCGCATGTCTGGCGGTCCCGAAGGGACTTGAACCCCCGACCCATCGTTTAGGAAACGATTGCTCTATCCTGCTGAGCTACGGGACCGCACAGCCCTTGCTTAGCGGGCGCGGGCTGGTTTGGGGAGGGGGGTGTTACAGATTTGGCCCGAGAATGCGTTGGGGCTTAATCGGCGGCGGTTGCGACCACGCGCGGCAGTTTGAAGATGACATCCTCGCGCGTGACTTCCACATCTTGCAGCGTGACTTCAAAGCGCGCCTGACAGGCTGCGATAACCGCTTCCACCAGATCTTCGGGCGCACTGGCCCCGGCGGTGAGGCCCAAAGTGGCAACACCGTCAAACCAAGACCAATCAATACCCTGCGCATCATCAATCAAATGGGCAGCCTTCGCCCCAGCGCGCAGACCGACTTCCACGAGCCGGATCGAATTGGACGAGGTTTTTGAGCCAATGACCAAGAGGAGGTCAGCTTTAGCCCCCAGAGCTTTGACGGCCTCTTGGCGATTCGTCGTCGCGTAGCAAATGTCTTCCTTATGGGGCGGCGAGATTTCCGGAAATTTTGCCTGCAAAGCCGCGACAATTTCAGCTGTATCATCAACCGACAGCGTGGTTTGGGTCACAAAAGCGAGCTTTTTGGCGTCTTTTGGCTGAAAATCTGCCACTTCGGCCACATCTTGGATCAAAGTGACCGAGCCTTGCGGCAATTGGCCCATGGTGCCGATAACTTCTGGGTGACCTGCATGGCCAATGAGAACAATTTCACGCTCTGCATCAAAATGCCGTTGGGCTTCCACATGGACTTTGGAGACCAGAGGACAGGTCGCATCGACATAAATCATATTGCGGCGAGAAGCCTCTTCCGGCACCGATTTGGGCACGCCATGGGCAGAGAAGACAACCGGGCGGTCGGTAGGGCATTCGTCTAATTCTTCAACAAAAACAGCGCCTAGTCGCTTTAGGCGTTCCACCACATGCACATTATGGACGATCTCGTGGCGGACATAGACCGGCGCACCCCATTTCTCAATCGCGCGCTCAACAATCTGGATGGCACGGTCCACACCGGCGCAAAAGCCGCGCGGGGCTGCGAGCAAAATCGTCAACGGACGGGCAGGGGCTGTAACTTCCGACATGATTTCTCCGGTGGCATTGCCTTGTTGGCGCCGCATTGCGTTGCTTGAAACAAGACTGACCTCTAAAGACATGGTCTATAATTGCGGCAGTGCCAAGATGGTCTGCTTCGCTTCTTCTGTGGAATGCAACATGCGCCCCCAAGCTATTGCCTTTGTGATCACTTCGTCCATCCTTTTTGCCGCTTGTTCGTCCTTGCCTTTCATGGGCAATCGCGACGGTCGCACTAAGGCACCCCCACCCATGACCGAAGCAGACGCGCCTGCTGCAGACGCGCCTAAGCCCACGGTTGAGGCGAAAGCAGGGGATGCAGAAACCTTGGAGGCCCCCGTCGGGCCACCGCGCAAGCGCGGTTTCTTCTCTGGCGTGGCCAAGGCCCTTGGCAGTGATTCTGGCGTGCCCAATGTTGGACCCTGCCCAGCGGTGCGGGTTTTGTATGACGCCCAACGCTTTGTCGAACTCGACGGGGCAGAGCGGTTTGAGAATGTCGGCTATACGGGCGAGATTTTGAATGTGAATTCCGATTGCCGTTATGTTGGCGCTGATCCCATCACCATCAATCTGCAATTAGATATGGCCTTTGGCAAAGGCCCCAAAGCCAAAGGGGCCTTTAAGGACGCCAATTATTGGGTGACCGTGACGCGCAAGGATATCGCCGTCATCAGCCGCCAAGTCTATACCCAGCGCGTTGTGATTCCAGCTGGCTCTGACCGGGTTGCCTTGAAGTCCTTACCCATCACCATCGAAATCCCCCGTGCCAATAAGGATATTGCCGGGGCCAATTTTGAAGTGCTGGTCGGCTTTGAATTGACGCCCGAGCAATTGGAGTTCAACCGCAATGGTAAGCGCTTCCGCGTGGATGCTGGCGTTCCGCGCTAAAGGCCTGATGCATGACCCATTTTGCGTTTCATTTAGCCCATAAGCTGGGCAATGCCTTTGCTGATCTGGGCTTAAGCCCGGATTTGGGCGCGGTCGTTCGGGCTCAAAAGGCAGAATTCGGCCATTTTCAGTGTAATGGCGCCATGGCCGGGGCTAAACAGGCAGGCAAGAACCCGCGTGAGGTTGCCACGTCAGTTGCGGCAAGACTGGCGCATGACCCCGATATTGCGCGGGTGGAAGTCGCAGGCCCTGGCTTTTTGAACATCACCTTGTCGGATGCCGCTTTGATCGCCCAAGCAGCAGCAATTGCGCAAGACCCACGCGCTGGCGCAGGCTTGGTGGAGGCTCCGCGCCGCGTCATCGTCGATTATGCCGGACCGAATGTCGCCAAATCCATGCATGTCGGCCATTTGCGCGCGACCATTATTGGCGACAGCATTAAGCGTCTCTATCGCTTCCGCGGCGATCACGTTTGGGGCGATGCGCATTTTGGCGATTGGGGCTTTCAAATGGGCCTGTTGATTGCGACCTTGGCGCAAGAAATGCCCGACCTGCCTTATTTTGACGCCGATTTTGCCGGGCCGTATCCGGACGTGAGCCCCGTTCAATTGGCTGATCTAGAGCGGATTTATCCCGCTGCGGCGGCGCTGGCCAAAACCGATGTCGAGGCGCGCGACCGTGCCCGTAAAGCTACGGCAGAGCTGCAGGCAGGCCGGCCCGGCTATCGCGCGCTGTGGCAGCATTTTGTGGCGGTGTCGCGCGGCG
>NZ_JADCBK010000160.1 GCF_020253525.1 Aquidulcibacter sp.
AAAGCGCGAAATCAAGAGGTCAAATTCTTCGTCAAACACCCCGTCTGACGCATCGCCCTCGAGAAACCTTATATTCTCCCGGTTCCCCGCGCGTTTTTGAGCCAAGGCCAGCAAGGAAGTTGAGATATCAACCCCGGTCACTTTGTGACCAAGGTCGGCAATCATCAACGAGGTTTCACCCGAGCCACAGCCAACATCGAGGACCGTTTGCGGGGCACTGCCTTCTAGGCCAGAGGCCTGCATCAGGGCTTGGGTGAAGCCAGCCAGCATCGCGTCAATATCGACTTGCCGCCTTGTCCAACGTTCCCCCGCAAATGTGTTCCAAAGTTCTTTCTGCGCTTGGTTTTTACCTTCAGACAAGCTTGCTCTCCCGACCGGCCCAATAGCGGTCGCGTAGCAGCCGCTTATACAATTTACCGGTGGGATAACGCGGCAATTCCGCCATAAAGTCAATGGAGCGTGGTGCCTTTACATGGCTGATGCTGGCGCGACAGAAAGCCAAAAGTTCGGCCTCTAAGTCGGGGCCAGCATCGTCCATATTCATGGGC
Source organism: Aquidulcibacter sp. (assembly GCF_020253525.1). Classification (GTDB taxonomy): domain Bacteria; phylum Pseudomonadota; class Alphaproteobacteria; order Caulobacterales; family Aquidulcibacteraceae; genus Aquidulcibacter. The sequence continues at coordinate 549 of NZ_JADCBK010000160.1, forward strand.
TGAACCACGGCTTTGACTTCTTCGCCAAATTCTTCGTTCGGCACGCCAAATACCGCAACATCGGCGACTTTGGGGTGGGTAACCAACACATTTTCGCTTTCTTGCGGATAGATGTTCACCCCGCCAGAAATGATCATGAACGCCTTGCGGTCTGTCAGGAATAAGAAACCTTCCTCATCGACATAGCCAACATCGCCCAAGGTCGACCAGCCTAACGCATGGCGACTTTCGGCGGTTTTTTCCGGGCTATTGTGGTATTCAAACTGTGGGCCATTGGCGAAGAAAACAGTCCCCGACTCCCCAGTCGGAACCACCTCGCCATCTTCGCCAACAATGCGCAGTTCACCTAAAAGGGCTTTGCCGACGCTGCCCTTTTTGCGCAACCAATCCTGGGGCGAAATGGTGCAAAAGCCATTTCCCTCCGTGCCTGCATAATATTCGTGGATGATCGGGCCCCACCAGTCCATCATCTGCTGCTTGATCGCCACAGGGCAGGGGGCAGCGGCATGTACGGCCATTTTGAGGGAAGAGAGGTCGTAAGCTTTGCGGATTGCTTCCTCGAGTTTCAGCATGCGCACAAACATGGTGGGCACCAATTGGCTGTCGGTGATCCGGTGCCGCTCTACCGTGGCCAAATAGGCCTCCGGCTCAAACTTCTCCATCACAACAACGGTCCCGCCAATTTTATGGACGGACATGCACCAGCGCAGCGGTGCAGCATGGTAAAGTGGGGCAGGGGAGAGATATTGGCTATCTGCCGTAATACCATAAATGGCCTGTGCCATCATTTGCAGGGCATTGGGTGAATCAATTGGGGCGCCGGTTAGTGGAATTTTGATGCCCTTTGGCCGCCCTGTCGTGCCCGATGAGTAGAGCATGTCAGCCCCGGCGCTTTCGTCAGCGATGGGATCAGAGGTCTGGCCATCACGCGCTTCGGCGTAGTTTGCATGACCCTTCGCCGCACCGCCAATCACCACGACTGGGATACTAACCCCAGCATGGCGCATCGCATCTTCTGCCAGTGCCAAGAAATTTGCCCCGACAAACAGCATCTTCGCATGAGAATCGGTTAAAATGTAAGCGATCTCATCAACTTGCAGCTTGGTGGACAGACAGGTGAAATAGAGGCCCGAGCGCTGGGCACCCCAAGCAATTTCAAAATATTCTGGACAATTGTCGAGAAGGACCGCGATCGCATCGCCCGCCTTAAGACCGTGGCCGCGCAAAAGATTGGCGACTTGATTGGATCGCGCATTGAGCTGCGCATAGCTTAACGACTGGCCAGAGCCTGCCATAATGACAGCGGACTTGTCTGGCGTTTGAGCTGCATGGTGTACTGGATGCATGGACGACTCCCATCGTGCGAGATTCTTTGCGATCTCGGCGCGTATCTAGTCGTGGCATCGCACAGCCAATGTTGCAAGTCAGGAACCTGTGAACCCAAAATTGTGACCAATGTGCAACAGCTAGCCCCCATAGGCGGCGAATTAGCCTGTCGAAGGGATGATTGTGTCAGGGGTCGACTTGAAACCCGGGGTGCCGAGGATCACATGCCCCCCCGAGGGTGTGTACCCACTCAAGAGGAAAAATCATGGAAATTTCAATTCGCGCGATGATTATCGCGATGGGCGCTGCCGCTTTGGCGACGCCAGTGTTTGCGCAGGAAGCCCCTGCAACCAAGGAAGCCGAAGTCGTTGTTGTGACGGGTACCCGAGTTGCTGCACGTTCTGCCTTAAGCACCGCAGCTCCCGTTGACGTTGTGTCATCCGCACAATTGAGCCAGCAAGGCTCGCCCGAGTTGAACCAGCAATTGGCCACTGCCTTGCCAAGCTTCAACTTCCCCCGTCCAGCCATCGTTGATGGTACCGACTCTGTGCGTCCAGCAACCTTGCGCGGCTTGGCCCCAGACCAAACCTTGGTGCTCGTCAATGGCAAGCGTCGCCATACGGCATCCTTGGTGAACATCAACGGCTCAATCGGCCGCGGTTCATCTTCCGTTGACTTGAACACCATCCCAACGGGCATCTTGGAATCGGTTGAAGTGCTGCGCGATGGCGCTTCGGCACAATATGGTTCGGATGCAATTGCTGGCGTGATCAACTTGCGCCTGAAGCAGCGCCGCGAGGGTGGCAATGTCACGGTTTCCTATGGCCAACGCCAAACCACGGTAAACACCGATCCTGCACCACCATTGCCAAACGGCACCACGAACTTCACCGCCGCGAACATTATTGCTAACCCAAGCTGGCAAACGATCCGCTCGCGTGATGCAAACGATGGTGCGACCACGACGGTTAATGCCTGGGTTGGTTTGCCTCTGTTTGAAAATGGTTCTTTGACCATCGCGGCAGAAATTCAGAACCGCGAGTCCATCAACCGCCAAGGTTATGACACCCGCCGCCTGTACAATTTGCTGCCGAGCGGCGCGCTGGACCCGCGCGAAGCCACCATCAACCGCTGGAACCAGCAATATGGCGACGGTGAGCTGATCCAAGGCACGTTGTTCGCCAATGCCAGCATCGATTTGACCGACACCACCCGCCTCTATGGCTGGCTGAGTGCTCAAGGTCGCGATTCTACTTCGGCAGCCTTCTTCCGTTGGCCAGCCGATAGCCGCAACGTGGTTGAAATCTATCCAAATGGCTTCTTGCCCAAGATCAACTCTTTGATCAGCGACAATTCTTTCGCTATGGGTATGGAAACCAAGTGGAATGGCTGGGATGTCGATCTCAGCGTCAACCGCGGCTTCAACGAAATGGAATTCGTGATCCGCGATACGTTGAACCGTTCTTTGGGCGTTGCGAGCCCAACTTCGTTCAATGCAGGTGGCTTTAACAACACCCAAACCGTCGTCAATTTGGCGGCTGTGAAGGGCTATAATGTTGGTTTGGCTTCGGACTTGAACGTTGCAGTTGGTCTAGAAGCCCGTCGCGATCATTATGAAATCTTCGCGGGCGAGCCTGGCTCTTACTTCCAGCAAGGTACTTTTGTTGCTGGCTCCCAAGGCTTTGGTGGCTTCAAACCCTCCAACGAAATCGGCGTATCGCGTGACGCCATCGGCGGCTATATCGACTTGGAAGTCAATGTAACCGACGCTTTGTTGGTTTCGGGTGCCGTTCGCGTTGAAGACTACACCGACTTTGGCAACAATGTCAGCGGCAAAATCTCGGGTCGCTATGACTTCAACGAGATGTTCGCCCTGCGTGGTTCGGTTTCCAACGGTTTCCGGGCTCCAAGCTTGCAACAGCAATTCTTCACTGCCTCGTCCACCAATGTGGTTGCAGGTGTGCCTCTGGAAATCTTGACCGTGCCATCGACATCACGAATTGGTCGCGCTTTGGGCGGTACAGAGTTGAAGCCCGAGGAATCGGTGAATTACTCACTCGGCGGCGTGTTCCGCTTTGGTGATTTCAACGTCACTTTGGATGCTTACCAGATCGAGTTGAGCGACCGGATTGTGTTGTCGGAAAACTTGAACCAGCCAGCGGTCAGCACCTTGTTGGCTGCTAATGGTATCGTTGGCATCAACGCCGTGCGCTTCTTCTTGAACGGTGTGGACAGCACCACCAAGGGCGCGGATTTGGTTGCAAGCTATCGCCTGCGCACCGACTTTGGTCGCTTTGACTTTACCGGTAGCATGAGCGTCAATGAAACCAAGTTGGACAAGACCCCAGTTATTCCGGCCTTGGCCGCAATTGGCTTGACCCCAACCCAATTGTTCAACCGGATCAACACGCTGACGCTGACCGAGGGCCAGCCAAAGCAAAAGGCTTCGTTCAACACCAATTGGAGCCTTGGCAAATTCGGTGCGACCTTTAAGGCCACGTATTATGGTGAAGTGACCGAGCCAGGTACCGATGCCGCACGTGATATCAAGCTGACCCCAGAAGTCTTGTTTGACATCGAAGGCCGCTACAAGCTGACCGATAAGATCAGCCTGACCTTGGGCGTAGAGAACGCAACCGACGTCTATCCACGCAAGACGCCAGGCACCACGGTCCTGACGCCTTCGACCTTCACGACCTTGAATAACTCTGGCGCAACAGCCTTCTCGCGTTATTCGCCATTCGGCTTCTCTGGCCGTTATGTGTATGGTCGCGTTTCGCTCGACTTCTAATCGGCAAGACAGCCGTTAAATGGAAAGGCCGCGGTGGTGACACCGCGGCCTTTTTCTTATTGGGTCTACAGCAATCTATCGACGGCAGAGCACGTCTTCCAGATTACCATTGCGATCTTGGCCCGAATAAACCGCATCGCGTAGGCCTTGATCGCGGCAGAATTGGTTTGCATCAGCTCGGCCACCAAACTGACCTTGTGAGATGGTCCCTGGAAAGAAAACGGTCGCGCGGCCTGTTGTTGTTTGCCCATTGTAGCGAGGTGGGCTGGTGTAGCCACCCCCTGGAGGGCCAAAACCGCCTCCACCGAAACCGCCACCAAAGCCGGGATTACCAAAGCCGCCGCGGCCGACGTAACGCACCGAGGAAATGCGCCCTTTGAAGGATTCAAGATTCGGGATGCGGTCGCTATAGGTGCGGCAGCGGCTTCCATAATCGGGATCGAGGCAGACCTGCCAGTCCCCGCGCGCGATCAGGCTACCGGCTGCTTCGTCGAAATTGAGTTGGCGCAAATCGGGGACATCGCCGGTAATGGTCACTGCCTGCCCGCGGAAGTCGGTTCCGGCATAAAGGGTGATGGAGGGGCGGCTGCGGTCAAAGCGTTGGGCTTCAGCAGCAGGGGCGCTGGCCAGCGTGGTCAGGCCGGCGAGGGCAAGTATCAGAGCTTTCTTCATCTTCAGTCTCCTGAGGCAAGCTCCAAGTCCGAGTGCTTGGGGCGATGACACTTCTTTAAAGCGCGCCATCTGAACGACCTGTGAGGTTGCCATTTCACTTCCGTTCATGTTTGGCGCACCGGCAGCAAACAAAGAAGGGGCAGTCAGCGACTGCCCCTTGGACTTCGACCACCATGCACTTTGCCCTAATAGGCCAAAGCAGTCCCATCCTTGCGACTCTCGGTCGCTGCCTCATAGGCGCCGGTTTTTGGGTCGCGCTTAATGGCCTGATAGCCGCCAAAATCACCATCTCCGCCACTCACCGTCCAACCCTTTTGGACAAGGCCCGCACGGGTTGCATCAGGATAGCCAGACTCAAGAGCAACACGTCCCAGCCCAGGCTTACAGCCACCTTCAGGTTCGCAGCCCCCTTCATGCCGCCAACGAGGCGCATCTCCTGCGGATTGAGTGTCCAAGCCATAATCGATCATATTCACGACAATCTGGGTCTGACCTTGCGGCTGCATCGCCCCGCCCATGACGCCAAAAGCCATGAAGGCTTGATTATCCTTAGTCACAAAGCCAGGAATAATGGTGTGGAACGGGCGTTTGCCGGGCGCGTAGACATTGGGTGAAGCCGGATCGAGCGAGAAGGCCTCGCCCCGGTTTTGGAACATGAAGCCCAATCCATCCGCAACCAAACCAGAGCCCATGCCGCGGTAATTGGACTGGATCAACGCAACCATCATCCCGCTGGAATCTGAAGTCACCAAGAAAGTCGTGTCGCCCTTTTCAAACTGACTGGGGTCACCGGCGCTGACTTCAACTGCGGCTTTGTTAGGATCGACCTGTGCGGCACGGCTTTTCAAATAGGCCGGATCAATCAGCCCTTTGGTCGGCACTTTGGCAAAGGCGGGATCGGCTAAGAATTTGGCGCGATCTTCAAAGGCAAGTCGTTTGGCTTCAATCTGCAAATGCAGGCTTTCTGCCGTGCCAAAGCCCGCCTTGGCCATGTCAAACTGATTGAGGATGCCCAGCATTTGCAGTGTGGTTACGCCTTGGCTATTGGGCGGCAATTGCCAGACGTCATAGCCGCGATAATTGACCGAAATCGGCTCGACCCATTCGCTTTTGTGGGCGGCAAGGTCGCTGGCACGCAAAGGCCCGCCAATACGTCGCATATAGGCATCAATTGTCTGCGCGATTGGGCCTTTATAATACGCGTCGCGTCCCCCGCGCGCGATTAAGCTCAAGGTCTTCGCAAGATCGGGGTTTTTGAAGACTTCACCCGCTTTCACTGGGCCATTGGCGAAATAGGTTTTGCGCGCATTGTCAAACTCTTCCACTTCGCCCGCCTTAGCCCGTTCATCGAGCCGTCGGAAATTGCCTGCCATATAATGAGCAATCATGGGCGGGACGGGCGTGCCTGCTTCGGCATAGGCAATGGTTGGTGCCAAGACCTTGGCCATGGGCAATTTGCCAAACCGACTATGCATGGAAAACCAGGCATCAACGGCCCCGGGTACGGTGACGGTCAGGCTGCCAAAGGATGGACGGCTGCCCGGCACACGTGTCTTAATCTTGGTTTCGCGGGCGGCGCGGTCAGCAAGGCTCATGCCCATCGGTGCTCGGCCAGAACCATTGATGCCATAGAGTTTTTGTGTCTTGGGGTCCCAGATTAAGGCAAACAAGTCGCCACCAATGCCATTACCCGTAGCCTCTAATAGTCCCAAAGCCGCATTGGCCGCGATGGCGGCATCTACGGCGGTACCACCTTGTTTGAGTGTATCAATCGCAATTTGGGTTGCGATTGGATGGGCGGTGGCTGCGGCCCCATTCATACCATAAGCCGGGCTGCGGGTGGCAAAAGCTGGCCCTGCAATGCGGTCTCCAGGCCGGACGATACCATTATGGGGACTCGTTTGGGCGTGGACACTTTGGAGCGGTGCAAGAGCGATACTGCCTGCAAGGGCGCAGGAACCGATTTTCTGCCAGAAATATCTTGATATGTGCATGCGCTTGGACCCCTTCAGCCTGGATTTTGGGAGACTGTAAACAAGATTGTGATCCACGTCATCTAGCGCGTCTGCCACCTTGGCAAAGGGTTTAACCTGTGGTTGGATCGAGCTATGATTAAACATATTATTGTGCGCACCGCTTCGTTTTTTTGTCTTTTGCTTTTGATTGCTTTGCCAGTTTTACCCCAAACGGTGGACGCGCAAGCTATCAGTCAGACGCGGCCGATCGCTGCAAAGCCTCCCGGCGCCGTGTGGCCTTGGGAAGGCTCTGATCTTAAGCCCAGTAAGGATGTGATTTATGGTGTGCTGCCTAATGGCATGCGCTATGCGATCCGGCCCAATAAACTGCCGGAAAAGCAAGTTTCTCTGCGCTTCCGAATTGATGTGGGCTCAAAGCACGAGCGCGATGATCAACGTGGTTTTGCCCATTTCATTGAGCATATGGCCTTTAACGGTTCCACCAATATTCCCGAAGGTGAACTGACCAAAACCATGGAGCGCTTAGGCGCAAGCTTCGGCAGCCATGTGAATGCGCATGTGACCCTAGAAGAGACCATGTACAAGCTAGATATCCCCAGTGCCGATGGTGGCCGTTTGGATACCGCGCTCTCGATTTTTCGTGAGACGGCAGATCGGCTGTTATTGAAGGATGAAGCCATCAAACGCGAGATCGGGGTCGTTATCTCTGAAATGAACGATGGCAATGGGCCGGGGCGGAGGATTGGGAGACAGGTTAGCCAGTTCTTGCGTCCCAAGGATATCGCAACCCTGCGCGAGCCCATTGGTGTGAAAGAGGTTATAGAAACGGCAACTTCGGCTAAAGTTCGCGAGTTTTATGAGACTTGGTATCGCCCCGAACGTGCCATCTTGGTCGTGACTGGCGATGTCGATGTGGAGGCAACAAAGGCGCTTATTGCGGCTAAGTTCTCAGATTGGAAGCCCAAGCTTCCCAAAGCCCCTCCCGAACCCGACAATGGCTATTGGGAGACAACGCCACTTCAAGCCAAAATCATTGTGGAACCGGAACAGCCGATTGTTGTGATGGCCACGCTCACGCGCCCTGATGAGACCGATTATGGCGACCTCGATACGAGCGAGAAGCGCAAATGGTCATTCCGACAGTCGGTCGCCGAGAGTGTTTTTCAGCGACGATTAGCGCGACTACAATTGGTCGATAACCCGCCGACACTGGGCGTCTTTTACCAAAATTCAGCTGACGAAAACGGCCTTGTGGCAACTCTTACTGTCATGCCAAGAGAAGACGCGTGGCAAGAAGCGTTGAAGACCGTTGTGCTTGAGATGCGACAAGCAGTGGCAACGGGCTTTACCGCAGCAGAGATTGAGGAAGAAATCAAAGAAGGCAGGCTTCGCCTCGAGCGCGCCATCAAGGAAGAGCCGACACGAAGAACCACAGGAATAGCCGGCACGTTGATCGGCAGTTTGGGCGCAGACGCGATCATTTTAAGTCCGCAGGATAATCTGGCTAATTTTGAGCGTTGGGCCGTCGAGTTAACGCCAGAAGTGGTCAACAGCACGTTTGCTGCTTGGTGGCAGGGGGCTGAGCCGTCGTTGGTTATGCTCAGCAAAAAGCCCGTTGAAGGCGGGGAAGCCGCTGTCATGGATGCTTGGAAGTCCGCGATGGCCGCACCATTGCCAACGCGTGAAGTCGCCCAGAAGGCTGAGTTTAAGCCCTTAAATCTCGGCCCCACAGGCAAAATCAAAAAAGTCGAAGACCTGACATATCCCAAAGCCAAAGTGGTAACTTTCGAAAACGGGGTGCGCCTTTCGTTCATGCATACCGACTTCACCAAAGACCGTGCGGCAATCCGAGTTGGGATTAATGCGGGCTATTTGGCTTTCCCGCAGGATGATCCCCATTGGTCCGGATTTGCCGACGCTGCTTGGGGTGGCGACGGAGTGGGCGCGTTGACTTTGGATCAATCCATTAGCGCGTTCGCTGGTCGTTCCACGTCACTGGCTTCTGTGCGGATAGACCCAGACACACTGGAAATGTTTGCGAGCCCTGCGATCGCAGATCTGTCAGAGCAATTGCAAGTAATGTTGAGTCAAGTGGTAGAGCCTCGTCTTGGGCCACGACCCGCCCGACTGGCACGTGATGCGCTTAAAGCAAGTTGGGATTCCTACACTCAAACCGCTTCGGGCGTCTATGCGTTCTTTGCGCCAACCTATTTTGAGACGGGTAACCCAATCTATGCTGAACCAAATCTTCAGGCCTATCTTCAGAGCGATGACGAGAAAGGCAAAGCAAGACTAAAGCGTTTGCTGAATGAGGGTACAATCCATGTTGTGGTGGTTGGGGACGCCGATTACGAGACCGTTGTTGCTGCAGTCGCCAAGACCTTTGGCACCTTGCCAAAGCGGGCTGGCCTAACCCTAGACACCAAGCAGTTGGCGACGATTAAATCGGTGCCTACTGGAAAACCTGCGCGCATTTTGACCCATAAGGGGCCGCCAGAGCAGGCAATTGTCCATGTATCCTGGCGTACCAAAGGCGGAATTGATCCGTTCGAGGCCGAGCGCTATTTCGTGTTGGCAAGCATTCTCCAGCTGCGCTTAACCGACAAGGTGCGTGAAGCGGCGGGCCAATCCTACTCGCCAGACGGTGGATGGACTTTCTCAACTCTCGCAGATCTTGGTCGCTTTTATGCCCACGCGTCGGTTACGCCAGATCAAGTCAAGGCTGTAGAAGCTATCATTGATGGGATCGCGGCAGACTTGGTGAAAAATGGCGTCACGCAGGATGAACTCACCCGCGTGATAGAGCCAGCCGTCAAGGGTCGTCCACGCACCCGTCAAAGCAATAGTTTTTGGTCATTCATGCTGTCTGAACTGGATGCGCCAAAATTGCCCGGATCGCAAAGTGGTTTTGTTCGCGACCGCGAAGCAGAAACCGAAGCGCGCCTTCTTGCCATAACGCCCGCGCAATTGCACGAAATTGCCAAGCGCAATCTCGTGCCACAAAACACGATCCGCATTCAGGTTTTGCCGGAAACACCAGTAAAGCAGGAGACTGGGGCCACCCCTGCCAAACCGTAAATCAAGCCGGAGGCTTGATTTGCCAATCTGGGCGGCGTAGCGGCCATTGCTGGCGACTGGCAAAGCCAAAGGGCCGCGAGGGTGAGCATGCAGATGGATAAGAGCGACACGAAAGGTGAGGGGCGAAAGCCGCATCGACGTGGCCTGCTCTTGGGCCTGTTGCCCGTACTGTTGGCCGGAAAGGCTGATTGGGCCCTTGCATCTGTTTCGGGCTTTGAAGACGGAGCGGGCAGGCCAGCGGTTCGCAAGCTTCGCCAATCTGGAGCGGACTTTGATCGGGTTCTGAAAGTTGCCACCCAGATCTGGGGCGTCTTGGGCCGCCCCCAAGAGACGCTTGTGGTTGGTATGATCGATACAAAGGGGGTGCGCGCTGAGGTCACCTCCGGTGGCCGATTGTGGATGACAACGGGTTTCCTAGAAGCATGCCAATTAGAGGCAGAACTGGCTGTCTGGCTCAGTCAGCGTGCAGGTGCGATCGAAACCAAAGCTAGCGGCGAAGCCATAGACCGGATTGCCTTAGAAACCCTCCTTGCAGCAGGCTATGACCCGCGCGCCGTTGTAAGCCTTTGGGGCCGCTGGGCTGCATCCAAAAGTTTGCGCAATTCCAGCGGTTTCGCAGATCTCCCTTTGTCACCTGTTCGTCTTGCCAGATTGCGCGCCCAGATCGAGAAATTGGGCTATTTGGTTTGACGTGTGCTGACGCAAAACACCGATTTGAACACTAAAGGACTTGAAGAAATGGGGCGGACAGTATATCCCCCGCCCCCTCGCATGTGTGCCGTGGTAGCTCAGTTGGTTAGAGCGCCAGATTGTGGCTCTGGAGGTCAGTGGTTCAATTCCACTTCACGGTACCATGCGAATTCGGTCCATATCTTCACAGGGTTATGGACGGCTGCAACAGCGCTCCTTTTTTGGCTGAGGGTTGAGCCTTCCCCATGATACAGCCGAACTTATGATCCTGCGCTCTCAAGCTTCGATTCTCATTGTTGGTGCTGGTCCGGTTGGCCTGTGCGCGGGTGTTCGGCTGTTACAAGATGGGTTTCAGGTCAGGATACTTGATTCAGGCGTCAGGGGCGCAGGCTGGGCTTCTGGTGGCATGCTGGCCCCACTTTATGAAATGGCCGCAGACCCGGCCTGCCCGGATGCCTATCTTCAATTTGCGATGGAAAGTGCTGCTCTTTGGCTCGAGCTTGCAAAAGCAGGTGATATTGCGTTGCAAAGCCCGACGCACTTTGTCGCGCGCAGCGACAGCGAGTGCATTGCACTGGAGAAACTTGCTGACCGCGCGGCAGCCCATGGGCTGGAGGTCAAGTCCGCAAAAGTTCCCGAAGGCCTAAATGCCATGGCCGCCTTTGAGGCGCCGAATGAACGGGCTCTAGAGCCGCGCGCGGCCTTAAAGCGCCTTTGCACCCTGTTTCAGTCTCTGGGTGGCGAATTTGTCCAAGGCCAGGCGCAAAAAATCGGCCCAAATTGGGTTGAGTTGGCCAGTGGGACCCAGCTTGAATCTGAACTCATCATTTTGGCAAATGGCTTTGGTGCGGCACGCCTGGCGGAGTCAGTGCCAATCACGACCGCCCTCAGCGCTGTGAAGGGGCAGATGCTACGTGTTGCGCATGCAGACTTATCAAGCCCTATCATACGCGCTGGTCGTCTCTATCTTTTATC
>NZ_JADCBK010000161.1 GCF_020253525.1 Aquidulcibacter sp.
CTTGCGACGCAGCGAAGCTGCGCACTTGACGACCCAGATGTCGCGGCCATCCTCGATCATCCATTCTGGTGAAACAAGGTTTCCACCAAAATGGGTCCAGATGGAAATGCCACCCGCAGCGATGTCATCCTAGACGGCGCAGGCGAGCCCCAGATCTCCTCCCGTCATGTCGCTGACACACAAAGAACGCGCGAGGAAGGTGTTCTTTGCTGCAATGTCCATCAACCCTCCACATGAGTGGGCTAAGCTTGGTCACATAATGGGGTGAAACCCCGCTGAAAAACAGATCATCAAAGACACTCAGGGCACGCCGATGACATTTTTTACGGCCTTTCTTGCAATTGTTGGGTTGGGATTTCTCGACAGTCTCAATCCTTTTTCCATCATTGCCTGCGCTGTCGTGATTGCGGGGCAACAAAGCCTTGGACGGGGCCTTGCCTTCATTATCGCGACATTTCTGGTTTATTTCATCACGGGCCTTGGGCTTGTTGCGGGCTGGGCCGAGCTGGTCTTGGCCTTCAAATCTAGAATCCAGCCTTGGATGGTGTTTGCTTGTTGGTTGGTGCTGGCCTTGGGATGCCTGATCGGGGCCATCTTCTTATGGCGACGCCCACCCATGGGAGAGGGCAAGTCCGTAAAGCAGCCCAGCTCGCTGGCCCTCATCGGGGTGTTTCTGTTCGCCTTAGGCTCTACCATTTCAGATATGCCGACGGCCTTACCCTATTTCGGCGCCATTCCGATTATGGTGGCGACCGGTGCCACAATGGCGGGCCTTGTGGCTTGGCTTGCCTTTTATAGCTTGATCTACGTCAGTCCCTTGATTTTTCTCTTGTGCTACCGCCTCATCGCCTACAAGCAATTTGAGCCTTTGGTTGGCAAGATCCATGGCTTCATGGATTGGTCAATTCGGCGTTTGAGCCCCGCACTCTTGCTACCCTGTGGTGCCTGGGCCTCTTATGAAGCTGTTCGCCTCATTCCCCAGCTTTAGGCCACTATCCCGTGGGGGCCAAGCAACATGCGGTTGCCATACTCCCGCCAGTGATCAGCCCCGCGACGGGTCAAAAAAAGGTCTATCCCCCGCAATGGTCACCCGCTCCATAATGCGCACGGCAGGGAAGTAATCTGAGGCGGCATAATGTTGACAGGCGCGATTGTCCCAAAAGGCCAGCGAGCCCGGGGCCCAGCGGAAACGGCACACATGTTCGGGTACGGCGGCGAAGCTGTACAAATGCTCGAGCAGCCAGTCGCTCTCCTTTTTGGAGAGCCCCAAAATGCGGGTGGTAAAGCCTGTGTTGACATAAAGCGCGCGCTTGCCCGTCTCTGGATGGGTGCGAACAACGGGATGGACTTGGACGGGGAATTTCTCGTGCAGCTTCTCAATGTCTTGGTTGAGCCTTTTGGCAAAGACACGCGCGATATCATGCTCTGCTTCCAACGTGCAGACAAAGGCCTGCATGGCGGGGCTAAGGGCGTCATAGGCTGCATACATATCCGAAAACAGGGTGTCGCCACCGACCTCTGGCAATTCGATGGCGCGCAGAATAGAGCCCAGCGAGGGCTCTGCCCGCCATGTGACATCGGAATGCCAATTATTCTCGACCCCGCGCGAGTTTGGGCCATGGGCGATGCGCAGCACTTCGGGATCGGGCTGGTCACGCGGCGTTGCAGGGTGGACTTCAAGCGGCCCAAACCGGCGCGCAAAGGCCAAATGCTGGGCGCGCGTGATATTTTGATCGCGGAAGAAGACAACTTTGTGCGCCAGAAGGGCGGCACGAATGTCGCCAATCATGGCATCATCCAGCTCTTGGCTGAGATCAAGCCCCAGCAATTCCGCCCCAATTGTGGGCGTCAGGGGGCGGACTTCAAAGCGGGTGAACTGGCTTTTCGGCACATGGACAGTCATGGCGGCGTCTCTCCCAAATTCTCTTTTGAGAGAGATCGTATCCCGCATTTGGCTTTCGGCAAGCCTTGCCGAGGCCTGTTCTATCCCGGCACAGACTCGCTGGCTTCCAGCACGTCTTCAAAGGTGCGAAGACCGGGCTTTGGCGCGCAGACCAAGACCGCCATATTGCCGGGTAAATGCAGATTATCGAGCATTTTTTCGTGGGCGAGCGGGATATCGGCCCACTCAAACACTTCGGACATACACGGATCGATGCGGCGCTCAATCACCAATTGGTTCGCGGCACTGGCCTGTTGCAGGTTTGCAAAGTGACTGCCTTGCACGCGCTTTTGCCGCATCCACAAGAAGCGGGCATCCATGGTGAGATTAAAGCCCGTCGTGCCCGCACAAATGACCACCATGCCACCCCGTTTGGTGACGAAGACCGAAACCGGGAAGGTACTTTCGCCTGGATGCTCAAACACAATATCCACGTCGCGCTTGTCGGTGACATTCCAGATGGCTTTGCCGAACTTGCGGCATTCTTTCATATAATCGTTGAATTCAGGACCATTGACGGTGGGCAATTGGCCCCAGCAATTAAAGTCTTTCCGGTTGAGAACCGCTTTAGCTCCCATAGACAAGACATAATCGCGTTTGCTTTCATCCGAGATCACGCCAATCGCATTGGCACCCGACACCGCGCACAATTGGGTGGCAAACACGCCAAGGCCGCCGGAAGCGCCCCACACCAAAACATTCTGGCCGGGCTTCAAAACATGCGGGCGGTGGCCGAACAACATGCGGTAAGCCGTCGCCAAGGTGAGGGTGTAGCAGGCGCTTTCTTCCCACGTCAGATGCTTTGGCCGGGTCATAAGCTGGCGGGACTGCACCCGGGCAAACTGGGCAAAGGCGCCATCGGGGGTCTCATAGCCCCAGATGCGTTGGCTGGCCGAGAACATCGGGTC
>NZ_JADCBK010000162.1 GCF_020253525.1 Aquidulcibacter sp.
CCGGGCGTCGAAGCTCTTAAACATCCATCCTAATCCAACTGTATATCCAAGAGGACAGCTATGAATCTCGATCAACTCGTCGCGACCGCCAAAGCCATGGTCGCCCCCGGTAAAGGCATTTTGGCAGCGGATGAAAGCACCGCCACCATTCGTTCGCGCTTTGATGCCATTGGCGTTGAATCCACCCCCAACACGCGTCGCGACTATCGCGAGATGTTGTTCCGGTCGGAAAAGGCGATGAAGGACCATATCTCGGGCGTGATCCTCTATGACGAAACCATTCGCCAGTTCGCCCGCGATGAGTCGCGCTTGGTCGATATCATCAAGTCGCATGGCGCGATCCCTGGCATTAAGGTCGATTTGGGCCCGCGCGAAATGCCTTTCTTCCCGGGCGAGCGGGTCACCGATGGCTTGGATAATTTGCGCGATCGTCTGCGCGACTATTATGTGCATGGGGCCCGCTTTGCGAAGTGGCGTGCCGTGATTGATATTGACGCCCGTCGCCCAAGTGCCGGTGCGGTCAAGGCCAATGCGCATGCTTTGGCGCGCTATGCGGCTATGTGCCAAGAAGAAAACATTGTGCCGATCGTCGAGCCCGAAGTCCTGATGGACCTCGATCATGACATTAATCGCTGCTTTGAAGTCACCGAATATGTGCTGAAGAGCACGTTCCAAGCGCTTTATGAAATGCGGGTGCAATTGGAAGGCATCGTCTTGAAGCCAAATATGGTGATCGCCGGCCGTAAGTGTAAAACACAAGCCAGCGTTGATGAAGTGGCCGAAAAGACCGTTCAGTGCTTGAAGAATACGGTGCCCTCGACAGTCACCGGCATTGCCTTCTTGTCGGGCGGCCAGTCTGACATTGATGCGACGGCCCATTTGAACGCGATGAATGCCATGCATGCGCTTCCGTGGAACTTGACCTTCTCCTATGGCCGTGCGCTGCAGGCTGCCCCGCAAAAGGCGTGGTCGGGCAAGGAAGAAAATATCCCAGCCGCCCAAGCCGCTTTCTACAAGCGCGCCCATATGAATGGGCTCGCCTCGCTCGGCCAATGGTCGCGAGAGCTGGAAGACAAATAGTCAAAGGCTTAAGCCTGAAAGAATAGGGCACCAGATCGTCGGTCTGGTGCCCTTTTTGTTAGCTTGCAAGGCCCGCAATCGCTTTAGCCGTGGCAATCCAAGCAGGATGGGTCGAGATTGGGACGCACAGGATCTGCACCGCAATGATGGCGATAGCGCCCCAAACCGTGACCGGATGAAAGCGGCCAAGAACCCGCCGATCATAGATCAAAAAGGCAATCAGCAAGAGATCAATCACCAGCGAGGGTGGGAGTGTGACAAACACAGGCGGTGGTCCAACCGCACCGGGCGGGGTCATCAAGACCGCAAAGGGCCGCGCCATCGGGGCTTCCAAGAGCGGCACAAAAGAAAGGCTCATCAAACGGCTATGCCACTCAGGCCGATGCACATTCATGATCGCCAGCGTGATAAAGGCCGTGATGATGGCAATGCCTGAGAAAGTTACGATGGAAAAGGAGGCGGCTTGGGTGGCAAAGCCCGTTAGCTCGCCCTGTTTGATCGTATTAATGGCCGCCAAAACAATCGAAATGGCGAGCGCGGTAAATAGTGAGACCCCGGCTATCCCCCAGCTTCGATGGTCTGCCATTTTGCGATTGGCCACAAAATTGACCTGCACGGCATAAAAAAGCACCCACGCAAATAAGAGGAAGCCGTGAATGTGCAGGATGGGTTTTCCGGCAAAGCTGCCATCCATCAGCTTTAGCCAATAGGTCGGGATAAAGCCGCCAAAGGCCACGGCGACAAACACCCACGCCATCATCTGATAAAAGCGCCGTGGCTTCTGAGTTGTTTCAACTGTTGTCATCATCGTCCCCCCAATAAAGCGCGCTGCCCGCCAAACCGAACAGGCGGCCTGTTCTTTCACGCCATGTGGCCAATCGCCTCCCGCCACGCCTCAATCGAGGATGTCGCCTGATAGTCACGCTGCATCTCAGAGGTGAGGACTTCAATCATGGTGGAATTTTCAATCCAGAACTCGATCACGTCAAACATGCCACCGCGCGAACAGCGCACAGACCGCCAGTTTTCACGCTGGGCGATGGCCTCGATGGCTGATTGAGGTTTATGGCATTGGATCGCCAGATGCGTGGCACCATAGCGGGCGGGCTGCTCAAGATCTGTTGTGTCAAACATGGCATCGTCCACCCCGGGAACCAGCGCCCGACCCCGGGGATAGACCTCAATGCCAGAGCCACGCTCATCACCTGCCATGGCGATCCAAGCCCCCGAAACAGGGGCAAACGGTAAGGCTTCTCCATCCCAAAGCTCAGCTAAGACAGAGGCGACGTGTTTTGGATCGCCCGCAGAAATAGAGGCATGTAAAATCATCGGATACTCCTACAAAGTGCCGTTACGGGCGGCAGTAAAGATGGCTTGGATGGCCC
The DNA here is from genome assembly GCF_020253525.1 of Aquidulcibacter sp. Taxonomy (GTDB): domain Bacteria; phylum Pseudomonadota; class Alphaproteobacteria; order Caulobacterales; family Aquidulcibacteraceae; genus Aquidulcibacter. Next base: position 2,466 of record NZ_JADCBK010000162.1, read on the forward strand.
GGCGTGCGATCTGGCCGGACTGGTCGCCCGAAAGGTCCCAATAATCGCGCATGGTAAGCCAAGCGGTGGCAGATTGGATCAGTTGTACGCTGGCACACACCGTCAGCACCAAGTCTTCTGAAGCGTCTGGGCCAAGCTCGGCCCGTACTGCGCGGCGGATCGCGGCTTGGCGTTCATCATTGCGCGCCAAGGTCATAGCCCTGCCTTGTGGCGAGAGGACCGCGCCGCGCATGATTTCGGCTTCTTCGTCAAAGGCAGGAAAGGCCTTCACGGGAAAGTCGAGCAGCGCAGCCAAAGTATCGGGGAAGGCCTCCTGGCCCAGTCGCGCCTTATGGGCGCGCCACCATCCCTCCAAAAGGGCGTCCTTATTGGGGAAGTGGCGATAAATCGTCCGCTCGCCCAAGCCCGCCATTCGGGCGACTTGGGTAAAGGTTAGCTCTGTGAGTTCCACGTCTTCAAGACAACGGCCGACCGCATCCAAGATAATCTCGGCAGTGGCGTCACGCTGGCGTTCGCGGTGGGTTTTGCTTAAAACTTCTTCCATGACAGTGATACTGTCATGATGACAGTTAGACTGTCAAGTACAATCTGACGGCGCTAGCGGTCCTGCAAAAGCCGGTCGATATAGTCGCGCTCCGTCTTGTCGCGCTGCGGGTCTGCTTGGCGGCGGCGCAATTCATCGCGCACATCGCGGGCGCGCCGCTTTTCAACACCGTCTGGGACTTTGGTAGCTTTGCCATCATCTTGTTTCGGCAACGCACGGCCAAGCGGGTCTGTCTCGCCACCCGCACCTGCTTGACCCTGTGGGCTCGACTCTGCGGCCTGCCTCAGCGCCTGTAACGCGCGCGCTTGGGCGTCTTGCGCGCGATTGAGGTCGCCTTCGCGCAAGGCTTGAGCGGCCTCACGCATGGCTTCGGCGGCTTGGCTCCTATTTTGGTCTTCCGCGCTTTGCTCTTGGGATGGATCGTTCGGGCGCTTACCGCCCAAAGCATCCGCCAACCCCTCTTGCTGATTGGCCAGATCTTCTGCCCGCTGACGGGATTGGTCAGAGGGTGGGGTTTCGCCCAATTGCTCGGTCTGGTCCGACAGGGCCCGCTGTTGCCGCATGGCATCGTCAAGAGGCCCGCCTTGGCCTTGACCATTTGCTTGGCCAGACCCACCGGGGGCCCCTGGCTGGAGGTTTTCAAGCAACTCGTCCAATTGGTCCAATTGCGCCAAAGCCTCTTCGCGCGAACCGGAACTGCCGGATTCTTCTAATTCCCGTAGGCGGTCTTCCAAATCGCCCGCGCTAATCTGTGGGCCGGATTGGCCTTGTTCGCCGCCTTCACCAGAAGCCCCTTGTTCGGCCAATTCCTGCAATCGCTCACCCACTGCTTCGCGCAATTCTTGCGTCAATTGCTGGATTTCTTCTGGCGTAGCGCCTTGTTCCAGCGCTTGTTTGAGGGCTTCACGCGCTTGGGCGATTTTCTGTTGGGCCGGGGTCTGGTTGCTCGCCTCAATCTGTAACGCCATCTCCCACAAAATGGGCGCGACGCTATGGGCGTCCGCGACATCGCGTGCGATGCTCAGCCGTTCGAGCGCATAATGCAGGCTCAATTGCCCCAGATCGCTCAAGCCCAATTGCTGCATCGCTTCGGCAATCGCTTCAAGGCGACGGGTGGCTTCGGCGATGCCCGGTGGGGCACCGGGCTGCGGGTCGGTCAAGTCAAGCTTGATGGGGCCGAGGTTAAATACATCGCTTGCCGCTCCGCCCACGTTTAAGGGTTCAAACAAGGTGGCAAAGACCGGCAGCGGGCGCTGGTAGGGTCGCGCCTCGCGCAAGATCAGGAGGCGGACCTCTTGTAAAGCCGCCGCAAGGCTTGATTGCCAAGTCCGCTCGGGCAGGGTGAGCTTCATGGTCTCTGACGCGGTTTCTTGACCCAAACCATCGCGCACCACGATTTGGGCCTCCACCGTCAGGCCCGCCAAAGCATGGTCTGCAACCTCAACAAAGACCCGTCGCGCCCCGTTCTCGCCGGCAGCCCCCTCGAGGGGGATGGGCGTATCAAAGACGGAACGACCGGCCAGTCCTTCGGGGACTTTCACTGGGCGGATGCGCACAAAGGCTGCGGCAAGGCCATAATCATCACTGGCTTGAAACGCGATATCGAGCCGACCTTTGGGGTCAATTTGGATCGGTTTGGGTAAGCTGAGCTGGGGCTTCTGATCTGGCGTTGCTTCAATATGCCATTGGGCACGCGTGCCGAGGCGATCCAGCTTCAAGGTGCCAGAGCGGGTAATCTCAATCTGGCCTTGCCAGGCTGCACCCTGCGCCGGGCTTAGCCGCGTGCTGCGCGAGGGCCCGCGCAAGACCGGTGCCCCGCGCGCGCCATCGACACGGGCGGTCACTTTAGACCCGACCGGCAAAGACACCTCGCTTTGGCTGCGGTCGAGCCGGATGAGGGGTAGGCCCGTATAGGCGGGCGGTTCAGCCCAAACTTCGACCACCAAGTCGCTGTCGCCGACCAAGGGCGATAAATCAAACGTCAAGGCGCGTACACTCGCCACCGGGTTCAACCAGCATAATCCAAGCGCCGCCATGAGGGCTAAAGCCTTGGCGGCATCTTGCCATAAAAGCTTCGGTTTCACGGGCGTGGATAAAGCGGCTGCCGCCTTGATCAGGCGCGCTTGGTGCCAGGACCATAAGGCATCATCGCCACTGATGCGCCGATCCTCTCCCCCCGTCAGCGGACGTAGTTCCTGTAGGCCTGCTGCTTCTTCAAGCGCGCGCCCGGCCTCATGCTCACCCATTGGATGGAAGAGTTTCCAGCCGCGCCAGAACAGATAGGCACTGAGGAGCCAAGTTAAGCCCGCGCCAGCTGAGACCAGCGCTGCGGGCAGGCCCTCAGTTAGGCTGCCTGCTGCGCCCATGATCGCAAGCAGGCACAAAGGCGGCCACAGCGTTCTAAGGCCCTTGACCAGCGCATCGGCACGCATGGTCCGCGCAATCGCACGACGCGTCGACAGGGGAGGGGTGGTTGGCGCTAACACGTCACCCCTCTAGCACAGAGGCGGCTTGTTTGTGAATCGATTTGAACGCCACGACCCAGCCGGGTTCAAGGCTTGCTGGCAGCAGGTTTTGGCTTGGCGGCAATGGCTTCTAATTGCGCCAAAAGGCGGTCGGCATCGGGCGATGAACCCTTTGAGACGCGCGCCCATTGCACCGCAAGTTCGAGATTTTGCGGCGTGCCTTCGCCCTTGGCATTGACCAGAGCCCAGTAAAAGGCCCCGTCCATATCCCCGCCTTCGGCGGCCGTTTTAAACCAGTTTGCGGCGGCCTTTAGATCGCGGGCCACGCCGCGCCCTTGGTACAGCATCAGGCCATAATCAGCCGAAGCATCAGCACGCCCTGCCTGGGCGGCTTGGCGCAAAAAACCGATGGCTTTCAAGGGATCATCCATCGGGTCGGGATCGCCATCGGCATACAGGATGCCCGCAGCATAGGCCGCATCGGCATCGCCATAGCTGGCGGCTTGCGCGTAAAGACTGGCAGCTCTCGTACGATCTTTTGGGCCTGCGGCACCGGAAAGAAACAAATCGCCTAAAGGTGCTAACGCGTCTCTGCGGCCATTGGCTGCCGCGCGCTGGAGCATGGCAAGCGCTTCACCCGGTGATGATCCGCCCTTCCGGGCCAGCCCTAAGCGCGCCAATCCCAACATCGCATCACTATTGCCACCCGTGACGGCACGGCGATACCATCGCACCGCAGCCTCGGGCGTGGCGGCATCTACCAAGCCTTGCTCATAAATAGAGCCTGCTAAGGCGGCAGCCTTTGGATTACCACGCGAGGCAAGGTTTTCAGCTTGGCTGAGTGCATCGCGATACTGACCCGCCCGCAAGGCAGATAGGGCAGCTTCCAGCGCACGTTGATCGGCTTCAGCTTCAATGGCCATCGGGCTTGCGGGGGCTTGCGCCATCGCCTGCCCGGGCAACACAAGGGCCAAGCCCACAAGAGTCTGGCGCAGACGGCTTAGGCGCATGCGTCAAAAATCTCCTTAAAGGCAGCACTGGCTGCAACCGGGCCTTGCGGCCAAGACCATATCCCAGCCGACACAGCCAAGAAGTCTGCGCCAGCTTTCACAAGCTCTGCCCCGTTATCGGGGGTGATACCACCAATGGCTACGCATGGAATTTCCATAATCTCTTGCCACCACGAAAGTATGTCCAGATTGGCGCGCGTTGGTGCCACTTTTGTGGCGGTGTCGAAAAAAGCACCAAAAGCGACATAATCGGCCCCAGCTTCGGCGGCTTCCATCGCCAGATGGCGGCTATCGTGACAGGTGACGCCAACGATCCCATCCTTGCCAACATGTTTGCGCGCCGCGGCGACAGTGCCGTCCGACTGGCCAATATGCACCCCGTCTGCCCCTGCAAGCTTTGCCAGATCGGCGCGGTCATTCACAAGGCAAGCCACGCCTAAGTCCTGGGCCAGGGGAAAGATTGCCGCAGCTGCGGCCAGAATTTCAGCATCACTGGCTTCTTTCAGGCGCAATTGCAGGCACGCCACATCGCCAGCCTCTATGACCGCCTGCAGGGTCTTGGCAAAATGATCTAAATTCTCAATTTTCGGCGGCGTGATGAGATAGAGTCGCGATTTTGGACGGTCCGACACGAAGTTATGGCTCCTAAAGGGTGATTGGGCAGAACAGATAGCGGACAGATGCCGACATTGTGAGATGCACAACCACTGAGAAACAGGCACATGACGCGCCTTCAACGATTTCAGAGATGTCTATGACCCAAGCCACGCCTCCCGCCAAGCCTGCCCCCAACACCCAGCGTGGTTTTTTAGCTTGGGTTGAACGGGTCGGGAACCTGTTGCCCGATCCGGTTATGATCTTTGTCTGGCTGATTGGCTTCTTAATGGTGCTGTCGGTGATTGGCTCGGCGCTGGGCTGGTCGGCGTCTCTCGAATTTGCCGGGGAAAAGCCACCCGCAGGGGCGGTCTTGAAAGATGGGATTCTCATCTTTGAAGCCACCAGCCTGTTCACGGAAGACAATTTGAAGAAGTTGATTGTCGATATGCCCCGGACGCTAACGGGCTTTGCGCCGCTGGGCGTGGTTTTGGTTGTCATGCTGGGTGCTTCGGTGGCCGAACGGGCAGGTCTGTTCAGCGCCCTGATCCGCAACAGCTTGCGCGATTTGCCCCGCGCATTCCTAACCCCCGTCGTCTGCTTGATCGGCATGACCAGCCACCATGCGTCTGACGCGGGTTATGTGGTTTTCATTCCCTTATGCGGCTTGGTCTATGCCGCGGCGGGTCGCCACCCGCTGGTGGGGATAGCCGCCGCTTTTGCTGCCGTGTCGGGCGGCTTTGCTGGCAATATCACGCCCGGACAGCTCGACGTCTTGTTATTCGGCTTTACCCAAGAAGCTGCCCGCATCATCGACCCAACTTGGACCATGAACCCCTTGGGCAATTGGTGGTTCATTTTGGCTATTGTGGTGTTGTTCACCCCCATCATCTGGTTCATCACCGACCGGGTCTTGGAACCCCGTTTAGGGCCATGGGCGGGCAGTCCTGACGATGATCTGAAGGCGGAATTAGCCAAGTCTGTTGTCACCCCCGAAGAAAAGCGCGGCTTGGCTTGGGCGGGGCTTGCAGCTCTCTTGGTCATTGGCCTGTTTGCGGCTTTGTCCCTGTGGCCGGGCTTTACCCCACTGATTGATGAGAGCCAGAAGGGCACCGCCCAGCTGCAACCTTTTTATCAGGGTCTGATCGCTGCCTTCACCTTGATCTTCCTTCTGGGTGGCATCGCCTTTGGTGTTTCGGTGAAGTCCATCCGCTCCTCGTCGGATGTGGTAAGCATGATGAATGAGGGCATACGCTCGCTGGCCCCCTATATGGTGTTTGCCTTCTTTGCCGCCCATTTCATTGCCATGTTCAGCTGGTCGAACCTTGGCCCGATTGCGGCGATCAATGGGGCAGCAGCCTTGAAGGAATTAAGCCTGCCCGCACCCTTCCTGCTGGTCTGCGTCCAAGCTTTCTCGTCCTTCCTCGACCTGTTCATCGGCTCAGCTTCGGCGAAATGGAGTGCGATGGCCCCCGTTGTCGTGCCCATGTTCATGCTGTTGGGGATTTCGCCCGAGATGACGACGGCCGCCTATCGCATGGGCGACAGCTATACCAATATTGCCACGCCCTTGATGGCTTACTTCCCGCTCGTCCTCGCCTTCTGTCGGCGGTGGGACAAGAATGTTGGCGTCGGTACGCTGTTGTCCATGATGTTGCCCTTTGCCTTGGCCTTCATGGTTGCCGGCATGGCGATGACCGCAGCTTGGGTCTATTTCGACTGGCCTTTGGGGCCGGGTGCCACCGTTCAGTACACGCTGCCAGGGGCCAAATAGAGGCCCCTGATTAGCCGCGCTGGAATGGATAAAAGTCTGAACCCAAGTGCATAATTTGGGTTAGCTCGTCCAAAGCGGTCCGCCCTTCAAGAAGAAGGGCGGGGTCGGCCAAATCGTCTGGCCCCAAGGTCTCGCGATAATGGCGGTTCACCCACGCGACCAGATCGTCATAGAGCGACCCATCAAGAACCGCCCGAGCGCCTAATGCCCCCAGCTTGGCCTCATCCAGCACCACCCGCAGCCTTAGGCAAGCTGGGCCACCGCCATTGCGCATGGACTGGCGCACGTCAACAAATTGCACCCGACCGATGGGTCCATTGCTGGCCACCAGCTTTTCGAGATAGGCATGGGTGGCCGCATTCTCGCGGCATTCTTCCGGCGCGATCAGCACCAAACGATCTTCGCCCGGCATCGACAGCAATTGGGTGTTGAACAAATAGGATTTGATCGCGTCTGCTAAAGGCACCTCGGCTTCTGGCACCTCGACAATCGCCACCTCCATCAGGCCATCGCAGGCCCGCTTGATCGCCTCATAAGCGCCCAGCCGATCTTCAAAGGCATGTTCGTGACAGAACAGAACCTGCAAGCTCGCCACCGCCACCACGTCATTATGGAAAGCCCCCGCTTCAATGGCTTTCCGGCTTTGTTGCAGGTGCAGGACGCGCGCAGGGGCTAGGCCATGACGGCGGGCAATGGCTTCGCCCGTCTGCAAGGTTTGGCGGGCCGGAAAGCGCGTTTCTTGCTGGCCAAAGCCATTTCGGCCCCAAACGAAAATCTCAACCCCCGCCTCGCCATGGCTGGCACATAGGCGCATGTGGTTGGCAGCCCCCTCATCGGCAAACAAGGGCTGATAGGGCAGGGCTTTGTGCACGGCAAACTGGGTCGTATTGGCAAAGATGGCCCGTAAGCTGCGCTCAGTTTGACTGGCTTCCAAGGCGCGATGGGGCATGGTCAGAAGATTGGCCGGGCTGAAATGCAGGCGGCCATCGCTGCAATCGGCGGCTGGCGAGACGGTCGCCGCATTGGCGGCCCACATTTGCGCCGAGGAGGAAACATTGCGCACAAGCGCCGGATCTGCCTTCCAAGCTTGTGCAAGAATCTCAGCGTCAGAACCGGAAAATCCAATGGCTTTCAGCGTGGGCAAATGCGGGCGTTCATGGGGTGGCAACAGGCCTTGAACAAGGCCCGCATCGGCAAGCCTCTTGGCTTTGGCAAGGCCTTGAAGCGCCCCTTCCTTTGGTCGCGAAATAGCGGTTGCATTGGCGGCTGAGGCCAAATTGCCGGTGCTGAGCCCGCCATAATTATGGGTTAAACCAACCAAACCATCGAAATTTGCTTCAAACGCCAAGACCGACCCCCGTGAGGTGTTTCAACCACGGGCTATAGACATAGGCTTTGGTGTCAAGCCTGTTGTGCCAGCAATTTGGCGTGCTGCGGCCGGTCTCCCCGAACCAATAGCCAAAGGCCAATCCCCAAATTGCTCAACAAGGTGACCGCGAAAGCCATTGAGCTTGGGATGTGGGTGTCTGGCCATCCAAGGGTCACGATCGAACTTCCCAGAATGAGGATGGCACCCACAATGGCAATGGCGGATAAAAGGCGCGGCAAGAGGCGGGCTTGAAACAAGATGAAAAAGCCAATCAAAGTCGCCAAAGCCAGTCCCATCGCCCCCAGGTCAAAGGCTGCATTGGAAATATCGCGCAGCACCCGGTGCAAGGCCTCTGCGCCCGCCTGTCCCAAAAGATTGGGCGTTGTCTGATTGTCGACCAAGGCAAAGCGGATGGCCCAGGCCACAGTCGCGCAAACGGCTTCAAACAACCGCCAGCCTAGAACGAGCCCCGCAGCCAGACGGCTAAATGGTGCGATCCACAGGGCGAAGGTGACGGCAAGCCCGACGCTCAAGAGGCTTGATGCCCCATAGCTTAGCAGGGCGAGACGATAGAGGCTTTCGTTTTGGGCGATCTTCGCGCCCGTGGCGGCAAAGTCACCGGCTATCACAAAGCGACTGGCGATTTGAAACCCGGCCATATGGGTGAGGGTCACGATCAGGAGGAGGAGGCCAGTTAGCCGTGCGAGCGTCCAAAACTGCAGCCGAGTGGTCATAGGTGTGGCCCGATGTCAGAGGAATAAAAAAGGGCCACCGACGCGCGGTCGATGGCCCTGTGTGTGCGATAGTCTCTCTGGCCCTACAAGGCGCGGCGGCGGCGGATCTCGCTGGCGGCATAGGTGAAGGCACCTGCTACCACCAAGCCGATCCAGAAGCTGGGCTCTGCCAAACTTTTCGACAAATGCGCCAGCACGTCAGCGACTGGGATGGTGGGGATATGGTCGCTGCTAGGCTCAACCATACGGCCCATACCATTGGTCATTGGCTCTCCGATCAGACGGCCAACAGGTTCCCACAGCGCGTCGAGGACTTTGTCATCATCATCACCGCGATAGGCAATGGCCATATAGACCAGGGGAACCACGAACAGGGGGGCAAAGGCTGCCACGAAGGGCATTTTTGGGGCCCAAGCGCTGACCATCGTCACCCAGCCATAAACTGGCAAAGCCCAGCCAATATAGATCAAGAGTCCGACCGCCAGAACCGTCCACAATTTCGTGGCATTGAGGAAGATCGTCGCCGCGCTGATGCCCGTGATCCCAACATTGCCGATGGTCGCAACCGCAAGACCCGTGATGGCAATGTGCAAGGCAATTGTCACCGCAAAGGCGAAGAACAACCCAATACCCACGATGGAAACAAGCTTGGCACTGGTTGTCTGAAGATCGCTGACGGGCATCGATTTCCAGAACAAGATGGTGCGATCCTTGCGCTCGTCATGAAGCGCCCCTGCGAGCACAAACAGGATCGAGATCAGGGCAATGGCCAAGGGCAAGGCCGCTGCGACTGCCGTGCCGACGGGGAGAATGGCTTCAAGGCCCGCTTTTGCCTTCGGGTCAATTGTTTGGTCCAAGGTTTTGGTTTCGCCATCGGGGCTGGTGATGGTGATTGTTCCATCTGGGCTGCGTTTGACGGTCGCTGTGCCTTCGCCCGTATCAACGATCACCCCACCTTTAACACCTTGATGCTGTTGTTGGGTGGCAAAATCCTCAGGGTCAAAGCCAAAGCGGGCATTGCCGGTCAGGGTCGCAAAAGTTGTTACCACAAGCAGGATCGCCGCGATCACGATGGGGGTGATGACCAAGGCACCACGATTATCGGCCATATCCCGCCGAATGAGGGTCAAAAACTTGTTCATGAGAACACTCCCGCAGGAAGGGTAAAGCTGATAACAGCGGTTTGAATATTCAGGCCAGAGGCGGGGTCAAACGACCATTCGACGCCACCAACCCCTAAGAGGATGAGGCCAACCAGCGCCAAAACGAAGCCGGATGTGCGTGCCAGTTTGACGACAATGTCGCCACTGGAGGGGGTTAAGCTGCGGTTGGCACCTGTGCCGGAAGCGTTTGCAGCTTTGCCCGGAAAGGGTCGGCCTTCGGCCGGTGCCTGACGTTGGGCTAAGGTAAAGAGTAAACCCGTAATCATCATCTCCCCCTATTGTGCCAAAGCGACAAACAAATCGGCGAGGCCGACCCGACGCGGTTCGCCAAAAGCCTTCAAGCGGTCGGCGGGAACCCCGTCGAAAACATAAGTGGTGCGCCCAAGGAGCGAGCGACCATAAAGGGGGCGCAGGGCTTCGGCTTCGGCCTTTTGGGTGTCCAGAACATCGACGGCCAAAAAGCGCTCTGCAATGACGTCCATCGAGGCATCGAGCGTAACTGCGCCATCCCGGATGAAAATCGCATGGCTTAAGATGGGCTCGACTTCATCGACTTGGTGGGTCGTGATGATCACCGTGCGGGTCTCGTCAAAGAAGTCCGACAAAATGGCATCATAGAAGCCGCGACGGTTGACGATATCGAGGCCCAGCGTGGGCTCGTCTAACACCAAAATGCGCGCATCAATCGCCAGGGCAATCGCCAAATGGACTTGCACAATCATGCCCTTGGAGAGCGACTTGACCTTGGAGTCCAATTGAACCGTTGTGGTTTTGAGGCGGGCCACAGCTTTGGCTTGGTCAAACTTTGGGTGCAGGCCCGCGACCCAATCCAGCAGGTCCGCTACTTTGGCCCAGCGGGGTAGGGTGGCGACATCGGCGATGAAGCAGACTTGCTCCATCAAAGCGGCCCGCTGCATCAAAGGGTTCATCCCCATGACGTGCAGATCACCTTGATAGTCAGACAGACCGAGCAGGCAGTTGAGCAAGGTGGACTTACCGGCACCATTGGCCCCAATTACGCCGACGATGCGGCCGGCTGGGATCTCGAGGTTGGTAGGCTTCAGCGCTTGCTTCTTGCCGTAATTCTTCGCTAAGCCCTTGGCTGAAATCAATACTTCCGTCATTGCCCATTCCCCTCAACATCTTTCAGCAATTCCTGCACGCTTAAGCCCAAGCGCTTGATCCGTGTGACCACGACCGGCCATTCTTCTTTTAGGAAAGTATTGCGTTCGCTGGCGCTTAAGCCTTTGCGCGCGCCATCGATCACAAACATGCCGAGCCCCCGGCGACGTTCAACCAGACCGTCATCGGCCAATTCTTGATAGGCCTTTGACACCGTCAGTGGATTAACTTGAAGGTCTAAAGCCACCTGCCGAACGGACGGCAAAGGCTCTCCTTCCTTTATACCGCCATCCAGAATGGCAGACAGGACCCGGTCCTTGATCTGCCGCCAGATGGGTTGATCGTCGCGCCAAGCTTGCGTCATAGACAACTCCCATTAAGCCGGAACTTGCTGTTCTAGCGTTCTGGTGTGTTGGTATAGTAATACACCATCCCTGTCAAGCGACTTTTTTGAAAGGGGGTGCAGTGCGTTCCACGCTCACAATGTCATCCCAGCCGGAATGTCGTGGAGCGCGGGGACCTCAGGGGATTTGGGCTTCCCTCTCCTACCGGGAGAGGGGCTTTTCCATCTGGATCCATTTTCACCAAAGCGCCTTTAAGTTTGCGGAAATACCCCTTCACCGCCTTCGGCGGAGCTTCCCCGCGAGCGGGGAAGCGGCGTGTCCCCACTGCTGCCGCTTGCCGCTTCCCCATTTCATGGGGAAGCTGGCCGCGAAGCGGACTGAAGGGGTTTTACACTTACCCTGTCATCCCAGCGGGAACGTTGTGGAGCGCGGGGACCTCAGGGGATTTGCGGCATAAGATCCCGGATCGGCTGCACCATCGAGGACTTGCAACCCCTTCTAAAGCGTCACCGCACCGGACGGGCTCGGGCGGCGCTAAAATAGATGGCATTCATGACCAGCGAATCGAGGCCATCGGCCATGCCGCGATAGGTCGGGTCGATGGTGAAAGCGACGACATAGCCGCGCCCCCGCGACTGGACGGCCAGCGCCGGTTTGAACGCCAATTGACGGCCAATATCATCCCACACAATCCCGCTCGCCTTGATCTGGTCTGGCCCAGCAAAGCGCACCACATTGTCGCCGACATCGGCAGTCAGCGGACGGTAAATGTCAGAGCCCGCCACCATCATATGCAGGCGCGGCGCAAGGCCGGCGGTTAGCCAATGATCCTTGGCGGTTTCGCCGCGCAGGATGGCACCATCCAGTTCGGTGGGATCGCGGCTGGTTTCCACAATGGCCTGCTTATAGGTCGTTTCGTCAGGAAAATTAATGCCGTCAACGCCAGAGGCCCCCGGCTTGATCTTGGGTTCGGGTAGGCGGGCGCGTACCTCTGCCTCGGTCACAGTTGCCTGCTCGCGGCGCAAGCCGATGAGATCGACATCGGGGTCTGCCAACCAGCCCGTCGCGGTGCCAAGCGAGATCAGGACCCCGCCATTTTGCACGAAGTTACGCAGATTGCGGGCACCAGCTTCACCCAAAGCCGCCCCATAGCTGCCCTCGCCATCGGGCAGGATAATGACATCATAGGCGCTCAAGGGCTGGCTCGCCAAACGTCGAATCCGCGCCGGGGTGACAGGCACGCCAAATTTGCGTTCTAGAACATAACGCGTCGCCCCGGCCGAATTGCGGTCTGCCGGGCTGTCCCACGCCAACAGGATACGCGGGTTGCGCAATTTGACCGCTTTGTCAGAGCCAAGGCTAGGTCCATCGGTGACCCAGGACGAATTAAAGCCTGTCAGAATGGCACCCGTCTCGGCAGCAAGGCTTGAAAGCTGGCTGGTGAGGTCGGCCCCATTCTCGCTGCGGGTGACCACCAAACTGCCTGCCGGATAGGTTCTGCCTTCCAAGGTGAAGGCCTCTTCCATCTTGCGAATGGTCAGGCCGCGCTGCAGCGCTTTGGCCATAAAGCGGGAGGTGGCGGTTGAGCCTGAGGCCGCCACAAAGGCGACTTGTGCCTCAGGATTGATGACTTGGCCGGGCTGGATCATGGCGTTGCTTGCCTTTTGGCTTGCTACGCTCGGATCGGTGGTGCAAGCGACCGCCTCCACATTATAAAGGAAGGGCAAAGACCAGCCCGTCACATCATAAATCTGATCCCCAAGGCCCGCGCGCCGACGGCGCTGTTGTTCGGCGACAAAGCTTGCCTCCATCGCCGTATCCGGCTCCAACAAGTTGCGGATTAAACGCTTGGTGGGTTGTGCGGCTGAAATGACATAGGAGCCAGCGGCAAAGGTACGGCCACAGGCGGTGAAATTGGTCGTGCTCCGATTAACCTCAATGCCTTGCCGGGAGAGCAAAGCGGCCAATTTGTCGGTGCTGGACTGGTCGGTCTGGCTTGGCAGAATATAGGATTTCACAGCCTCACTCTTACCTTCGGCAATCGCTGAGCGGCGGAACTCGTAGAAGGAACGCACAAAGCGCCCGCGCTCGCGCGCAGCCACCTCGATGGTCGATAAGACGGCGATGAATTGGCTTTTGACGGTGTCGCGGAAGGTAAATTGGCTGCCGTCCGATCGTTTCGCCACCATGCCACGAGAGGAGCCCTGCTCAAAGGTCATGGAGATGGTGCCTTGGGCCGTCGGCCACCCGTCACCATAGCCCGGATAGAAGAGGTCATAGCTCTCACGCGTGAAATAGGGCAGGCCGAATTTGTCGAACCAGCGGCCATTATTCTGACCCAAGAGATTTTTCAGGGCGAGTTGCTCACCCGTCACATGAGGATTGATGGGCTGGGCTTCAGGCGGGAAGAAGAAGCTGCGGTCGCTGCCCATCTCATGGCTATCGACCATAACGACGGGGAAATAGTTCAAGATCGCCGCTGTGTGCCCCCGCGTCTCGGGCTGGGTTAGAGCAAACCAGTCGCGGTTAAGGTCAAATTGCATGTGATTGACGCGCCCACCGGGCCAAGGCTGGTCGCGCTCAGCCGATAGAGGGTCACCATTGGGGATCATGCCGGTGCCACCCAAATTGGTGCCGATAAAGCGATCACGGCCATCGGGATTTTGGATCGGCACAATGATGATAAGCGTGTTGCGCTTGATCTCAGCCATGCGCGGGTCGCCGCGCGCGGCCAGCAAGTGATAGGCAAGCTGGAGGGCAGAATCAGCCGGTCCAATCTCGTCGCCATGGACCGAATAGGCGAGCCAGACGACAGCCGGGTGGCGCGCGATAATGGCTTCGGCCTCCCCGGCAGCCAGCTTGCGCGGATCGGCAAGCTTTTGCGCATCAGCTTGGATAGCGTCGAGATTGGCAATTTTATCGGGGCTACCAATGGCCGCATAGATTAAGCGCTTGCCCTGCCACGACCGACCATAGTCGAAAATCTTCATCTGATCGGGGGCGTAGGCGGCCAGCGCCTCAAAATAGCGGATGATCTGGGCGTGGGGCGTGATGGCTTCACCAATCTGATAGCCCAAGACGCTTTTGGGAGAGGGGACGGCCGGGTCGTAATTGGCACCGGGCCAGTAAAAATCGGCTGGCACGGGCGGGACCGTCCCGACGGCACCGAGTTCCTCATGCGGGATAGCTTGGCTTTGGGCGTAGCCCGCCGCAGGCATCAGGGCTGTTGTGGCGATTAAGGCCAGCATCAATCGAGATTTGAACATGTTACGCCCCCAATTTGCGAAAAGCCGATCGGCGGCTCTAGGTCTAGAGCGCCCGCACAGGGCGTTCAAGCTTTTGGGGTGTTTCTTGTCGGCTCTGAATTAGGCAACAATCGCTTCGTCGTGATGATCAGACCCTTCGCTCATTTGCGTTGCGCGCATCAGGGCATTGGCAAGGGCTTCAGCACTGATGGGTTTGGTCACGAAATCGGTCATGCCAGCGGCCATACACTGGTCGCGATCTTCCTTGCGCGCATTCGCGGTCAAGGCGACGATGGGGGTATGGCGATTGAGGCCATGGCCTTCACGGACCCGCCGTGTTGCGGTCATGCCGTCCATGATTGGCATTTGCACATCCATCAGGACGACATCAAAGGCCTGTAACGCCATCGCTTCCAGCGCCTCGACGCCATTAGTTGCCCACACGGTGTGGACTGGCCAGAGATCGAGCATGGCTGCGAGAATTTGCCGGTTGAGCGCATTATCATCGACGGCCAAGACTTGGAGGGGCCGACTGATCTCGCTTTCCCCAGCCGTTTCTAAAATCGCATCTTCCTGTTCGAGCGTCGCTTCAAACCGCGCTTCGAATAAGAAGATTGAGCCTTTGCCCGGTGTAGAGGCAAGGGTCAGATCGCCTTGCATCTGCTGGGCCAAAGACTTGGCAATGGCAAGGCCCAGGCCCGTGCCGCCAAAGCGGCGCGTGATGGTACTATCTGCCTGGATAAAGGCTTTGAAGATGGAGTCTTGACGGTCCAAGGGGATGCCGACACCGGTATCCTCAACCTCAATACCCACGCGGCATTCCCGCCCCTCAGTAACGCTGGTCAACCGGATTGTGACGCCGCCTGAGACGGTAAATTTCACCGCATTGGAGACCAAATTAAACACGATCTGGCGCAAGCGGGTGGGGTCGCCAATCACCATGTCCCAGTCCAGCCGCGAGGTGTCGATCTTGAGGTAAAGACCCTTGGATGCCGCGTGTGGCCCCCACAAAGTATCGAGTTCGCGTGCCAATTGCTTGAGGCTGGTCGGATGTTTTTCGATTTCAAGCTGGCCTGCTTCAATCTTGGCGTAATCCAACACGTCATTGACCATCGCCATCATCAAGCGACCGGCTTCATTGAACATGCGCACATAATTGGCTTGGGTATCATCCAGCTTGGTCCGCGCCATCAGTTCGGCTGAGCCTAACAAGGCGTTCAAGGGCGTGCGCAACTCATGGCTCATCATCGCCAGGAAGCTCGATTTGGCTTCATTGGCATGCTCAGCGGTTTGCTTGGCAATTTCGAGCGCTTCCTCGCGTGCGCGCCGTTCGGTCTCATCGCGCAGGGCGATGATGCGGAAGGCTGTGCCATCAACCGTCCCCAAGCTGAAGGTCGCCGAAATCGGCACTTCATGGCCTGCGCAATGGCGACCATTGAAGGTGCAGACCCGGCCTTCATTGAGGTGGGCTGGATCGATAAAGCGTGCAATCGGGGTGCCTGCCACCGCGCGCGCATCTTCGACGCCAAAGGCGTGGGCCGCGGCATGGTTCATCAGCAAGATCTGATTATCTGCGTCCAGCGTGATCAAGGCATCACGCGATTCAAGAATATAGCGCGTCAAGGTCTGGCGGGCTTCCAGCGCAATCTGCGCGTTCAGCTCCGCCATTTCCTCTGACATGAGGGTGATAGAGCGTTCAAGGCGATGGCGCGCGCGTGCATCATCATCATAGGCTGATGAGATCAGAGCGTAGAGACGCTCTTGATCCAAGACCCCATGTTGATCGGTGCATTGTTCGATCTGGCGCGCCAGCAGGCTGTGCATTAGGCCGCCTCAAACACCGTGACAGTCATGGTCTGGTTGTGCAGATTACATGTGCCTTGGAAACCATTGGGGGAAATTTCGCCGTAGGAGTAGAAGCCCGCATGGGCGATGCCGCCGAGGGCGTCGACCACCGCGCGCACTTCTTCGGTCGCCCGCTGTCCCAAAAGCAAGCGCCGTCCAATGCACGAGACCAGCATCGCAAAGCCCGCATTTTCGCCACCGGCTGCAGCAAGGCCTGCCTTGCCTGCCCCTTCGATCAGACCATTGGTCTCGCCCACCATCAATTGCGCGGTCCAGCCTTCGGGCATATCGCCAGCAAAGGTCATGGCCCCGGTTTCTTCGTCAATGCCAAGGATCGTGCGGACGACGGTGTCGGCCGGATTGGCCGGATTGCTGACCTGAAGCGGATAGAAGAGGGCCGAGCCCGGCAGTTTCTCGGCTTCATCGCCAAGATAGCGCTTATAAAGCTCAAGGGCTGATTTATTGTCGAGTTGGTAGAGGGTGTTGCCGTCCGACTTGGTGATCTTGCGCATCGGGCCAAAGACTTCCCAGCCACCGAAGGAGCCAGTGCGCAGGCGCAAGCCCGTGCCAAAGAAGGCCACAGCGACAACTTTTCCGGGGCTCATCGGGCCCGAACAGCCGACCAAGGTCTCGCCGAACCGGTCTCCATCGCCTGCCAGACCGCCATTGATCGAGGCATGAGGGCCCAAGATGTTGCGGAAGCCTTCCACCAAGGCCGACCCATTCACCCGCGCCCCGTCGGAAACGATGAAAACACCGGCAAGGTCTTCGCCATGGAAGCGGCTGGCAAGGGCCTCGCCAATGCCAAAGCTCTCGCTGGCGGCGGCAATATCGGCCTCAACCACCTGAATACTCACATTGTCAAAGCCCAAAAGCGCAGCAAACCCGCCGCCCACATAGGCTTGGCCATTGGCAATTTCGCCACCGGTGGTGCAGCCAATCACTTGGGCATGAGGCAAAAGAGCCTTTAGTTCCGCAAAGGCAGTGGTGGTACGAGCAACTTCTGGATCGAGGAAGGCGAAGACGACTTCAAAAGAGTCTGGATCGAAGCCCGCTGGGACGTGCCAGCCGCCTTGTTGAAAATGCAAAACATGGTGGCGCATCTGGTCCCCCCCTTATTCTTTCGAGGGCCATTTAACGCTAAAGTGATTGACATTTCGTTGCGCGCGGCCCGTTATTGCAAACAGACCGCGCTTAAACCTAATAGGCGTGGAGCTTTGCCCAGCGATCGCGGTGGAACCCACTTGATCCGTAGACGGTTTCTAAAACCCGTGCCCGTTTCAAATAGAAGCCACTGTCATGGGCGTCGGTCATGCCGATCCCGCCATGCATTTGGATCGTTTCATTGGTCACAAGTTGCAAAGTGTCACCTGCCCGGGCCTTTGCCAGACTGACGGCTTCGCCAACCCCTTTGCCGCGCTCAATGGCGTCGATGGCTGCAACCACACAGGATTTGGTCAATTCGATCTCGACCAGCATGGCCGCTGCCCGGTGTTGTAGGGCTTGGAATGAGCCAATCAGCTGACCAAATTGCGTGCGGGTTTTGAGATAATCATGCGTCATGTCAAAGCTCGCCCCAATGAGGCCCATCATTTCGCAACACAGCCCAATTCGGCCATGATCGAGAATGAGGTCGAGTGTCGCCTCGTCCAAGGGCTTGCCGCCCAGATAGGCCGCATCATCCAGCGCGACGGCTTCAAAGGTCACATCTGCCAAATCGCGGGAATCAACCCCGGATAAAGCGTGGCGTGTGACGCCTTCTGCCCCGCCAGCCACCAAAAAGGCCCCAAGGCCCGTGTCGGTTTTGGCGATCACGATCAGAGTTTGGGCGTGCGCCCCATCGGGCACAAAGCGCTTCTTGCCCGAAAGGCTCCACCCCTTGGCGGTTTTGGTTGCTTGGGTGTCGATCTTGTGCGGGGCATGATGGGCCCCTTCATCCAGCGCCAAGGCAAAGCTGTGGCTGCCGTCAGCGATCTTGGGCAAATAAGCGTCTTTTTGGGCGGCATTGCCCTGCAGCTTCAAAATGGTTGCACCCATCAAGCCGGTTTGAAACAAGGGCGAGACGCCCAAGGTGCGGGCTTGGGCTTCTAAGACGAGGCCCATGGCGCGCAGCCCCATGGCCGAGCCGCCATGTTGTTCCTCGATCGAGGCTCCTGCAAAGCCCATCGCCCCAATCTCGCCCCACAGGGCAGGATCAAGGGTTTCTTTGGCGTCGCGCAACTTGCGGAAGCTGGCCACGGGCGCATTATCGGCGAAAAACCCGTCGGCCGCGTCTTTCAGAAGGGTTTGGTCTTCATTGAGTGAAAATGCCATGGGGGTCCCTCCTATTGATGATCGCGCAAGCCAAGCACGCGCTTGGCCACGATGTTTAGATTGACTTCCGAGGTGCCGCCTTCAATCGAATTGGCCTTGGCGCGCAGCCAGTCACGTGTGACCTTTAGCGCTTCTGGGCGATAGCCTTCGCCCTCCCAGCCCAGACCTTCCATGCCCAAGGCTTCTACCAAAAGCTCTGTCTTGTCTTGGTTGAGCTTGGCGGCTGCAATCTTCAGGACTGACGCATAATGTGAGACTTCGGCCCCGGCCTTTGCCTCTTCTTGACCCCGACGCATGGTCAGATGGAAGGCACGCTCATACATGCGCTGCTTGGTGATGCGCGACCGCAGATCACTATTGGCCAGCTTGCCATTTTCCAAGCCAATCGATTCCTTGGCAGCATCGACCAGATCAAGGCCAGCACCGCTGCCAAAGCCCGACGCCGAAATATTGGTGCGCTCAAATTGCAGGATGCGTTTGGCAACATCCCAGCCCTTATTCTTAGGGCCCAGCATCTGGCTGGCAGGCACGCGCACATTTGTCAGGAAGGTCTCGCAGAAGGTCGACGCGCCTGAGATCAATTTGATTGGCCGGGCTTCTACGCCGGGGGTCTTCATGTCGAACAAAAGGACAGAGATACCCTCGTGCTTTGGCGCATTGGGTTCAGTCCGCACCAAGCACAACATCCAGTCGGCATGATTGGCATAAGAGGTCCAAACCTTCTGCCCATCAACGACATAATGATCGCCATCAAGGACGGCGCGCGTTTGCAGCCCTGCGAGGTCGGAACCAGCCCCTGGCTCTGAATAGCCTTGGCACCACCAGGTGCGGCCATGCACCATGTCTGGCAAATAGGTTTGTTTTTGCTCTTCGGTGCCGAATTCCAAGATGACCGGGCCGAACATCCAGATGCCAAAGGACAAAAGGGCAGGGCGGGCATGGATGCGGCGCAATTCATCCTGCAGCACGCGGTTTTCTTCCCCGGTTAGGCCACCGCCGCCATAGGCTTTCGGCCAAGTCGGTGCTGTCCAACCCTTTGAGGCCATAGCTTCCAACCAAGCTTTTGAGTCAGGGTTTTTAAAGGTGGCGTTGCGACCACCCCAAACCGTTTCGCTCTCAGGCATGGGGGTGCGCATAGAGGCGGGGCAATTGGCTTCCAGCCAAGCCCGCGTTTCGTGTCGAAAAGTCTCAATGTCGGTCATGATGCCTCCGCTCACCTTGATGGGCCGCCTCTGATGGGCGTTAGCGTTTAATTAGAACCCTTGGCAGGCGCTGACTAGCCCCCAAACTGGGCTCATTGCGCGTGCAGCTTCTAGCGCATCGGGCCAGACATCGTGCCGGTTTTAAATCCCAGCAAATTCACCGCATGGACCAGCATAAAGAGGGCTGCGACCCCGCAGATCAGCGACACGGTCGTCCAAGGGATCAGGCGAACTTTGCCAAATTGTGCGGGTCTTGAGGCGCGCCACGAAGCAAAGGCAAATCCGCATAGGCTGGTCACCATAAGAATTAAGGTTGCTGCCCAATCCAATGCTGCGGCTCGCTGATTGCAGGTTGATGTTTGGCAGAAATGGCCTTGCGTAGCCTTGCCTCTGCGCCATGCTTGGTTTTGTCCCAGATTGAAGGCGAAAGATAGATGCGCCAAATCGCCCGACACAGCGCGGGGACCTGACAGGCTTGGTAGAGAGGGAAGGCAAAACAGGCGGTCCAAAGATCGCGCCGCCCGTCTCGAAGAACCGCTATGAGGCCGACATAGGCTTGGCTGAGCCCCATGAAACACGTCCATAGGGCTATATGGCCCCACTTGCCATCGACAGCTTGTCCAAGGGCAGCGAGGCTTGAGAGCAGCATCACGGCTGCATTGAGCGGCCCAGAGCCCAACCCCAAAAAGAAGGTTAGCATGCCAGCACCACCCAGTTGTTTGGCTAATCTCCTGGGCATACGCAGATGCACACTAATGGTTTGCATATGGCCTTGTATCCAGCGGCCCCTTTGGCGCACCCAGCCGCCAAAGGTCGGGGCCCCTTCTTCATAAGTTGCACTTTGAATTAAGCTGCTCTTCAGGCCATGGCGGGCAAGCCTAATCCCCAAATCAGCATCTTCGGTGACATTATACGGATCCCACCCGCCAACAGCGCGCAAAAACGCGATATCAAAATGGTTTGAGGTGCCGCCGAGCGGCAGAAAATGCGACAGATGGACGAGGGCAGGCAAGATCAGGCGGAACCATATGGCATAGTCCAAGGCAAATTGACGGCTGATCCAGCTTTCCTTCTCATTCCAGATCACCAGCGGGGCTTGCACCACGGCCAAATTGGCCGGACCAGTCTGAAAGGCCTGCCACGCCTCATAGATTTGACCGGGCGCGGGCAGGTCTTCGGCGTCATACACGGTCAAATAGCGCCCGCGACAAAAGGGCAGCGCCGTCTGTAAGGCTTTTGGCTTAGTACGCGGGCCGCCCTTTGGAACACGAACCACTGTGAATTGAGTCCGCGTTCGCCAGAGGGCGAGAGCTGCTAGGGTCTCTGTATCATCAGCCTCGCAGGCAAAGACCAAGTCGAGCTTTTCCTTCGGCCAGTCCAGCTTGCCAATCGCCTGCAGAAGTGACGGCACAGAGCCTGCCTCATGATAGAGGGCAATCAAGATGGTCCACATGGGCTTTTCAACGGCCAAGTTGCAGGCGAGATCGGGCGGTGGCGATCTTTCCGGCAGCAAGGTCGCCCATAGTCGAAACAGGCTCAAGCCTAGCGCCATAGACATCAGCGCCCATTCGACGAGTTGGCGGTCTAGGTGCATCAAAGTTGCAATCAGCGTTCCGCTACAGGTCACAAGAATGAGGGTGGCAAGTAGCCGCCCCGCAGGCTTGGCAGCCGATAGTTGAGGGTCGATCTGGGCGAGCCGACACAGCGCTTGTGCCATAGCGCGTGCAACGTCATCTGGGTGGGGATCACCGCCTGACGAAAATGGGGCCTGACCTATGTGGCCTGTCTTGTCTGGGCTTTCTGCCATGTCTCTCGCCTTCCTTTGGCGAAAGACACACCTCCCATTTCAGCAATCGCCCCTTCCCCATGAGTCCAAACAGACCTCAGATTGTCTAGCTATTTTTAGTTGATTCGCTCGCGCCATTGCGTTCAACCTGCAAGCGGGTGGATCAAGCGGTTGCGTGCGTCGGCAGGGCTGGCTAGAAGCGGCTAACGAAATTTTGTGCTGCACAGGGGACATTTCATCCATGAACGTTCATGAACATCAGGCCAAAGAAGTCCTCGCAAGCTATGGTCTTCCCGTTCCTCCAGGCATTGCCGCTTTCTCGGTAGAAGAAGCCAAGGCTGCCGCCGTGAAATTGGGTGGCTCTATGTGGGTGGTAAAGTCGCAAATCCACGCTGGTGGTCGCGGCAAGGGCAAGTTCAAAGAACTCCCACCCGAAGCTAAAGGC
>NZ_JADCBK010000163.1 GCF_020253525.1 Aquidulcibacter sp.
ATTTATGGAATGCACCATGGACATGCCAAACCTAAAGGTTTTTTGACTTGGAACGGCGCTATGCGTCGCTCCGCTTGCCTTGAAGCCGTTCAATAAATCTTGCGCGCCAAAACTCGCACAACGCCTTTGCCTTAAAGGCGTTCCGAAACAAAATACAATTTAAAAACAGCGCTGTATATGTGGTGCATTCCTGTCGGAATGCACCCTACGCGCAAAGCGCAAGGTGGGAACCTTCCTCCCCCCCAAGCAAAACGCCCCCCTGCGTGGGCAGGAGGGCGCTTCAATTAAGACTGGCAAGGCACCAACAGCGCTTTAGGTGCGCGGTGCCATAACCATGGTCATTTGTTTGCCTTCGAGGCGGGGTTCGCTTTCGACCTTGGCAATGGTTTCAAAGTCGCGCTTAACCCGCATCAACAGGTCAACGCCCAGATGTTGGTGTGCCATTTCGCGGCCACGGAAGCGCAGGGTGACTTTGACCTTGTCACCTTCTTCGAAGAAGCGCGCCATCGCGCGGGCTTTGACGTCATAATCATGATCGTCAATCATCGGGCGGAGCTTGATTTCCTTCAGCTCAACAACCTTTTGACGCTTGCGCGCTTCGTTCTTCTTTTTCTGCTCTTGGAATTTGAATTTTCCATAATCGAGGATCTTCACCACGGGCGGGTTTGCAGTTCCTGCGATTTCTACGAGGTCCAGCCCAGCCTCTGCTGCGGCATCAAGCGCTGCAGCTAAAGGCATCTCGCCTTGCTTTTCGCCGTTCTCGTCAATCAGAAGGACGCGCGGTGCGCGGATCTCTTCATTGATACGGGGGCCGTCTTTAGTGGGCGTTGCAGCCATAGGGCGTCTGATGTTCGTCTCTCCATAAATTACGCGGTTGGGTTCCGCAAATGCCTTCGGCTCGGCTTTCACCGAGCACATCTAGATAATGGATGTAAATGAACAATCCTTCAAGGCGTCATGATGTTTGTGCTTCAAGAATTGTCGGCGTCACCGCGCGGGCGGCGGCCAAAACATCTTGAACGCGGATCGTATCAAAGTTGCGCGCGACCAAGCCAACGGTGGCCGAGCCGCGCGGTGCAGCCTTGCGCACGCTGGTTTCATTGGGATTGATAATGGCCAAAGTTGGCGCGCCAGCAGCGGCCGCGATGATGGCCATATCGCCTTCAGAGCCCACGGCAAGAATAGATTTCCGTGCTAAACCAATATATTGAAACACATCCAGACGCGCTACAAGGTCGAGTGCCTTTGGCGCAATCGCGCGAATCTCAACCGCCAACTCCACTGCCGCCGGCCCACCGACCAAGACAGGCTGGATCCCACGAGCTTCCAGCGCTAGCGCCAATTCGCCATAACGCGCCGTCGGCCAGCGTTTGGAGGGTTCTGCGGCAGGGCCTTCTGGGGCCAGAAAGGCAAAAGGCTCACCAATGCCATGATGGCGCGGGGTCAGCTTTGTCTGATCCTTCACCACTGATTCGACCCAATCCAGGTCAGGCACAGGCGAAAGACCCGGCGCAAAACCCTCTTTGGGGCCCACGCCGCACGTCATGAGTTGTTCGGCATGCCGGTCGAGCCGATGCAGGGTTAGACGGGTGCGGTCAACATGGGGGTGTGAGCAGCCAACAGCACCCCCCGACCATTTCGGCTGAAATGGCCAAAGTAGCTTAAACAAGGCCTCACTCTCGGCGCTATTGGTCAAATCATAGACCATGGCATAGCGCTCTTGATGCAGCGACCAGATGAATTTGGCTTTGTCGATCAGCTTGGTTTGCGGCCACCGCACGTCAACGCGGTCAACATAGGGGGATTTGGACAGAAAACGCACATTGCCGCGTTGGGTCAGGACGGTGATCTCAGCATTGCGATGATGCTCACGCAGCATGGCAAGCGGGGCAAGTGCCAACACCGCATCGCCTAAACTCCCCAAAACAATAACTAAGATGCGCTCCGGGTTCACGTCTGTTCCTGTCACTTCTATGGTTCGACCAGCCGCTGGTACAGCGAAACTGTGGCAGATTGTAGGGCGCGGGTGGTGAAGCGTTCCCGCACGCGTGCGGCCCCCGCTAAACCCATCGCCGCTCTTTCAGCCGGTGACAGCGCCAAGAGTCGGCCCATGCAATCTGCCAAGGCTTTACCATCCCCGGCAGGGCTCAGAAAGCCCGTTACCCGGTCTTCCACAGTTTCGCGCGCACCGCCAAGGTCGGATGCAATGACGGGCAGACCCATGGCTTGCGCTTCAGCCGCTGTGCGGCCAAAGGCTTCAGGCTCTGTGGATGGGGTGACTGCAAAATCAGCCAAGGAAAAGGCTGCAGGCATATCATTGCAATGGCCCACCAGATGGACATAGCCTTCCAGCCCCAAGCGGCGAATATCTTGCCCAAGCTCTGCCCGATAGGTGTCGCGGCCTTGCGGATCGCCCACCATCAAACAATCCATCTCTAGCCCGTCGCGCTTTAAATGCCCTAAGGCCTCCAACATCACCTTTTGGCCCTTCCACGCGGTTAAACGGGCGGGCAGGATGGCGCGTGGGCGCGGGCTCTCCAACGCAATCCCCCATTGGGTTGCCAGTTCTTCGCGGCGCTTTGGGGTCACCGCTTTTGGGTCAAAGGCCGCGACATCAACCCCGCGATAAATCACCTCAATCTTGTTGGGGTCGACTTTATGCTCCGCCATTACGTGGTCGCGCGTATAGCCAGAATTAGCGATCACAAGGTCGCCGCGCGCCATCACGCTATTGTACCACCGCTTAAGGCCCGACTTGGCATTGTAAATGCCGTGATAGGTCGTCACAAAGGGTGTCTTGGTGCGCCGTGCGGCTAATAGGGCACTCCAAGCCGGCGCACGCGAGCGGGCATGAACCAGATCAACCTTTTCGCGCTCAATGATTTGAGCAAGCTTGCCGACATTGGACACAAAAACCGTCCAAGGATTTTTGGAATTGGCCTCGCCATGAAGATGCTTGGCACCCAGCGCTTCCAATTCAGGTACCAATCTGCCGCCCGCGCTGAAAACCAAAGCCCGGCCACCAGCCTCGACAATGGCACTGGCGACTTCCACGGTCGTGCGCTCTACCCCGCCGGTGGCCATTTCAGGCACAACTTGCAAGATGGTTTTGTTCCGAAGTGTCGCTAAAGGGGGGAGGGGTGGGGACAAAATTCGCCTATTCCAGTAATTCCAGCCAAGGTGTTCTTGCGTTTAGCGGAGAGCCAGCTAATTGCCTACCCGAGCGCGCCATAATAAGTCGCGATCGTAAACAAATTCAGGGAGTTTCCAATCATGCACTTAGACGATTCCATCGCAGCCATTGTAACCGGCGGCGCTTCTGGTTTGGGCGAAGCCACAGCACGTGCCCTCCGGGCGCACGGCGTGAAAGTCGCGCTGTTTGATATGAATGTGGCGCGCGGCACCGAAGTCGCTGCCGAAATTGGCGCCACCTTCTGTGAGGTCAATGTGACGTCGGAAGAAAGTGTGGATGCAGGCTTTGCCAAAGCCCGCGCCGCCAATGGGCAAGAGCGTATCCTCGTCAATTGCGCAGGCACAGGCAATGCGATCAAGACCGCCAGCCGTGATAAAAAGACAGGTGACATCAAGCACTTCCCACTCGATGCCTTCAATATGATCATCCAGATCAATCTGGTCGGCACCTTCCGCTGTATCGCCAAATCGGCAGCCGGCATGTTGACGCTTGACCCGTTGGAAGATGGGGAGCGCGGTGCGATTGTGAACACCGCTTCGGTTGCTGCAGAAGATGGCCAAATGGGCCAAGCCGCTTACTCGGCTTCCAAAGGTGGCGTTGTGGGCATGACCTTGCCGATCGCGCGCGATTTGATGAGCGAAGGCATTCGCGTCAACACCATTTTGCCCGGCATTTTCAACACGCCTTTGATGAATGCCGCCCCTGATGCGGTGAAAGACGCTCTGGCGATGAGCGTGCCTTTCCCGAAACGTTTGGGCTTGCCGCATGAATATGCGCAATTGGCTTTGACCATGATCACCAATGGCTATTTCAATGGCGAAGACGTCCGCTTGGACGGAGCCATTCGCATGGCCCCACGCTAAAGCGACTTGGGCACCTGCAGGGCTTTAAGCTCTGCGGGTGCCACCTAGTTGACGCGGCGAACCGCTTGGGCCTCCACTTCGATTAGGGGGCCGGGGCCACCGACAAGACCTGCCACCTGCATGGTGGCGCGCGCGGGCTTATTGGGCTGGGTTGGTGTGCCGAAATAGCGCTTATAGGCTGCCATCATGCCGGCAAAGTCCATTGCCCCGCCTTGCGCCGGATCGCCTGCCAGATAGACGCGCATCATCACCACATCGCCTAAGCCCAGTTTTTGGACGGCCAAGGCCTCTTCCAGCCGTTTGAACACCAAATCGGCCTGTGCTTCTGTATTGCCCCCATAGCGCGCGGTTGATCCGGCAGGGCCTGCTTGGTCATTATGTGGGGGTAAGAGGCCGCTGATATAAATCGTCTCATAGCCTGCGGGCACCACAACCGATTGGGCGATAAAGGCCCCCTCGGGCACATAGCGTGTGACCTCACCTGCCTGTGCGGGGGCTATAAGGGTAAGCGCTAGCGCTACAGCAAGAGACCCGATGGCGGGGTAAATACGCATTATTTGAAACCTTCCCAAAAAAGGATGAATTACCAAAGAGTAATATCCAGCCGCTGGTTGCTTGGCCCGAAAGCGCGCCAGGCGCGGTTGTGCCCCTCGCGCAGGCTGCGCTGGCGCTTTTTAACTGCCCGCTTAGTCCAAAAGGATGAATTACGGAGGAGTAACCTGTGCGCGAACCCCATCTGTGTCCAGCCCAATCCGGCCATTTTGCTGTGATGGCCTTGCTGAATGGGCTATAAGCCCCGATGATGGCGCAAGCCTGCACAATCCTGCAGCAGAACAAAAACAAGATTTGGGAGCACGACCGCCATGACACTCGAAATCCTCGCCACAGGTTTGCAATTTCCTGAAGGCCCCGTGGTGTTTGATGATGGCTCTGTCGTGTTTGTTGAGATTAAGTCGGGCAATCTTACCCGCTATTGGAATGGTAAGACCGAAGTCATTGCCCATCTGGGCGGTGGGCCGAATGGGGCCGCTCTTGGCCCCGATGGGGCGATGTATATCTGCAATAATGGCGGCTTTGCGTGGTCAGACTTTGGGGGCCTGATGGTGCCAGGCCATGAGCCCGAGGATTATTCGGGTGGGCGGATTGAGCGTGTGGATTTGGCAACCGGCAAGGTTGAGCGCTTGTTCGACACGATTGACGGTCATCCCTTGCGTGGCCCCAATGACCTTGTGTTTGATCGCCACGGCGGCTTTTACTTTACCGACCATGGCAAAAGCCACCACCGCCACCGCGATTATGGCGGCCTCTTTTATGTAACGCCGGGTGCGGCTTCCGCGCATGAATTGTCACATGGCTATACCTCGCCCAATGGCGTCGGCCTCAGCCCGGATGGCAAGACAATCTATATGGCCGACACGATGGAAGGCAGGCTCTATGCCTTTGACGTCGCAGGCCCGGGTCAAATCGCCCCGGTCAGCCCCTTCCGCGCCGCCCGCGTGGTTGGCCGCGTCGATCAATGGACCTTGTTTGATAGCTTGGCGGTAGAAGCCGATGGCACAGTGGCGATTGCAACCCTGATCAATCCCGGCATCACCCGCATGGACCCCGCCACCGGTGCGCACAGCCTGGTGCCGACCGACGATCTGATGACCACCAATGTCGCCTTTGGCGGCGCCGATATGTGTGACGCCTATATCACCTTGTCCTCAACCGGCCGCCTCGCCAAAACGCGCTGGGACCGCCCGGGCTTGCGCTTGAATTATCAGGGGTGAGGGGGGTCGTAGGGTGCATTCCGAAAGGAATGCACCACATATAAATAAGCGAAGTGCGGCCTGAAGCCGTTCTAAGTCAAAAAAACTTCAAGTTTGAATTGACCATGGTGCATTCCGGCCGGAATGCACCCTACGGCGCTATGGGCGCGTGGCACCCGCCATTTTTACTAGGAAAAAAATACGGCCCGCGAAATCCGCAATCTTGCCTATCACCTCCGAAGTGCTCCATGAGCCCTTATCAGCAAGCGAAGACCGTAGGTAATCTTTTAAAGCTAAGCCGCCAAAAAGTCAACCCAAAAGTGACTTTTTCCCACGAGAATGGACTGCTGGTTAAGCCGCCGCACTTGGCCGGGCGCTGACCCGTTCGTGCCAGGCTTTTAGGTGGCTGCAATCATCCGGGATGGGGGTGCCGATGAAGGCCCCAAAATCGACAATGGAGAGGGCCATGATGTCGGCGGCGGTAAAGGCCTCACCCGCGATATAGGCTTTGTCGGCCATTTCCCGGTCGAGCCAATGATAGGCGCGGTCGGCATGGGCGCGGTTGCTTTCGCCAAAGTCCTTATATTGGGTCAACAGGGCAGCCGTATAGGGATGGGCGTGGCGCCAGATTTGGCCAATCGGGCTCATCAATTGCCACTCCACGCGGCGGATCCACATGTCGATTGTCGCGATCTCAAGCGGTGTGGTGCCAAACAGCGGTGGATTGGGCTGCACAGCTTCTAGATAGCGGCAAATGCTGACGCTCTCGCTGATACAGGTGCCATCATCTAATTCGAGCACAGGGACTTGGCCCAGGCTGTTTTTGGTCAAAAATTCGGGTGCCTTATGCGCACCTTGCCGCATGGGGATATGCACATGCTCTACCTCTATGCCCTTTTCGGCCAGAAAGAGTCGAACGCGACGGGGGTTCGGGGCCGGATTATGTTCGCCATAGAGTTTCATGAGAGGGGTCTTCCACGTTTGCGCCATGAAAAAGGGCCCAAAGCCAAGCTTTGAGCCCTTCTACAGATTAATCTCGTTTCGGGAGGGTTTTGCGACCCTCTTTGATATCGAGGAAATAGGTCCAAGATGTCTCATTCGGGCGGGCATCATCCAGCGGCGGAGGCGATGTCCAAGCGGGATAATTCTTGGCGATTTCTTCTTTCATCACGGCAGGCATCTGGTCCCAATTGTCCAGCTTGCGGCCATTGGTGTTGAAGTAAATCACGCCCTCGCGGCCGCCCATACGCATCCATGGCAACCAGTCTGAAATCCGTACCCAAGCAACACTGGATTCCGCCGTCGTCCGGGTGGGGTTGACCAAGTCAGAGACCGTGCCCGCAAAATTGAACATTTCGGTGGCGTGATAGGTGCCGCCCACTTCGGCCTGATACTTGCCGCCCAATGGGTTGGTGTAGAACAAAGGCACCGTAATATTGGTCCACCAATGGTCGCCGCTGAGGGTGCCAGTCCAACGGATCGGCTGGCCATCCCGGCCTGTGATGTAAGAGGTGGAGTTCACCGGATCATTGGCGACATGCATCACGTCAACCACTTCCCCGGTCCAAGGATTGGTCCATTTGCTCAAGACTTTACCGGTTTTGGGGTCGGTATAGATCAAAAGCTCACGCGAGATCAGGCGATAGCCAATGCCGCGCACGGGGTCCTTAACCGTGGCGCAATGGCGAATATTCATGCCTTCGGCGCGGAACAACAGCTTGTCGGCTTCCCCTTGGCGGCGGGAATACGCGTCACCCGCCCAATAATAGGTGACGGCAACGCCATCGCGCAGGTCGCATTGGATCTTGCGATTGGCGGCAAGCACACCTTCTGGCGTCGATAGGTCTAGCGGCGCAGCGGCGGGCGCGGGCGCTGCAGCGGGGGCTTTTTTCTTGGGCGCAGCACCGGCTGGACCGGCAATGGCGGCGAGGCAGGCAGCAACTCCGATAAACATGTGGCGGGCAGTTAGATAGGTCATGACAGCTCCTCTTCTGCTCTAGTCTTAAGCGGCGACTTGCAACTTGTCACCAAAAATTTGTCCGGACAATTGAGGGCGTGCAGTGACACGGACAGGCAGGGCCTGCGCACAGGCTTTTTGGGCGGAAAGCTACTCTGTGCGATGACATCCCGGACGGCGCAACCTATCGGGGACCTTGTGCCGCAAAGTCCCATGGGGTCCCCGCTCTCCACTGCGTTCCGGCGGGGATGACATCGTGGGGGTGGGGGAGGTTTCTTTAAAACGATCCCTTCACTCTCACCCGGATCGAGCGACCGGGCTTGGGCAAATAGTCTTTCAGGAAGGAGGTGTGTTCGCGAATCTCTTCATTGGTCAGGTTGCGGCCTTCAAAGGTCAGTTCGATCCGGTCCTTGCTTTGGGCGGGCCGCCACGACCATGAGGCGTTCAACGTGGTAGAGCCTTCGGTTTTGGTCTCAAAGGCCGCCGTCCGGTTTTGATCGGCAAGGGATTGGACTTCGGCGCGCAAGCGCATCTCTTGGCTTTTGGCTTCGAGGCCAAGGGTTACCATCGTGGGTGGCATGCGGGCGATGGCACCCCCGCCATCATAGCTGCCCCGTACGGTATCAACGCCACCATCGCCAACCACAGACCAACCGCCATAGTCGCCCAATGCCCATGTCACATGTAGTTCAGCCCCCGTCAGCGTCGCATCTTTCTGACTGACCAGGAAGACGGGCAGATCATCTTCGATCTGATTGGTTGGGTTAAACGCGATAAAGCCGTCAAAACGGGTGCGCCAAAGGTTCAGATCGACAGTTGCCCCCCCGATTTGCCAGCGCGCCACACCTTCAAGGCTGGTTGCGGTTTCGGTTTTCAGCGTGGGATCGCCAATTTCATAGGCTTGGGTGGCGGCATGTGGGCCGTCTGCAAATAATTCGACTTCAGTTGGTGCCCGCTCTGTATAGCCCGCATTGAGCGAGAGGCGTAGGCCCTCGACTGGCTTTACGAAAGCATTGGCCGAGAAGCTGCCCAGATCGAAAGTGCGCGCGCCGGCAAGGCCAGAATAGTCGCGCTGCTCATAGCGTGCACCGACTTCGGCACCCCAAGTGCCCTGATTATAGCGCTCAACCCAGAAGGCACCGACTGTTTCAATCGTGACGGGTAGAATGAAGGCTTCATCGCCCTTGGCGGCAAAGTCATTGGAGGCAAATTGCACGCCAAACAGGCCATCCAAAGCCCCGATGGTACGGTGGCGTGCCTCGAGGCGACCCTCATAGCCTTCATTGGTAAAGACGGTGCCGATCGCGCCATCAAATTCAATCTCGCTATGGGTATAATCGCCCGATGTTATGGAGAAAGTCAGGGTGTCGATAAAGCCTAGATCCTTGATTGCGGCTTGGAAATCATAGCGGGTTTGGCTGAGCTCAATAA
Source organism: Aquidulcibacter sp. (assembly GCF_020253525.1). Lineage (GTDB taxonomy): Bacteria > Pseudomonadota > Alphaproteobacteria > Caulobacterales > Aquidulcibacteraceae > Aquidulcibacter. The sequence continues at coordinate 9,196 of NZ_JADCBK010000163.1, forward strand.
AGGCCTCTTCGCCGGGAATGCCATAATTGGATTTGGTCCGACGGGTGGCGAGGGCGAGGCTGGTTTTGTCGGTCACACGGGCGACACTGCCACCCAAAGCCCAGATTTCCCCGCGCGTGTTGAAGGCAATTTCTTCCGTGTCATCGCCGGTGATCGCGCGCAGGGCGGCTGTTTGGGAAAAGCCCGGGATTTTATAGTCTTGGCCCTCGCGACGGAAACCATCGAGGCGAAAAACGCCGGTGCCTTGGGTCCCCACCAGCTTAAAGGCCGCCGTTCCAGCATCTTCGGCGGTTGACCCTGCAAGGAAGATTTCGCCAGCAAAGGGCTTTTCAGGCAGCTTGGTTGGCAGGCGGCCATCAACAATATTGACGACCCCACCAACTGCATTGCCGCCATAACGCAAGGCCGCAGGGCCTTTCAGGACTTCAATACCTTCAGCGTCCAAGCCATCAATGGCCGGGGCATGGTCTGGTGAAATGGTCGAGGCATCAATGCCTTGCAGCCCATTCAGCACCAATCGTATGCGGTCTTCCCCAAGCCCACGCACGATCGGGCGAGAGGCATTCACGCCATAAAAGGTTGACCGGACGCCGGGGACACCTGCCAAAGTCTCGCCAATGCCGCCGCTAATGGAGGCTTGTAAGGCTTCCCCCCGGTTGATGACCGCCACACCTTGGCTGATCGCGTCTGACGGATCGCCCAAGGAACTCGCCGTCACCACAATGGTTTCAACTGGCTTTTCAACAGGGCGCGTTTGGGCGGAAGGGGTGGCCGGAGGCGCTGCCTCGGGAGCTGCCAAAGCGAGGAGGGTGTAAAGCACAGGTGTCATGGGAGAATCCTAGTATGTTATTACATAACACCCTATATCCCCGAGATCACCCTTACAAGTGCAATGGGCATTTTCCATGCAGGCCAAACTCAGGCATGAGGGTAGGACAGGATGGTCACGTCCAAGGAGGTGCAAATGCAAGATCTTATTCGTCAAGCAGAGGCCCTATGTCAGCGGTCCGGCATGGCCTTTACCGCGCCCCGTCGTCGGGTATTGGAAATTCTCGCCGCGTCCGAAACGCCAATGAAGGCCTATGATCTCATCAGCAAGGCGGGTGAAGGCGGGCAGGCGACCAAGCCGCCCACCGTCTATCGGGCACTCGACTTTCTGTGCCAATTGGGCCTTGTCCATCGTATCGAACAAGATGCGACTTTTGTGGCGTGTAACCATGCAGGGCATGCGCAACCCGTGGCCCTATTTGTCTGCAATAGCTGTTTGAAGGCGACTGAAGTTGCCTATGACGAGGTCTCCCATATCCTAGAAAAGGCTGCTGCGGCCAAAGGGTTCAACCTGCAGCGCCTTGTGGTTGAGGGCCGTGGGCAGTGCCAAGAATGCGCGATGGCCGCTTAAGCAAGCCAAACGAAAACAGCACAGGAAAAGCGGATGCGGGATTATTGGCGCGGCAGTGTCGAAGCATGGGAATGCGACGAAATGGGGCACATGAATGTGCGCTTCTGGGTGCGTCGCGCGCTCGATGGCATGATGCTGATGGCGACAGAGCTGGGCTGCGAACGCGCCTTTGCCCCTGAAGCGACCGCCTCGCTTCTCCCCGTGCGGCAACATATCCGGTTTCTGAAAGAGGCCCGCGAGGGCGTTCCCTTATTCTTTCGCGGCGGCGTCGTCAGTCTGGGCGAAGCCGATATCGTCCTGTATGGCGAGATTGTTCACACATTGGATGGGGCGATTGGGGCAACCTTTTTGACCAAAATGGCCCATGTGGAGGCCAAGACGGGCAAAGCCTATCCCTGGCCCGCGCGCACCAAAGCTTTGGCTCTTGCTCTCCAAGTCGAGGTGCCAAAGCATGGCAGCCCGCGCTCTATCCCCTTTGATGGCCCAACAGACCGATTTGAGGCTGCGACTTTGGTGTCGCGTGGCTTCCAACAAGTGGGCCTATCGGCGGTGCGAATTGAAGATGTCGATGTGTTCAATCGCCTTTATCCAGAAGGCATGATTGGCCGGGTTTCAACGGGCGTGCCCAATCTGATGACGGCGTGGCGGGAAGAGACGACGGCCGAACTCAGCGCGCAAGACGGCCAACCCCGCAAGGCAGGTGCCGCTGTGCTTGAATATCGTCTCGACTATCTGGCTTGGCCGGGTGCTGGTGACTTTGTGGCCGTGCATTCCGGCGTGGCAAATGTTTCTGAAAAGACCAATACGCTCAAGCACGTCTTGGCCCACCCCGTCACGGGGGAGGTCTTTTGCGTGTGTGAAGCTGTGGCAGTGACCTTTGATCTGGTCGCCCGCAAAGTTATTGCGATCCCACCACAGGCGCGTGCAAAGTTAGAGGCGCGGCTCATCAAGCCGAGTGAATGAGGTCGATCAGAGCCTTGGCACAGGCGTCTGGCTTTTCCATCGGCAGAAAATGGCTGGTCTCAGGCACGGTCTCCACGTCAATCCCACAGCGGGTCAGAAGGGGGATAAGGGTGGCTACCGTGGTCGAATGGCGTGCCCCGCGCAGCAATCGACCCGGCACTTTCAAGACCTTCAGGGCAGCAATCGGATAATGGCGCTGGCCTGCAAAGCAAGCTGCTTCAAAGGCAGGGGCACACGATAGGCGAACTTGGCCATCGGGCAGATCGGTAAAGCCATCTTCCACATAATCTTCCAGCATGGACTGGGGCCAAGACTTAAACGCCCCCCGGCCACTATAGGCTTCGAGGACCGCTTGCCGATTTGGGAAGACGGCGCGTCTGCGACCGGCAGCTTTGGCGAGGGGAAACTGGCTGCGCCAGAGGCGAAAAACCCAAGGCATATGGGCGTAAACATAAAAGGGTGTCGGCGCGAGGACAGGGTCAAACAGGCAAAGACCCTTTACCAGGTCTGGGCGAAGCGCACTTGCAAGCAAGCTGGACGTCCCGCCCATTGAATGGCCCGCCAGGACGGCCCCTTGCGGCGTAATTTGTTCAAGCAGGCCAGCAATATCGCGGGCAAAGCGGTTCCAATTATCTTGGCGATCCGGATCATCGGGCAATCGGGTGCGACCATGGCCGCGCAAGTCAAAAGCCGCAACGGGCCGGCCTGTTGCAGCGGCAACCCCCCGCAACATCTGCCGGTAGGTCGAGGCGCAAAACCCGTTTGCGTGAAAAAACACCAAAGCCGGGGCGTCATCTCTTTGCGCTGAATTCGCCCATTTGAGGCCTGCCATCGTGCCCTCAGCCACGCTTTGGACGAGGCGCGTTTCAACAATCTCTACCACTCGCAACCTGCTTCCAAGAATTCTGTTGGGCCGTTACAGGCTGCCAAACACGCGCTTCAAAAGATCTGACCCACGACGGGCGGGATCTTGACGTATCCCACGTTCTTCTTCGCCAATATAGACAAACAAGCCCTCCAGGGCACGGTCTACGGCAAAACCAATCAATTGGTTTTTAAGTGGGTTGTCCAAAACCACGGGTGGCGGCGGTGGTGGCGGCGGCGGGGGGACGGGAAGGGCCGTCACCGCTTTGGTCTTTGACGCACCAGCCTTGGCTTTGGTGGCAACAGCGGCCGCTGGGGGCGGTGGCGCAACCGGGGCAGGTATTTCAGGCGGGGGTGGCGCAGGCAAGGTGATCGGCGCACCGGAGTAATTCTTCAAACTGCCCCAACCGCCCAAGCGCTCAATCTCATTGCCATAGCGGGCTTGGATCCGGTCGAGTGCTGGACCGGCACCTGAAGCCTGCACCGCTTCAGCCATCGGCGGCGTCATCAAGCTTACCAAGCCCGCATAGGATTTGGCTTTCAACAAATCGGTCCCCGCCGTATCGCCGCCGCGCAGGACTTTAACGACATCTTCGATGGTGAGGCTTCGAATGGTGTCGACGAAAATCGCCCCAGCTTTCGGCATCATGGATTCGGCAGATCGATTGAGACGCATTTGGAAATTATCCAGCGGAACACTCAAACGCAGCGGGCTGAGGCGCTTTTGCATGGAGGTCAGCGGTTCGGGCAAGGGAATGCGAACCCGGGCGTCACCCCAAAATCCATCTACTTTGCCCAAACGGCCAACTGCCGCACCAGCCCCTTGGAGGAGTGCGGCACGTATGCCCGCTTCGCCTTCATTTTGGGACGAAGCGAGCAGCAAATCGTCATCCAAACTCGGCAGGGCTGTCGGCAATCCCGCCCGTTTTGCGGCTGCGGCTTTTGCCAATTCTTCCAGCATCTGGCCGGCACTTTGAGCGTGGGCTTGCGAGCCCAGACCAAATCCCAAGCCCATCACGGCCCACAGAAGGTTGCGGCGTTGAACCCCGTCTTGGTTTGACATAACGCTTTCTCCTTCAGCAGAGCCAGTTCGGCCTCATCATGGCTTCATTTTGGACTTGAACCAAGACCCAATTAGGGCACATGGTGACCACGGACCAAACTTGTTGTAGGCTGGTTCACTGTAAGACAAAAGTCCAATGAAGAGAGCTTAAGCTCGGCCAGCCACAGGGAGCGCGACATGTACGATTCAGAATCCACACCAACTTCAACCTGCTTTGACGTGACGATCGCTGATCATATCGCGCATATCCAAATGAAGCGGCCCGAAGCCTTTAATTCGATGACGCGCGACTTCTGGAATGATCTGCCCAAGATCATCAAGGACATTAATGACAATTCGCGCGCCCGCGTCATCGTCATTACCTCAACTGGCAAGCATTTTTGCGCAGGTATGGATTTAAGCGTGTTTTCCAGCGGCGATGGCGTCACCCAGGGCTCTGTTGGCGACCGCGAAACCCGGGGCGAAAGCTTCCGCTTGCATGTTCACCATCTTCAAAACACCTTCACGTGCTTGGATGAGGCCCGCATTCCCGTATTGGTCGCGGTTCAAGGCGGCTGTATCGGTGGGGCTGTTGATTTCATCTCGGCCTGCGACATCCGTTGGGCCAGTGCGGATGCATTCTTCTGCATCCAAGAGATCAATATCGGCATGACGGCCGATGTCGGCACCTTCCCGCGCTTGTGCAAGTTGATCCCCGAGGGCTGGGTGCGCGAGTTGGCCTATACCGGCCGCCGCCTGTCTGCGGCCAAAGCCAAAGAAATTGGCTTGGTCAATGAGGTGTTTGAAACGCATGAGGCTTTGGTTGCCCATGTGATGGACACGGCGCGCGAAATCGCGTCCAAAGCGCCACTTGCCGTCACCGGTTCTAAGGTCATGATCAATTATGCGCGCGACCATTCGATCCGCGATGGCTTGGACTATATCGCCACGTGGCAGGCCGGCATGTTCAGCCCAGCCCATATGGCAGAGGCTTTCCGGGCCAATGCGGCAAAGGAGCCCGGCAACTTCCCAGATCTTCTGCCATTGCGGAACCGGATGTAGACTTCATCTTTAAGGATCAGAGTCTTAGCGCTATTTTAGGGCCGATATTAACTCGGCTTTGAAGCTTTTGTGCCATGTTAAACGCATGACACAAACACGAAACGTCCGCTCTTGGCTCTGGTCCGCTCTCATTTTGTCCGTTCTGGGCACTTTGGTTGGTGCGGTTATTGCTTTGTCGGCGGTTCGCAATCTGTCCTCGCAGGCAGAGCGTTTGGCGAAATTTGAACGGACATGGAGCGAGGCCACGTGGGTTGACCAACGTGTGACCGAGGCTGCCGATGACTTTGCCCAAATGGGCCGACCTGAAGACCGGGAGCGCTTTGTTGCGCTGAATGAACCCCGCGAAGCTTTGATCGAAAAAGCCATTCAGCTGGCGCCCAAATCTACAAAAAAGAGTGCTTTTGCAACCATTTATAACGCGACCCGTGAAATGGGCGCGATTGAAGATTCAGCCGTTTTATTGGCGGCTGCCGGGCGTCAGGCTGATGCGAAGGCCCTGCTGCAATCCCAGTCCTATGCGCTTGCTGGAACGCGCAAGGCACGGCAATTGGAAAAGGCACGCCGCGAAATCGCTGCCAGTCTGAAGGTTGAAATCGACGCTGCTTTCCTTCTGTTGAGCGCAGGTCTTGGTGCTCTTCTGACCTGTATGGTTGGCGCAGGTCTGTGTTGGGCGCGGGTTGCCGCCTTGTTCCGTGGTCAAGCACAAGATTTGGTTGAAGCCCGCGATGCCTTGGCCCTCCACGCCAGCACGTTGGAGGCCCGTATTGAAGAGCGCACGCGCGATCTGGAAATGGCGAAGACCGCTGCCGAAGCCGCCGATAACGCCAAATCGGCTTTCTTGGCGCAAATGAGCCACGAGATTCGGACGCCGATGAATGGTGTGCTGGGAATGGCAGACGCTTTATCCCGCACCCCATTGGACGACCGCCAATTGCGCATGCTGGCTGTGATCCAAGACAGCGGCGATACACTCTTGGCCCTTTTAAACGACGTTTTGGATATTGCTAAGATTGAAGCAGGCAAGCTTGCGCTGGAATCGCTTGATTTCAGTGTCATGGAGATTGTTCGCTCGACGGAAGCCATGTTCACGCTGCGCGCGCACCAAAAGGGCATTAGTTTCGCGGTAAATGTTGATCAAAGTGCCGATATTTGGTGCTTAGGCGACCCAACGCGCATCAAGCAAGTGCTGTATAATCTCGTCTCCAACGCCGTGAAATTTACCCAAGATGGCGGTGTTTTGGTCACCATTGCTGCGGAAGACGTGGGCGAGGGCCGTCGCGCTTTATCTTTTGCGATAAAAGACACCGGTATCGGGATTGAGCCTGAGGTCCAAGGTCGCCTGTTTGAGCGCTTCAGCCAAGCAGAGACAGCCACCAATCGGAAGTTTGGCGGTACAGGTCTAGGCCTTGCCATCTGTAAGCAATTGGTTGCCTTGATGGACGGTGAGATTGAAGTTGAAAGCCGCGTGGGTGAGGGGTCTATCTTCCGCTTTACCGTCACCATGCCGCTGGGCGTCGCGCCCGAGCGCACCGATGCTGGCCAATTTGAAGAATCGCGTGCCCAAGATGGGGACGGGGGCACGTCTGTCCGCGTCCTTGCCGCTGAAGACAATGCGCATAATCGCTTGGTCTTACAGATGTTCCTCGAACAGGTGGGCATTGAGCCAGTATTTGCCGAAAACGGCGAAGTCGCTGTTGAACTCTGGAGTCAGGATCAATTCGATCTGATCCTGATGGATGTTCAAATGCCCATCATGTCAGGGCCTGAAGCAACTGCCCGCATCCGTGCGTTAGAGCGGGTTCAAAAGCGGCCACGCACACCCATCATAGCTCTAACTGCCAATGCCATGACCCATCATGTGCAGGAATGCTTGGAGTCTGGCATGGATGCCCATGTGGCCAAACCGATCCGCCCGGAAGTGTTGTTTGCCGCGATTCACCAGGCCTTGTCGGGCGACGTGGAGGCCGAAGCCGAAACGCCCTTGGCCGAAGTGGGCTAATCCGGCGCATAAAAAAGGCGAGCCATTGCGGGCTCGCCTTCTTCATAAGTTGCCAATCCAGCAGATTAGCTAACTAAGCATCGCCTTGGGTTTATTTCGCGGCGGCATTGCAGGCTTGGATGCCTGCTTCATCGAGGCTTGAGCCACCAACGCTGAAGCTGGCTACTGGGCCGAGGGCACGTGCAACTTGGCGGCAGTCACGAACTTGGGCGGTCTTGCGGTCCAAAACCGTGGTGCAGGTGTCGCCGGCGCAGCTCCAAGCAGCGCCCAAAACGATCACGCTGTCTGAGGCTTCAGCGACGGGGGTTTTCAGTTTCACAACAACATTGTTGTAGGCAGCGAAAGCTGCGGTGGCGGTCAAAGCAAAAGCAAATCCGGCGACGACTGGCATGAAGCGCATGGGGAGGCTCCTAAATAAGGTTTCTGAGTAACGGGCTTTTTGTCCTCGTTGACTCCTACCTAGCGGTTCCTGCGAACAGTTGCAAGGGAAAAATGAACATACTGTATTTTATTCAGCAGTCACAATTTTGTCAGACTGTGTGACCGTGCCCTTGGGTCGGCCTAGAAATCAGTTGCAACGCTTCGACGGGTCGATAAGGTCAAGCCGAGAGCCCGTAGACGGCCAGACGGCAGGGGAGACACGCCATGGACTTCACCATACCTCAAGAGATCGCCGATTATCTGGGGGAGCTGGACGCATTCATTGCACGCGAGATCAAGCCCTTAGAAGAGGCCGATGATAATATCCGCTTCTTCGATCATCGTCGCGAATGGGCGCGAACTGATTTTGAGAATCAAGGCCTGCCACGCCCGGAGTGGGAGGCTTTGCTCGCTGAAGCTAGACGGCGCGCCGACGCAGCTGGCCATTATCGCTTCGCCCTTCCTGCTGAGTTTGGTGGCAAGGATGGCAGCAACCTCGCCATGGCGATCATCCGCGAGCATTTAGCCAAAAAGGGCCTCGGTCTGCATAATGACTTGCAAAATGAGCATTCCATCGTGGGCAATATGCCGGGAGCTTTGATGCTGCGTGACTTTGGTACGCCAGAACAGAAGGCGACCTTGCTGCCCAAGAGCTTGCGCGGTGAGTTCATTGCCACCTTTGGCCTGACCGAGCCCAATCATGGTTCTGACGCCACCCATATGGAAAGTACGGGCGTGCGGCAGACCCGCGACGGTGTGGATGGCTGGCTTCTCAATGGCGAGAAAATGTGGATTACGGGCATGCATGTCGCCACCCATTGCATGTTCTTTGCCCGCACCAGCGGTAAAGCAGGCGAAGCGCGCGGCATTTCTTGCTTTTTTGTGCCGGCCAACGACCCGGGCGTGACGATTGAAGAATATTTGTGGACCTTCAATATGCCGACCGATCATCCCCGCGTCAGCTTCAAGGATGTCTGGGTGCCTGATAGTGCCTTGTTTGGCCCGCCTGAGTTCGGTCTCGCCTTGGCCCAGCATTTTGTGCATGAAAACCGGATCCGCCAAGCAGCATCTTCCTTGGGTGCCGCGGTTTATTGTATTGAAGAAAGCGTGGCCTACGCCCGCGAACGCAAGCCCTTTGGGGAGGCTTTGGCCCAAAACCAAGCCATTCAATGGCCCTTGGTAGAGCTGGCAACCCAGGCAGAGATGTTACGCCTCCTGATCTATAAGACCGCTTGGGAAATGGATCAGATGACGAAGCCCGAGGTCGAAAAGCGGCTATCAGATAAAGTCTCCATGTGTAATTTCTGGGCCAATCGCTTGTGCTGTGAGGCGGCTGATCAGGCCATGCAAGTCCATGGCGGCATTGGTTATTCGCGTCACAAACCGTTCGAGCACATCTATCGCCACCATCGCCGCTATCGCATCACCGAGGGCAGCGAGGAGATTCAAAAGCGCAAAGTCGCTGCTTGGCTTTTTGGCTATGCCGGGCCCAAGAAGCAGCAGTTTAAGGCCTAAGCCTATGCAAACGCAGTGAAACGCTGCGCGGCTGGCTTGCGTTACGCGCGGGTTGAATGTTCCTTGGACCTATGGGGCTGTTTGACGAAATTGAGCCAACGTATGACGCGCTGCAGGCGATCAAGAAATTGCCGCCTGACGACCCCATTATTGTCTTATCTTTGATGCGTTTCCGCCATGACTTAGCCGATGGCCGGTCGGATGCCGCGTGGCGCGCTTATCAAGACGGCATAGGTCCAGTCCTCAAAGAATATGGTGCTAAGCGGGTGACCAATGGCATTGTGGCGCTCGATCTGGTCGGTCCCAAAGGGCAGTGGGATGTGGTGGGGGCGTTTTGGTACCCCAACCCAAAAGTCCTGTGGCGCTTTTTATCCGACGAGCGCGTGCTCGACCTCATCAAAATCCGCCGCAAGGCAGCCGATGATGTCACGATGATGATCTTGACCGATCAAACCAATGCTTTTGCCGGCGGCTGACCCGCTTAGGCCGCTTTGGCCGTCTCAAATGCTTTTTCCAGCACAAGTAATTCTTCGGCCATCATCTCGGCCAAAGGCTGCACGTCGGGGAAAATATTGGCCCCAGCAATCACGCCAACCTCAAGCTGGTCTTGATAGCCTTGCACCGTGATATTGATCGACATGCCATGGGCGGGGATCGACACCGGCCACAGATGCAACATGGTCGCCCCCGCCGCATAAAGCGGGATGGGTGGGCCAGGTACGTTTGAGACAATGACGTTCGCGCTGGGTGGCAAGACGTCGGACAAGCCAGAGCGGCCATAGAGGAGGGAGCCGATCTGCATCGCCATGGGCGCGCCTAACACCGACGCATTGGCGAAATTCGGGATGAAATCCTTCAAGGGGCTTACAACCGACTTGGCTTGGATCGAATCGGCGATGATGGCGATCAAGCGCTCCTTTGGGTCGGCAATATGGGTGGCAATCGGGCACGACATCGCAAAGGCTTGGTTATTGGTATCGGCATTTCCATCTTCGCGCAGCGAGATCGGCACCATTGCCACCAAGGGCTTATCGGGTAGCGCCCCGATCGACAGGAGGTGGCGGCGCAAAATGCCACTGGCTAGCGCCAACACCACGTCATTCAACTTACCCCCTGCCGCTTTGGCCACTGCCTTTGCCCGTTTGATCGACAAAGTCGCGGTGCCAAAGGCCCGCTCAGAACTAATGGCTTTGTTAAACGGCGTGCTGGGCGGGATTAGTTTCGGCAAATCCTTGAGTTTGTTGACATCCAACAGGCCCGGCAAAACGCTGCCTGCAGTCTTCAGCATGGCGGGCAGGTTCGCGACCGTCTTCATCCCGACTTCAACCTGATCCACGACATGATCGAGCAGGGTGGAGCCAAAATCCGTCTTGCCCGTGCGCTTCAGCGCGATGGGGCTGGCTGCAGCCTCCTTGTCAAAGGGGCGCTGCCATAGATTGGCATAAGTATTCATCACTGAGGCGGCCACTTCGCGGGCGCGGCCTTTCTTTTTGGACTTGCCGCCCGCCTCCTCAGCAGCACCTGATTTGGCCGCTTTGGAACGGGGGGCAGGATTGGGCGAGAGATCATAAACGATCTGCGACAGGGCGACGCCTGCGCCGCCATCGATCAAAGCATGGTGCAACTTGGCATAGAGGCCAACCCGATTGCCGGGCAGGTTCTCAAATACATAGAACTCCCACAAAGGCCGGGCTCGGTTTAACAGCTTGGCATGCATCCAGCCCACAATCCGGCGCAAGGTCGGCATGTCGCGTGGCTCGGGCAAGCTGCCGCGAAAGATGTGGCGGTTGATGTCAAACTGGTCATCATCAATCCAAGACGGGTGGTCGAGGTCCAAAAGCGTGCGAGACAATTTCTTGCGCAACATCGGCACCGCATCCAGGCGATCCTCGATCTGGGCCTTAAAGGCTTCAAAATAATCGCCACTATAGCCTTCGGGAAGTTGGAACAGTGACAGTGAGCCTACATGCATCGGCATCTCTGGCGTTTCCATATAGAGAAAGGAAGCGTCCAAGGACGATAAACGAACTGCGTCACTCATGTTTTCCCCCCGTGGCCGGTGCAGTTTTCCTGCCCCTGATCCTGTCGCGCCTGAGTTTTCTCAAGCTGACCTATAGTCAATCACGGACCTGCGGGGTCTGCAAGGTGCAGGGCGGTTTTCCGCCTAAGTCCGAACTGTGGCGCGAAAGGACCACCAATACCATCCCCCCGCACCGTGAGCGCAGAGCGGGGACGTCAGGGGATTTTGCAGGACCTGAAACCCTGCCTCACTCACCCATAGGCGAGGGCGAAGGGGCCGGTTTTGGCAAAGGGTTTGAAGGTGCCGTCGGGTTGGGCCAAGCGGTCTGCTGTCGCCCAAAAGGCGGCAGGATTTACGCCGATGCCAACGTGGCTTGCCAAGCGAATCTCAATCGTTTCCGCATTGTCGGCGGGCTTGGCGATACAGGTTTTCCAATTCACGATACCATCGAGCTTAGTGTAGATGGACGTGTTTGGCACGGGCAAATCGCCAGCAATACGCTCTAAATCACCGGGACGGGCAGGGCCTTCATTCGACAAAAGGTCATAAAGCTTCTTGGCGCTGGTTGCATGAATGTCGGCCGCAAAAGGGCTGCCCAATGTGATCACACTGCGCACCTTATCGGGCATAACCAGCGCGAGATAACGGGCAAAGACCCCACCTAAACTCCAGCCAACAATCGAAACCTTCTGGCCAGACTTGGCGTAAATGTCTTCCACCAGCGCTTCGAGAACTTCGCGCATTTTGTAGAATTTGCCAAGATTTTGCCCTTGGCCCCAGCCATAGGTTTCATAGCCGAGCTCGTCCAAGAATTGGCGAATGGGTTTGGTAGAGCGGTCGCTGGCTAGAAAGCCAGGTAGAACCAGCACGGGATGACCATCGCCCTTGGGGGCATGGCGAAGAATGCTGCGCGTGGCGAATGTGGCTGCAAGTTCTACCACGCCGCGCCCTTCGACAAGGGTCAGCGCCAAGGGTGGCGGCCGCAACTTTCTGGGGGTTTCGGCTTTATGCGCCTTTGAACCTGAAAAAACGCGCTTTTTCGGCGTGGCGGCATTGATCGCAGCAGCAACCATGGTTTCTCACTCCCAGTCTTTTGCCAGCCATAGGCCATGGCCGTGCTATCATTGGGGCAGCTTTGCCCAAATAGTTTAACAAAGGTGACACCCCCGCCCCACGCGGTCAACCACACGGCCCGCCAACTTAGAACGCCGCTTCTAACTTTTCATGGGTCAGGCCACCTGACGGTTGGGAGATCAGTCCGATAGTCTCTGGGATGTCATCCCGGACGGCGGAGCCGAGTCCCAGACCTCCTGTCGCAAATTCCCACGGGGTCCCCGCTCGCAGCTCACGTTCCGGCGCGGATGGCATTGTTGGGGGTCTGGCCACTTTTTGCATCCTTTCCAAACCCCCGTGCTGCAAGGCTCTTCCCATGTCCGACAGGTGGCGGCGGGCTAGGCTTCATCAAATTGTCGCTTGCATTCTGGGCCGACATCGTGTCTGTGCGCCGTGGGCCACCCGCTCCCACCGGCGGGCGCTCATCTGAAAGGATGGGAGTAACATGAACGCGAATACCCCTAAGCCGCACATGCGGCCCGCTGACCCACGGTTTTCTTCGGGTCCCACCAAAAAACGCCCCAATTGGAGTCTCGACGCTTTGTCGGGTGCAGTCCTTGGTCGTTCCCACCGTTCCAAACCCGGCAAAGCCCGCTTAAAGCTCGCGATCGATTTGACGCGCGAAGTGCTGCAGGTACCAGATGGCTATCGCATCGGTATTGTCGCAGGCTCTGACACGGGCGCTGTTGAAATGGCCATGTGGTCTATGCTGGGCCCAAAGCCTGTGGCGACCTTGGCTTGGGAAAGCTTTGGCGAAGATTGGGTGACTGACGCCGCCAAGCAATTAAAATTAGATCCCGTGGTGATTAAGGCTGGCTATGGCCAATTGCCCGATCTCGCCGCGGTGCCCGCCAAAACCCATGATGTGATCTTCACCTGGAATGGCACCACCTCTGGCACCCGCGTCCCCAATGCGGACTGGATCCCAGCTGACCGCGAAGGCATCACCATTTGCGACGCCACTTCGGCCGCTTTTGCCCAAGCTTTGGATTGGGACAAGCTCGATGTCGTCACTTTCTCGTGGCAGAAAGTGCTGGGTGGGGAAGGCGCGCATGGCATGCTGATCCTTGGCCCCCGTGCAGTGGAGCGCCTTGAAAGCTACAATCCTGCTTGGCCGATGCCGAAATTGTTCCGCATGACCAAGGGCGGCAAATTGGTGGAAGGCATTTTTGAGGGTGAGACGATCAATACCCCCTCTATGCTCGCCACCGAAGACTATATTGACGCGCTCAACTGGGCCAAAAGCGTTGGCGGACTGGCGGGTCTTCATGGCCGGGCTGACGCCAATCTGGCCGCGATTGCGGAATGGGTTGAGAAGACCGCTTGGGTCGACTTTTTGGCTGCTACGCCTGAAAGCCGCTCTAACACGTCGGTGTGTTTGAAAGTCGTCGACCCCCGCGTCACGGGCCTGTCGGAAGAGGGCCAAGCTGATTTTGCCAAAAAGCTTGCGGGCCTGTTGGACAAAGAGGGCGTGGCCTTAGATGCAGCCGCCTATCGGGCGGCCCCTCCGGGCCTGCGCCTATGGTGTGGGGCGACCATTGATACAGACGATGTGATCGCTTTGACCCCATGGCTCGATTGGGCGTTTGAGACGCTGGTCGCAGACCTCTAAGCTGTAAGCTTTTGCCTTTCTCCCTCTCCCCCACCCCATGGGGGAGGGGGCTCCTCCCCCCCACCCTTTAAATTTGCCTGTCGCTTGGGATCGATAATCGACCCGCGACACTTGCCTCTAGGACACAACTCATGACCGAACCCCGCGTTTTAATCTCGGATAAGATTAGCCAAGCCGCGATTGATATTTTCAAGAACCGCAATGTCGCGGTCGACTATAAGCCCGGTATGACCAAGGCTGAGCTGATCGCCTGTATTGGCGACTATGATGGCCTTGCCATCCGTTCGGCCACCAAAGTGGATGCCGATGTCTTGGCGGCTGCTACCAAGCTCAAAGTCATTGGCCGGGCGGGCATTGGGGTCGACAATGTCGATATTCCAGCGGCAACCGCGCGCGGTGTCATCGTGATGAACACGCCATTTGGCAATGCCATCACCACGGCAGAACATGCCATTGCCATGCTGTTTGCCGCTTCCCGCCAGATTGGGGCGGCTGATGCCTCTACCCAAGCCGGCAAATGGGAAAAGAACCGCTTCAATGGGGTAGAGCTTTATGCCAAGACCTTGGGCGTGATCGGCTGTGGCAATATTGGCTCCATCGTTGCCGACCGGGCCTTGGGCCTGAAGATGAAAGTCATCGCCTATGACCCGTTCCTCAGCCATGAGCGGGCGATTGAAATTGGCGTCGAGAAGGTTGAGCTTGACGATCTGTTGGCCCGTGCCGACGCCATCACCATGCATGTGCCTTTGACGCCGCAGACCCGCAATGTGTTGTCGGCGGAAAATCTCGCCAAGACGAAAAAGGGGGTCATCATCGTCAATTGTGCCCGCGGTGGCTTGGTCGATGAAGCAGCTTTGGCAGAGCATTTGAAAACCGGCCGTGTCGGGGCCGCTGCCTTTGACGTCTTTGCCGAAGAGCCTGCGACCAGCAATGTGTTGTTTGGCTGCCCGAACTTTACCGCCACGCCGCATTTGGGGGCCTCCACCACCGAAGCGCAAGAAAATGTCGCCTTGCAAGTGGCCGAACAAATTGCCGACTATGTGCTGACCGGGGCTGTCACCAATGCGCTCAACACCGCCTCGGTCACCGCCGAAGAAGCACCCAAGCTGAAACCCTTCATTGCGCTGTGTGAAAAGCTTGGTGCCTTTGCTGGCCAGATTGTCGATGATGGCCTGGAAGCCATTGAAGTGGAGTATGAGGGCGAAGTTACAGGCCTGAATATTAAGCCATTGACCGCTTCCTTATTGGCTGGGATCTTGAAGCCGCTTCTGGCTGACATCAATATGGTCAGTGCACCGACGATCCTGAAAGATCGTGGTACGCCGTTTAGCGAATCTAAGCGCGACCTTTCCCCCACCTATGACAGCTTGATCCGGGTGAAGGTGCAAACCGGCGGCAAGTGGCGCACGGTTGCAGGGGCGGTGATTGGTGGCCAACCGCGCATCACCGAAGTTAAGGGCATGGCGTTTGAAGCCGCTTTCCATAGTCGTATGTTGTTCATCAACAACTCAGATACCCCAGGCTTTATTGGCGCTTTGGGCACCAAGCTTGGCGCTGCGGGCATCAATATCGCGACCTTCAATTTGGGCCGCGTGGCAGAAGGCGAAGATGCGATTGCTTTGGTTGGCATTGATCAAGCGGTGCCTGCAGCCTTGCAGGCTGAGCTGAAAGCTTTGCCACAAGTGCGCTATGTGAAAGTGCTTGAATTCGTTTGATGGGCCAAGGATTGGGCACCAAGTGTGTTTGGTTGGTGCCCAATTAACCTGAAATCGTCGCGTGAACGTCATGGTACGGACACGGGATTGTCGCCAAATCGCTTTATCGCCCCGGCACATCGCAACCGGGGTGTTGGCAAATGAGCAAAGCAAGCGCATGGAAGAGGTCATTGGAGGTTACCATGGCCCTGACCCGTCGAGCTGCCCTGACATCAGGTGCATTTGTTGCCGCCGCTTGCACCGCTTCAGCCGCTGCAGCTGAACAAGCCTTGTTTGCCCATGGGGTTGCCAGCGGCGATCCCTTAGCCACACAAGTCATCATATGGACGCGCGTCAGCCCGCGGATTCCTGCAGCCGAAGTCACTGTCACGTGGAAAGTCGCCACCGATGCTGCCCTAACCCAAGTCATTAAGCGCGGCAGCGTCAAAACAGGCCCCAGTCGCGACCACACGGTGAAGGTGGATGTTACGGGCCTTAAGCCCGGCACGATCTATTATTATGGCTTCTCGGTCGGGACCGAAACCTCTGCCATTGGCCGTACCCAGACGGCCCCTGCTACGGGGGGAGAGCGATTGAATATTGCGCTTGTCTCCTGCTCAAACTTTCCGGCGGGCTGGTTCAATGCCTATCAAGCCATCGCACGGCGCGGCGATGTCGATTTGGTCCTGCATGTCGGCGATTACATTTATGAATATGGCCCCGGCGAATATGCGACTGAATGGGGCAAGACGGTTGGGCGCGTCCCACAGCCGCCCAAGGAATGCACGACGCTGTCGGACTATCGCCAGCGCTATGCCCAATATCGCACCGATCCAGACCTTCAAGCCGCCCATGCCTGTGCGCCATGGATGATCACGTGGGACGATCACGAAACCTCCAATGATGCCTATAAGGATGGGGCGGAAAATCATAATCCGGCTACCGAGGGTCCTTGGAACCAGCGCAAGGCTGCCGCCCTGCAAGCCTATTATGAGTGGATGCCCTTGCGCAATCCAGCCCCCGGCAAGTCGTTTGAGGCGATCAATCGAAGCTTTGACTGGGGCGATTTGGCGACCATTATGATGCTGGAAACCCGCGTGATGGCGCGCACCTTTCAGCTTGATTATGAAACCGATCTTGAGCTTGGCCTGTTTGATGTGACATCGGGCAAGCCGATCAAAATCACCGATCCCGCCCGTTTATCCGGCCTAGACCCGCGCAATCTGCCGCAAGGCGTGATGGCGCTACCCGACGTGGCGGGCTTTAAAGCCAAGAAACTGAACGACCCCGCCCGCGAGATGCTGGGTGCAAGCCAGCAGGCTTGGTTGGCCGACGCGCTGACGAAGTCGGTCAAAGCAGGCAAGAAGTGGCAGGTTTTGGGTAATCAGGTGATTATG
>NZ_JADCBK010000164.1 GCF_020253525.1 Aquidulcibacter sp.
CTACAACAGCTACTGGACAGCCACCAGCACAAGCTATGCCTGCAGCACAGCCGCAATCTAAAACCGGAAATCCAAATGGTGAGGAGTTCCCCGCCCAATGACGCGCTTTAAGCCACGCTGGAACATCTGTTTAGCTGTCGTGTTTGCCACGCTGGCGATAGGTGCTGAGCCTGTGCGCGCCCAAATGCGAGAAGTACCGATTCCGGGAGCGGTTGATCCTCGCGTTCAAACCGTCTTGTTCAAAGAAGATAGTGTTGTCTCCTTGCGCGGTCACTATGGCTATCAGATGATGATTGAGTTTGGGGCAGATGAGCGCATTGAAAATGTCTCAATTGGTGACTCACTTGCATGGCAAGTCACCCCAAATCGGCGTGCCGATACGCTATTTGTGAAGCCGATTGAATTTGACGCCGCGACGAATATGTCGGTGATTACTTCCAAGCGCCGATATACGTTCCAGTTAAGTGCAGAAGAGCCAACCAGTCCCGGTGATCCAAACATTATTTATCGCGTGAAGTTTACGTATCCGCCGGAGCCTGTTCCGCCGGAGCCGAAAGACTTGGTTCCGCAGCCTACCGCGAATGCCAATCAAAATTACTCCGTCTCTGGTAGCACGCGAAATGTACCTTCCAGAGTTTTTGACGATGGTCAGCGTACCTATTTGGAATGGCCAGCGGGAGCCGCCACCCCAGCGGTCTTTGCGCTAGGTGCGGACGGCTCTGAATCCTTGGTCAACTTCATCATGCGCGGCAATGTCATGGTGGTGGAACGTGTTGGCCCCGCATTTATTCTGCGCAACGGCACCGACCAAACCATCGTAAGCAACGATTCTTGGCGGGAGCCAGACCCTGGTCCAAACGCGCCGGCTATGCGATCATCTAGCCGGAATAAACCAAAATCTCGCGGTTTATTTGGTCTCGGCGCACCTAGGGAGGCGAAGCCATGAGCCCAACGAACGCGGCCTCACCCGAGCCAGCTGATTCCTTAACGGCCAGCTTACCAGGATCAGAACAGACTAGTGAGCCTGCGTTGTCAGAACTGATTGTCGATGCCACGCCGGCTGTTGCCTATCCAGACCGGCCTTGGGTGATGATTGCAGGTGTCGTGGGTGCACTTGCGCTTGGAACGATTGTGTTCACAACCATGGTTTCCGCCCAAAAACGCGCCGGGGCGGGCGATGTGGTTCCAACACGCGATGCAAAAAATGATGGCAGTCTGGGGCAAAGCATTCCGGAGCCGCCGACGCTTTTCGCCCAAGCCGCTCCCCAGCCCATTGTTCCACCTCAACCCGTAGTGCCGGAAAATCCCGTTGCAAACGAGGCTGTACCCCCTCCTCAGCCTTGGACGCCTTCGCCGCCACCACCACCTCCGCCGCCTGTGCGCGATGTCTATCGCCCTATGCCAGCTGCGCCGCCGCCGCAACCGCCCTCCAGAACAGGAGCAGATTTAACCCAGCGCATGCGTTCGCCTGCACTGATCGTTGACCTCGTTCCCGCTGGTGCAGCGGCTGAGGCCGCAGCTAGCGCGGCAGCGGCGATTAGCGGTGGCGGCGGCGACAATGATGCCTTCGCTGCTCGGGTAAGCTCTGGTGAAGTTCCTGCCGCGCGCGCTGGGACGCTGCGCAACCCTAAGACAACTGTGCCGCAAGGTGCCCTTATCGCAGCAGTATTGGAAACGGCGATAAACTCGGACTTGCCCGGCTTCGTGCGGGCTGTAGTCAGTCGAGATGTATTGAGTTTCGACGGAACGCGCGTCCTAATCCCGCGCGGTTCGCGATTGGTTGGTCAGTATCGTTCAGAGGTGGCGTTAGGCCAGTCGCGCGCATTTGTGGTTTGGACCCGTTTGTTGCGTCCGGATGGCGTTTCAGTCCAGCTCGCGTCACCAGGCACCGATCCGTTAGGTCGGGCTGGATTAGATGGCAAAGTTGATCGACACTATTTGCAGCGTTATGGTCCAGGGTTGTTATCCACGGCAATCAGTGCCGCTTTGAGCAACACAAATTCCAACCAACTGGTCATTGGGACAGCTCAAACTATTCCCAGTGCAGTTTCGTCTGGTGAAACGATCAAGCCGACGGTTACAGTGAAGCAAGGAACTGCGATCCAAGTCTTTGTAGCGCGCGACCTCGATTTCTCATTGAACCCAACCTCACCGTCTCTGGGGGCTGTTCCGGTTGTTGATACACCATCTGGGAACAAGCCATGAGTGGGCCTCATGGCACACCTCAGGTTTTAGGGGGCGTTTACCTCTCTGCGTTCTTGGAGCCACTTTCAGGTTGGCTCAGTCGACCGGACGTGACTGATATTCTTGTGAACAGACCCGGAGAGGTCTGGGTTGAAAGTGTCACGGGAGGTATAGTGCGTCATGAAGCCCCAGACGTCACCCAGATAAACTTGACGCGGTTGGCTGCACAGATTGCCCGGATTTCTAAGCAGGGGATCAGCCGCGAGCACCCCTTGCTGTCTGCTAGCTTACCGACGGGCGAGAGAATTCAGATTGTGCTTCCGCCTGCGACCCGCGGCGAAGTTGCTCTGGCAATACGGAAGCACGTGCTGACAGACCTTACTTTGGATGATTATGTTTCCGCAGGTGCCCTTTCCCACATCGTCGGTGCTGGCGGTACGAAAGCGTCTTTTGATCCGGACAAAGAACTGAAGGCCAGTCTTGCTCATGGAGATGTGACGGCTTTTCTGCGGCTGGCTGTCCAGCAAAAGCGGAATATCGTTGTCTCCGGTGGTACAGGTACGGGGAAGACAACCTTCCTGAATGCTCTTTTGAAAGAAGTTAGTTTAGAAGAGCGCCTAATCCTAATTGAAGATGCCGCTGAAATTCGATTGGTTCATGAAAATGCTGTGGGACTTGTTGCGGTAAAGGGTCAAACCGGCGAAGCACGCGTCGACGTGGATGATCTCTTGCAATCCGCCCTTCGGATGCGGCCTGACCGCATCATTGTCGGCGAATTGCGCGGCAAGGAGGCCTTTACTTTTTTGCGCGCCATAAACACAGGCCATCCCGGTTCAGTGACCACATTGCACGCTGACACTCCAGATGGAGCCCTAGAGCAATTGGCGTTAATGGCGCTTCAAACCGGCACAGCCATGACCCATGCTGGCATCCTAGCCTATGTGCGCAGCGTCGTAGACGTCATTGTTCAATTGGAGCGTAACCAAGGTCGACGGCAAGTACGTGAGATTCGTCTCTTACGATAGGTCCCTAGGGCCGAAGTTTAGTTTCTAGATACGTTTCTCTTAAAACGATCCCCTTAAGTAAAAATTTGCCAATAAACTACACCCTTCTTTATAATATTTCGAGCTAGTAACCATATTGGTAGCAAGGGCTATAGACGTTAGAATTGTGCCTGCACAATTGGCGAGATGGCTACTTGAGGTGGGGTGTGTTATGAGCAATCGTTGGATTAAAGTAGCTAGTGCTGCGTTAGTATTGGGACTGGTTTCGGCCTGTGGCGGCGGCGGCGGGTCATCTGACTCGGGCGGTGGTGGCGGTGTTGTCGTGCCCCCTAGGCCGACAGCGGCAGAGACCTCGCGCTTCTTAATTCAATCGACGTTCGGTCCAACAGAAGCTGAGATTGAGGCAACTCGGAATACAACTTTCGCCGCATGGATCACAGCGCAGCAAGCCCTCCCTGTTGGTGCGCTCGCCCTCGACTACCTCAACACCCGTCGGGATCAATTGCGGAACCCACCCGCTCCGGCCGCGCCAAATCCAACGGCGGATGTGAACTCTACACATTTTTATGAGTATTTTTGGCGCGAAGCGGTTACTGCGCCAGATCAGTTGCGGCAGCGGACAAAGTTCGCACTGTCACAGATCTTTGTGATCTCATTTGCCGATCCGCAGATGAACGTCCGGGGTCTTGGTTCATACTATGATATGCTCGGCCGCAATGCCTTCGGTAACTATCGTCAGCTTCTGGAAGATGTGACACTTCACCCCATGATGGGTGTTTATCTGACCCATATAGCAAACCAGAAAGAGGACCCCACCACAGGTCGTTCGCCGGACGAAAACTTCGCACGCGAAGTCATGCAGTTAATGTCGATCGGGTTGTTTGAGCTCAATAATGATGGAACCCAGAAGCTTGATAGCTCGGGTAATCCGATCCCGACCTACACGGCTGCGGATATCTCAAATCTAGCGAAGGTCTTTACTGGCTTTAGCTGGTATGCGGCAACACCAACCAACTCGACCTTTGCGGGCGGTGGACGCAACGATGCATCCTTTGTGACCCCTATGATCGCGTACCCGAATTTCCATTCAACCTCCGAAAAGCGCTTTTTGGGCACGGTCATCCCAGCTTCGGCGACTTCGAACCCAGCTGGTGATCTGAAGATCGCTTTGGACACCATTTTCAACCACCCCAACGTTGGCCCCTTCATAGGGAAGCAGATGATTCAGCGTTTGGTGACCTCCAATCCAAGTCCAGCTTATGTAAACCGGGTGGCAAACGTCTTCAACAACAATGGTTCTGGGGTGCGTGGCGATATGGCTGCCGTAGTCCGTGCGGTTTTGTTGGATAGCGAGGCGCGCAATATGTCAGCCGGGGTGGACGCAAACTTTGGCAAGCTTCGTGAGCCAGTCATTCGAATGACGGGTCTGATGCGCGCTTTGAATGCCACCTCTACAAATGGACTGTGGCCAGTTGGTTCGACCAGCGCGTCCACGTCACTTGGTCAATCGCCTATGGCATCGCCATCGGTATTCAACTTCTTCCGGCCTGGCTATACGCCGCCAAACACGAAGACAGGCTCGCAAGGGTTGGTGGCCCCTGAAATGCAGATTGTCGATGAAGTCACCGTGGCTGGCTACATGAATACCATGCAGACTACCGTCAACACTGGCATCGGCGCCAGTAGTGACGTCAAGCTCTCCTATACAAAGGAAATGGCTGTTGCCTCCGATCCTGCCGCCTTGGTGGATCGCGTCAATTACCTTTTGACCTATGGCAACATGACCTCGGCGCGTCGCCAGCAGATCATTGATGCGGTTACCGCAATTACCATTCCGTCAGGTGGTACAACTACCCAAGCGCAAATTGATGCAGCTTTGCTGAACCGATCGAAACTTGCGGTATATCTGACCGTTGTTTCTCCAGATTACATCTTGCAGCGTTAAGGGGGCGGCCATGAAAGATTTACGTCATACACGTCGCCAATTTATGGCAACAACCGGTGCAGTTGGCATTGCTGCGCCTGTGGCAACTGCCTTTGGCATGCAACTGGCCGCGTTTAATTCGGCCGCCAGTCAAACCGCGGGTGGCTACAAGGCCCTAGTTTGCATCTTCCAATTGGGCGGCAACGATTCAAACAACACAGTTCTTGCTTCCGATACAGATTCTTGGAACCGGTACTGGGCAGCGCGGAACACTGGCTCGGACCCAATTGCACTAATGCCTGTGGGCACAGCTGCCGCGGCTGTTGGCTCAACCTCGTCAGTGACCGGCCGGACGGTAGGAGCCGGCACGCCAGAGGCATGGGGCGGCATCTTGCCATTCACGCCCAAAACCCCGCAGGCGATTCCAGCCGGCACGAACGCAACAACCCGCACCTTTGGCTTCCACCCGATGCTTGCCCCACTTTTGCCGATTTACTCCGCAGGACGATTGGCGGTGATTGCAAATGTCGGTTCACTTGTGGAGCCTGTTACCAAGGCTGAATACCAAGCTCGAACCAAAAAGGTCCCCGCAAATCTATTCTCGCACAATGATCAGCAGGCCGTTTGGCAAGCCGGCCTTACTGAAGGGGTCCGTACCGGATGGGGTGGCCAGTTTGGCGACTTGATGGCTTCAGGCAATGGTGCCAACAGCTTGTACACGGCGATGTCCACTGCGGGGAATACAGTTTTCCTTTCCGGGCGGACGGTCGTGCAGTATCAGGTATCAACCGGTGCAACACCTGCGGTTGTTGTGAATGCGGTCGGCGGTACGACGCTATTTGGCTCAAACCAAGGTCCTGCAAAGATGCGGGAGATCATCCGTGATACCGGTTTTGTCGCGAACATGGGATCTGATCATGCCACGATTGTAGGCCGCTCGCTTGATGCCTCGGTTACGCTGAATACAGCAGCTACTGGACCCTTGGTTACAGCGATCCCGACGCCACCTATTTATCGCAATCCAATCACCAACAATGTAGAAACCAATTCTTTGTCGGTCCAACTACAGACTGTTGCTCGTATGATTGCTGCGGCACCTGCCTTGGGCCTTCGCAGGCAAGTCTTTTTTGTGGCCGTTGGCGGTCACGATAGCCACGACTTCCAAAACACGGCTCAGCCAAATAACCTGAGCAAACTAGCGAACGCTATGGCAACTTTTGATGCGACTTTGGCCAATATTGGTGGCGTTGATATGCGCAGCTCTGTAACGACGTTCACGGGGTCAGACTTCTCGCGGACTTTCAATACAAATGGCGATGGTACAGATCACGCTTGGGGCGGGCACCATTTGGTGATGGGTGGTGCTGTGAATGGTGGCGATATGTATGGTCAGTTCCCAACCGTTGGAAGTGACTTGGGTACTTTCCGGAATCCCGACCAAACTGGCAATGCTCACATTCCGACCACATCAGTCGATCAATATGCCGCAACTTTGGGAACATGGTTCGGTGTTTCGAATACAGACTTGGCTGTCATTTTCCCCAACCTAAAGAATTTCTCTAGGCCAAATCTCGGATTTATGGCCTGATATTAGGGCAGCGAAATCAATCTAAAGGGCCGCTTCTCGATGTCGAGAGGCGGCCTTTTAGTTGGTCTTCTCCTGACGCAACTGAGTCCAGCGGCTTTCCCCACCATTTAGCATCGCTTTGAGATAGGCCGCGTTCTCGGAAGCTACAGCTGGCGGCAAATCACGGGTCGCCAAGCGCTCACTTTCCTCAAAGCGGCCTTGTAGACCGACAACTAGGGCTAGATTTTGCCGGGCTTGTGGGGGGGCCAGTGGACTATGATTAGCCCGCCTCAACATCTCTTCTGCTCTTTTTAGGTCGCCAGTCATAGCAATCGACAAGCCGTAATTGCTTAGGATCGTAGCGTCTTCTGGCGATAACTTTAGGCCTGCCTCATAGGCTGTGGCCGCAAGGTCGGGTCGTTCTAAACGGTCATAGACGACTCCCAATGCGGATTGCAGGCTCGCATCTTTTGGACTTAAGGAGATGGCCTTTTGCAAAGCTTGAAGCGCGGGCTCGTTCTCACCGCCCGCGACAAGGCCAAGGGCCAAGGCGCTCCATAATTGTGGACTCTCGCCTTTGACTTGCAGACCCATAGCTGCCAATTGAACAGCGCGCTCCGCGGAGCCAATTTTCCGTAGCGCAACCGAACCCTCTAATGCGGCTTCTGCATCGGCGGGATTTTTTTGAAGTTCGCCCATCCAAAAGCTTGCTTGATTTATCAGGTCAAGGCTACGTGCCGCTTGACGTTCTTTGGCGGTCGCCGGTTTTGCCGCGGCAATTTCCTCTGGCGTTGTTGCCTTTACGGGAGCGGTACCCGTTACAACATTTTTTGTGCCTGGGGTTCCCGGCGCCCCCTTAGCCGTCGGTTTCTTTGCACTGGCTTCAGATTTTTTGCCAAACAAAGGAAAGGCTTGAGCAGGCAAAGTGCCAAGAAAAATCAATCCAAAACCTGCCCCGATCAGGGCCGCGGGTAGGCGACGAGCACAAATGCGGAACGACATGGTGAAAGCCTCACGAATCACTGCAGCTAAGCATTGGTCAATCTTTGTTAACAAACCCTCAAGTGACCATATTGGCATTCCGAATTAAGCGCTTTTCATGAATTGAAGATCAGCCTAAAGAACCGCCATGCATCCAAATATTGCCTCTCAAGACGCTCCCTTCATCCCCATCCATGCCATCTCTTCCTCAGAGTGGCCGGCCTATATCGAAGGCAAGTCTAGCTCGCAGGCTGCTCTTGCAGCATACTATGAGTTTCGGGCGCAAGCAGGGCGCGTGCTTCTTGTTCCGGCTCCGGATGGCTCTTTGGAGCGGGTGCTGTTTGGGCTTGGTGCTAGCCTCGATGCAGCGGTCTTTGGGGCGTTGCCCAGTAAACTGCCTGCAGGTGACTATCGGATTGTGTCGCCGATTCCAAAAGATCAAGGCCATGCAATTTTGGTCGCTTACTTGTTGGGGACTTATGTCTTTGATCGCTATAAACGCAAGGATCACAGGCCGGCCCGCCTGATCCCGCCGGCGGGGGCTGATGTTGACGCCGCGAGCCTGACCGTCAGTGCGGTCAAACTGGGGCGGGACCTTGTCAATACACCGCCAAACGATATGGGGCCTGACGCTTTGGAAGCTGCGGCGATCTCATTGGGCGAAAGCCATGAGGCAGAGATTGAAGTAATCCGAGGCGAAGCACTGCTCACGCAGAATTATCCTCTTATACACGCAGTGGGGCGAGGGGCAGCTCAAGAGCCGCGCCTAGTGATTCTGCGGATTGGCCGCAAAGATGCTTATCCCCTCGCCTTAGTCGGAAAAGGGGTGACGTTTGACACCGGCGGGTTAAACCTAAAGCCCTCTTCCGGCATGGCGTTAATGAAGAAAGATATGGGCGGCGCTGCTTGTGTTTTGGCTCTTTTTTCTTCGCTTGCAAGTTCGCGTCTTGATATACGTTTATCAGTCTATATTCCGATAGTTGAAAACTCTATGGATGGTGGATCGTTTCGGCCCAGCGATGTGATTCGTGCCCGAAATGGCTTAAGTGTTGAGATTGACAATACGGATGCTGAAGGTCGACTTATCTTGGCAGACGCTGTGACGCGTGCAAGCGAAGACGGTAATGCGATGATCCTGGATATGGCAACTCTTACTGGGGCCGCGCGTGTGGCCTTGGGGCCAGAACTGCCGCCTTTCTTCACAGAGGATGACGAATTAGCCGCATCGTTGAACGAAGCAGCGGCACTTACAGGCGATCATTTGTGGCGCATGCCTTTGTGGCGGCCCTATGAAGACGATCTAGATAGCTCAATCGCCGATCTGAAGAATTCGGGTGGGCCTTTTGCAGGGGCGATCAATGGTGCGTTGTTCATCTCAAAGTTCGTCGCTGTGAACGAGCATAAACCTATCTGGGCGCATTTCGACGTCTATTGTTGGAACCCCAAGGAAAAGCCAGGTCGGCCGCAAGGCGGCGAAGTTCATGCAGTGCGCACGATTGAAGCCATGTTACGGAAAAGATTCGGCTAAATACATAGTTTCGGTTTCGTCTCTAGTCTTGCAAGCAATTGAGTTCGCTGGGACTCTTTCCACAAAATGCAAATCGATTCACCTAAAGGCGTCGATAGCACCGTCGCGTTCAGACACGGCCTTAGGGGTAGAAGTTGGATCAGTTTGCTGGACTCAATAAGCAAGCGCTTGGCTTGTGGTTGGACGTCACCTCTCGATCGGTGCAATCTGATGGGCCTGATCTGACAGCCCGTCAGACGGCCCTCATGTTAACAGTCTATCTTGAGCCCGGGCCCCATACTGTTCGTGCTCTAGCCCAGCGGCTTGGCGTGGGGAAACCGGCAATTGTGCGGGCGATCGATACGCTGCAGGAGGCTGGCTTTGTTGAGCGCCGACCAGATCCGAATGATCGGCGCAATGTCTTTGTGGTTGGAACCAGAGCAGGAGCAGAGCGTTTGTCGACATATGCAGCCTCCATCGCCCGTGGTATCGCTGAAATCACACAAGCTAGCCGGACAGCATCAGCAGATCACAGTACCCATCAAAACGCCCAGCCAAAAATGGCATGATGAGCAACGGATATGCTTGACCCAAATCTGAATCCCTATCGAAGCGACCTCGCAGCCTCAAAACTCAAAGGGATTGTCGAAGCCGCTCGCTATGTTGACCCGATTCCACATCAAGTGAGTGCCGGTGTCGCGCCTTTGCGCAAAGTTCCAGAGCCAGATGGCGAACAATTGAGCCAAGCACTTCATGGCGATGTTGTTGATGTCTACGAAGAACGAGGGGGTTTTGGTTGGGGCCAAATGCGGAGCGATGGCTATGTTGGCTGGTTTGATCTGGCTGCTCTGTCCGCGCCAGTTTTGGCAACGTCCCATAAGGTCAATGTGTTGCGCACCTATGCCTTTTCAGGGCCGAATGCTCGGGCGGCTCCACATTTCCTTTTGAGCCTCGGCGCACAAGTGACCCTCAAAGCTGAACGTGAAAATGGGTTTGTCGCAGTTGAGCGCGCGGGCTGGATATATGAGGCTCACTTAGCGCCACAATCGCAGATGGCCAAAGATCCCGTGGCGATTGCAGAACAGTTTCTTCATGCGCCGTATCAATGGGGTGGCGTTGAGAGTTTGGGCCTTGATTGCTCAGGCCTGATTCAGACTGCTTTCAGGGCGGCAGGCATCGCGTTGCCGCGTGATTCCTATATGCAGCGTGAGGTTGGCAAAGCAGTCCGTTTTGATGAAAGCCTAACCGGCCTTAAGCGGGGCGATATTGTTTGCTGGAAAGGGCATGTCGCTTTGATGACAGACGAGACCCACATATTGCATGCTAATGGCTATCATATGGCAGTGGCGCATGAGCCCTTGGCAGCGGCGGTTGAAAGGATCGGCGAAAGCTATGGTTCTATTCTAACCATCCGTCGTTTGGCCAATTAGGCACAAAAAAGGCCAGCGTTAAGCTGGCCTTTCTGGTTTGACGCAGGATATCGCCTTAGAGGTGATAGGCGCGTTCCCCATGCTCAGCGATGTCGAGACCTTCTTCTTGATCATCCACAGAGGCTTTGAGGCCGATCGTGTATTTGATGATGAAGAAGACGATTGCCGAAGCAACTCCTGACCAAGCGACTGTGACCAATACGCCTTTCAACTGATTCACGACTTGCTGGCCCATGTCATATGGAAGTGCTGGGCAGACGGCGAGGATTTTGCCGGCTTCATCGAAACACTTGGTGTAATCGACAATGCCTGCGCCACCCAAGGCTGGGGAAACCACAATACCTGTTCCGATTGCACCAATTATGCCGCCAATGCCGTGAATGCCGAAGGCGTCCAAGCTATCATCATATTTTAGCGCCGACTTCACGACCGAGCAGAAGAAGATACAGGCTGGCGAGACAACTAGGCCAAGGATCAGCGCACCCATGGGGCCCGCAAAACCAGCAGCTGGGGTCACAGCAACAAGGCCTGCAACGATCCCCGACGCCAAGCCAAGCATGGATGGGCGTTTGCGTGTCACCCATTCATAGATAACCCAGCTGAAGCCTGCGGCTGCGGTGGCAATAAAGGTATTCGCCATTGCCAAGACGGCATAATAGTTGGACTCGAGGTTCGAGCCTGCGTTGAAGCCAAACCAGCCCACCCAGAGAAGGCCCGCCCCGATAAAGGTCATGACCAGAGAGTGAGGTGGCATCGGCTCATTGCGATAGCCTGCACGGGCACC
>NZ_JADCBK010000165.1 GCF_020253525.1 Aquidulcibacter sp.
AGCCTTGCGGGTTGGCCTGGCTAAACTCGAAGTGGGCGATAGTGACCTCACGTGGGAGCAGGCGCGCGAAATCTCCATCCTGAAGAATAAGGCCGCCCATTATCCCTTGCGCGTCACAGGCGTAGAAGAATTTGGCGCCTTAGACCCCCGCATGCCCTTAACCGAGAACGGGGTGGGCGATGTGGCGGGCGTGGCGCGGGCCCGCTTTGCCCAAGCCATTAATGATCGTCTGGCCCAATCGGGTCAGAAAGACGTGTTCATCTATGTGCATGGCTATAAGGTCGTATTTGAAAATCCCGTTCTGGTGAGTTCTGAGCTGTGGCATTTTTTGGGGTATGAGGGGGCGTTTATCGCCTTTTCCTGGCCCTCAACGCCCCGAAGCACGGCCTATTTTGGCGATATTGACGCCGCAGCCGGCATGGCGCGCAATCTGCGCGAGCTGATTGAGTTTGTCGAAACCTCCACCCATGCCGAGCGCATTCATATTCTGGGCTATAGCGCAGGTACCCGCATGGTCGCCCGCGCGATGGAGCAAATCTCGCTGATCAATCGGGGCCGTGAAACCGATCCCAAGCGCCTTGGCCACAAGCTGGAAAATGTGATGCTGGTCAGTAGCGACATCGACCGCGATGTGTTTGGGGCCTATCTGGCAGATGGCATCTTGGGGGCGCAGCGCCATCTGGTGATCTATGGATCGCAGCGCGACAAGGCGCTGCAAATGTCGAGCGTGGTAACCGGCCACAAAAGGCTTGGCTCCATGATGACGTCAAGCGAGCTTACCCCGGCCTTTCGGCGCATGTTGATCGAGCATAAGGACCGGATTTCCTATATCAATGTATCCAATGCCGAAGACATCGCATTGGATCACGGGCATGGGTATTTCCGCTCTAGTCCATGGGTGAGTGGCGATATTCTGATGAAGCTCGCCTATCGGTTGCCGCCTGAGGAAAGGGGCCTCGTGCGCGATCCCGCGACTGGGATTTTGGCTTTCCCGCCAGATTATTTACAACGCATGGCCGCCATTCAGTCGGTGGCCTTTGCCGCCCAATGCGCAACTCCATCTACACCGGCACCTAAAGCGCCAGGTTGCGCGGCAAAACTACCCACAGCTGCGGGCAAGAAGTGAGGCGCGTGGGCAGAGCCGCAGTTTAGGGCACAGCGTGGTCAGAGCTTCCCTTTATAGCGCGTTGCCTCTTGCCATCTGGGATAAAATCCTCGCATGATATACAACCACAGCGTGAGGATGGGCATGCACGAGGCAAATCCATGTTTGAGCGAGGCCGATACGGGGTCTGATACCAGTTCCCAGGCTTGGCGGCGCTTTTTTGCGCGCACCATCGACTTGAGTGTGAATGCCTTTGTCCTGACTATCGTTTGGACCTATGTGGCTGGCGTGTTTGCACAAGATACGTCAAACTTTTGGACGCAGATCTTCACGGAGCGTGAAAACTTGGTTCCAAATGGGGCGATCACCACGGTCTTCAGCTTCTTGGCCAATGTCCCCTTCATGGCCTATTACGGGACGACTTTGGGCAAATGGCTGTTTGGGATTCGTGTCACCAAGCCCGATGGAAAGCCATTGGGCTTTAAGCTCGCCTTGAAGCGAGAGTTTGCGATTTTTGTGCGCGCCTATTTCCTCATGATCCCATGGATCAATTTGATCACGCTCGCGGTTGCCTATGAAACCGTGAAAGATGAGGGCCAAGCACCGTGGGATCGAGACTATGGCCTGATTGTCAACCACCGCCCGCAGAGCATTATCCTTACCTTGGTAGAGGCAAGCGCCGTCATCCTCCTGTTTGTATTCACCCTTTGGTCCATTTTGCCGCCAGACTTCGACAAAATGTCTTAGAGGGCACGAGCGTGCATTCCGTCAGGAATGCACCATCTTTCATAAACGCCCGCATTGTCTCGGGATGGCATGGTCTGCGGTCAGGGCGATCTCATTGAAAAGCGGCCGTGTTCAAATGAAAAAGGTGCATTCCTGCAGGAATGCACCCTACCCAGCGACGGCTAGCTCGTTGAGCCAAAGCCTAAAAGGCGACGGCTAGCTCGTTGAGCCAGAGCCTAAAAGGCGACGGCTAACGATCACACGACTTCACAGGTTGGGGCAAGTCTGCAGCCATATTGGAAGTCCAGCATTCGTTGAAGACCGAGCAATAGCAGGCTTTGGCCTTAGCCTTAAAGCGGCTCTTATCAATCAAGGACCAGCGCCTTTGCGCATCTGCGTCTTTGGGATAGTCCCAGCGTAAAATCCGCCGATCTTCGCCATGCGACAACACGCTCTGATTGATCGGGCTTGTGATATAGGTGATCTGGCCGGTGCCGGTTGCGAACACATACTCATCCATATCGCCATAGGTTTTGCCGTCAGATTGCAATTCGGTCCACATCACGCGAGCAGGCCCTGTCCCGACATTTGAGATGGTAAACTCTAAGGCGCGGGCACCGTCATCGGTCACATTGCCATGGCTGAATTGCAAAATGGGTGTGGACTGAGCACGAACCAGCCGCTCATTTTCCTTCACCAAGGCTTCCATCGTATGGCCTGTATGCAGCGACACATAGAGCGAGCCTGCCGATACCAATAGAATGGCGACTGCCATCACAATATCAAACCAACGATGCCCGGTGCCATGGGAATGGGCGTTGTGCGCCGTTTCAGGAGCTTCAATCATCGACGCACTCGCTGTTTCGTCAGACACGTTGGGCCATCCAAGGTGGAAAAATTATCCATCCAGCTAAATGGCCCACGGGCGGATGTAATGACAGAAAATGGCCGCTTGGCGAATTTTTTGGTGCAAGATCAAGGTGGTTGTGGACGCTCGTATTCAGACCTTGCGCTTCGCGTAGCGCCGTGGAGTGGAGGAGATCAATAGAAGTTGTCCGTCTGTCAAAGTTCTGATGCCCCCGCTGCCGACGCGAATAACTTGATAGAAATGGAATAGATGCTTATCCAATCACGTTCGCTTATTTTAGGAGCATTTATGCTATTAAGAGCATTATTAAAACGGGCAATTAGGCAAACTCCCTTTCGAATTATTCGGCGTGGCCTTGGCAACCGCTTTCAAGCGATTGATGATCTACTAACAAACCTCTACAAACGCGGTTATTCACCAACCTATGTTATCGATGGCGGAGCAAATGTGGGCGATTTTTCGAAATTTGCCCGTCAAATTTGGCCTACTGCATATGTACATATGATTGAGCCTCAACAATCCTGCCAAGCGGCCCTCGAAGTCCTCTGCCGTGAACACGGCTTTAGAATGCATATGGTGGCGCTCAGCGATGAAACCGGTACGATTGCGATGGCGGCTGATCCTGAAACAACCTCGACCGGCGCACATATCTATGACCAGCGTGCCGATGCGAATAGCCCAATTCTTGAAGTGCCGATGGTTAGACTCGACGACTTGCTTCGAGCAGAATTGACACTGCCTGGTCCAGTTTTTCTGAAGCTCGATTTGCAGGGCTATGAGCTCCATGCATTGCGGGGCGCAACCCAGTTGTTACAAATGATTGATGTAGCCCTGTTGGAGGTATCATTTTACGCGCAGGCCTATGAGCCGCCTGTGTCAGTTCTGGTGAGGTTTATGGATGAACATGGCTTCGAGCTCCATGATATTGGTGCTGTCGCCGGGCGTATGCGTGACAATCGCGCCCGCCAAGCCGACTTTTTATTTGTGAAACGCGCGACGATGCTAACCCAAGACAATGCGTGGGATTGATTGGACCAAACAGCCGGACTTGAGACGCCAGCAGGATTGTAATTCTTTTACCCGTTAGTTAGGCTTAATAGAGATCATGCAGCACAGGGAGAGCTCGATGACAAAAGTGGTATTTTGTTTGCCCTTGCTGTTAAGCACATGCCTCCTCAGTGCTTGTATCTCGCCCTCAGGCTTGGGGAGCACAGTGCCCAATCCGGAAGACCCCAAGTATAACTCGCCCAATTGCCGGGCCATTCGGGCGATGGCGGCGGAGTATGATTTCCGGTCCTATTCGCGCACGGGCTTGGCACTGGCCGCCGAAGGCTCACATAAAAAGCTCAAAGAATTGCCCTCATCCAGCGCGGTCGCCAAGCAGCAAGAGCGTGGTCCGATGATCGCTGAAGGGGTTGAGGCTCTGTGCACCTCTTAAAGGATTAAGCCCCTCACCGCCTTAGGATTTTGGCCGGCGTCGCCACTCCCATGGGGCTTCAAAACTGCCCGTCCACATGCCAGCGCCGCTGGCCTTCGCCTCAGCCTCTTGGGTGCGATAGGTCTTAGAATAACGCACAAAAGCCAGTGCATGGCCGTTGCGCACCATCCAAGCTTGCAAGTCTTCTCCCGCCAGCGAGCAGCGCGCCACCATACGGCCATAGCGGTCCCTGCCCGTCGATTGGCACAAGACCGGCCGTGCCCCCACTTTGTCAGACAAAGCAAAGGCCGCGCGCTGGCCACAGCGATAGCTTCGACCCCTTGCGTCCAAACAGGACTGGCCCGCTTCGGGGGCATCAATACCATAGAGGCGAATACGCTCACCCTGAACTTCCAGCGTATCCCCATCAATAACTGAGGCCCGGCCCTGCACCACGCCGGTCGAGGCCATAGCCGCAGCGGCCATGCCAAGCGCGACCACGCCACCCAAGGCGGCTAGACTTAAAATTCTTTTGGTTGTAAATTGTCTCATACGCACTTGAGGTAATAACATGAAACCCGCAACTTACAAAATACTGACCGCTGCCCTGATCATGGTTTGCGCCCCAGTTCAACTCACATCCTCGCCAGTTCCCGTGCAGGCTGCCACCTCCTACGCCCAAACCTTCTCCACCCCGATCGATCTGGTGGCGCGCTGCAGTGGCTGTGGGTGTCGCGGTGGCCCCGGTTGGCGCTCTAAGCGGACCGGGCAATGTGTGGGCTGGAAAAATCTCTATAGCGAGTGTGGCAATCCACCCAGCCCAGATCGTTGCACCAAAGAAAACCAGACAAGTGCCTATGTTCAGTCGTCAAAGCCCACAAAAGTGGTGGCTTCGGCCACAGATTTGCGCTCTGACACCACCGCATTGGCAGGGAAGCTCTCGTCTGGCCAGCCCAAGGCGATGCTTTTCATAATGACTTGATCCTCAGCAATGCCCGCATGTTCGCGCACCACAGGCGATTGCATGATGCCTTGGCTATTGATGACGGTGCCTAAACCTCGCGACCAAGCGGCATTGACCAAGGCCGTTGCCACGGCCCCGCAGTCAAAGGGCGTATCATCACTGCCGTCGAGGGCTTTGTCATAGGTGATGATGATGCAGACGGGGGCGTCAAACTGGCGAAAGCCGCGCAACACCCAATCCTGCCGGGCTGCTTGATCTTCCCGCGCAATGCCCATGGCGGCAAACAATTGTTTGGCAACACCAATCTGGCGGTCGCGGTGCACGCCTGCGAAAGCTTGGCCAATGCGAAACTCACGCGAGTGCGGCACACCGGCTAAATTACGCTCAGTATT
This sequence comes from Aquidulcibacter sp., assembly GCF_020253525.1. Lineage (GTDB taxonomy): Bacteria > Pseudomonadota > Alphaproteobacteria > Caulobacterales > Aquidulcibacteraceae > Aquidulcibacter. Next base: position 5,473 of record NZ_JADCBK010000165.1, read on the forward strand.
GCCAGCGCGAATGCGGTCCAAGGGCTCGCCCGTCAGCACATAAAAGTTCCAAGGCTGGGTATTCATCGAGGATGGTGCCCGCATCGCCAGCGCCAGAATTTCCTCAATCAAGGCCTTGGGCACGGGGTCAGGCTTATAGCCACGAATACTGCGGCGACCCAGAATAACTTGATCATAGTCCATATGGCACCTCTTGCTTTGGCCGATGGGTTCAGCGGGTTTCGGCAGGGCGAAACCAAAAAGGCCAACCGGATGGGCTGGCCTTTAAGTACAAAAAAGTCCGAGGAAGCCGAGGCTTAGGCCGCGGCCTTATCCCCAAGCGTCATGGCGGCATAGCGCTTCAAATGCCAATCGGCGCTGCCGGCTTGGGTGTCGATCATGGTCAAGCGCTTGAAATAATGGCCGATGGCCAATTCGTCCGTCATGCCCATGCCACCGAAGATTTGGATGGCGTTTTGGCCAACAAAGCGGCCACCGCGACCGATTTGGGTCTTAGCCCCCGCACATGCCTTCGCCCGCTCCAAGGCATCGTCTTCGCCGCAGCGGATGGCTGCGAGATAGGCCATGGAGGTTGATTGCTCAGTCCACATGAACATGTCGACCATGCGGTGCTGCAGGACTTGGAACGAGCCAATGGCCACGCCAAATTGCTTGCGCTGGCGGGCATAATCCACCGTCATCGCATGGGCAACGCGCATCGCGCCAACAGCCTCGGCGCACAAAGCGGCGATCACATTGTCCTGGGTCTCTTCCAGTGCTGGCAAGATGCCATCGACTGGGCCGATGACGGCATCAGCCCCCACCGAGACATTTTCCAGATAGACGTCGCTCGCGCGCAGGCCATCAACGGTCGGATAATCCTTTGTGGAGACGCCCGCGGCGGTCTTGGATACCAAGAAAGCGGTCAAACCAGCCCGCTCACGCTGGCTGCCAGCGGTACGGGCAATCACGATCAGCGTATCGGCTTGCGGGCCGCCAATGACGACCGACTTATGGCCGTTCAAAATATAGCCTGAGCCGTCCTTCTTCGCGGTGGTCGATACATCGGCCAGATCATAGCGGCTCTTGGGCTCATGGGTGGCGAGGGCATAAATCCCCTCCCCCGTGGTGATGCGACCACCATGTTCTTCTTGCTGGGCGGCAGAGCCTGCCACGCGCAGCAAATTGCCACTGGCGACAACCGATGGAATAAAAGGTTCAACCACCAAGCCTTTGCCGAATTCTTCCATGATAACGAGCGTGTCGATCGCGCCGCCACCGAGGCCACCCATGGACTCCGGCAAGGGGGCCATCATCAGACCCATTTCCGCCATTTCCGCCCAGATCTCTGGCCGCCAGCCCAGATCGGAATGAATGGCCTTGCGACGCGTGTCGAAATCATACTTTTGCTGGACGAGCTTTGCGATCGAGTCCCGCAGCATGTTTTGTTCGTCGGTAAAATTGAAATCCATGTGGACGTTCCCTGAGTTCGTGCCTGTTCAGGCTCTGCATTATCGATGAATTGATAGCGCGTTTAGCGCGCGATGCTAGGGGGGAGACGCCGTTTAATTCAGGCGATTACACATTAAAAACGCAAACAAGCCCGTGATGGCACGGGCTTGTTCTTGACGCCTCACCGACGTGCCTAGCCCAGACGGGCCAAAGCAGCCTCATATTTCTGCTTTTCCGCTTCATAAGTGGCGCGACGCTCGCGCTGTTCTTCGATGACCTCGGCGGGGGCTTTGGCGACAAAGCCTGGATTATCGAGCTTGCGCGACACCGTCTCGATTTCCTTGGTACAGCGGGCAATCTCTTTGGTGAGGCGGGCTTTTTCGGCACCAATATCCATCACGCCCGCCAAAGGAATGGCGACAATGGCTTCACCCAAGACGAAGGTCACACTGCCTGCGGGGGCAGCATCTGCCACCACCGAATATTCCAAGCGTGCCAAACGGTCGATTTCTGCCTGATAGCGCTCCAAGCGCTGGGCTGTATCTTTGGAAGCCCCGATCAAGAGCGCGGGCACTTTGGCCCCTGCGGGCACATTGGTTTCGCTGCGCAAAGACCGAAGGCCCGTGACCAGATCCACCACCCAGCCCACTTCAGCGGCGGCCGCCTCATCAATCAGGCTAGCATCGAGCTTAGGCCAAGCTTCATTGATCAACAGACTGGTGCGCTTGGGGCCAAATTCAGCCGTCTTGTCCCACAATTCTTCGGTCACAAACGGCATGAAGGGGTGCAGGATTTTCAAAATCTGATCCAACACCCAAGCAACCGTGCGGCGGGTCTCAGACTTGGCTTCTTCATCCTCGCCATTGAGGAGTGGCTTGACGAGTTCAAGATAGAGGTCGCAGAAGACGCCCCAGACAAAGGCATAATTGCTTTGCGCGGCTTCATCGAAGCGATGGGTGGCAAGGGCGGTTTCCACACTTTGGGCGGTCTTGGTGAGTTCAGAGACAATCCAGCGGTTCAGCGTATGCTTCACGGCGCTGGGGTCAAAAGCCTCCCACAAGGTGCACTCATTCATCTGGGCAAAGCGGGCAGCATTCCACAATTTGGTGCCGAAATTCCGATAGCCTTCAACCCGTTTGTCACTCATGCGAATGTCGCGGCCGGGGCCTGCAGCAATCGCCAAAGTAAAGCGCAAAGCGTCGGCCCCATAAGTATCAATCAAAACCGTTGGGTCGATAATATTGCCTTTGGACTTCGACATTTTCTTGCCGTGCTCGTCCACCACGCGCGAGTGGATGACCACGGTTGAGAAGGGCGCTTTGCCGGTAAAGTGGCAGCCAAACATCATCATCCGGGCAACCCAGAAGAAGATGATGTCAAACATCGTCACCAACGTGCTGGTGGGATAGAAGCGGCTCATCTCAGGCGTGGCTTCTGGCCAGCCCAGGGTCGAAAATGGCCAGAGGCCGGATGAGAACCACGTATCCAACACGTCTTCATCTTGGACCAAGGTCACCTCGCGGCCATGCTTGGCTTTGGCGGCGGCAAGGGCTTCGGCTTCTGTCTCTTCGACGAAAATAGTGCCTTCTTCATCATACCAAGCCGGGATCCGGTGGCCCCACCAGAGTTGGCGCGACACACACCAAGGCTCGATATTGCGCATCCATTGATAATAGGTCGCCGTCCAGCTTTCGGGGACAAACTTGGTTTCCCCGCTTTCCACGGCTTTCAGCGCATTAACCGCAAGCTTGGCTGCATCGACATACCATTGGTCGGTCAACATCGGCTCAATCACAACATCCGACCGCTCGCCCAAAGGCTGGGTGATCAGCTTGTCTTCAACTTTTAGCATCAGGCCGCGCGCATCAATATCGGCAACCACGCGCTTACGCGCCTCAAACCGATCCAGCCCGCGATAGGCTTCTGGAATATAATCGGCGTCCAGCATCCGGCCCTTGGTATCGAGCAAGACGAACATCTCAATATTGTGGCGACGGGCGACCTTATAGTCATTGAAGTCATGCGCGCCGGTGATCTTCACCGCACCCGAGCCAAAATCTGGATCGGGATATTCATCAGCAATAATCGGGATCAAACGATCAGCCAGCGGCAAAAGACACCGCTTGCCCACGATGGAAGCATAGCGCTTATCGCTGGGATGAACCGCCACAGCCCCGTCGCCCAACATGGTCTCAGGCCGCGTCGTGGCGATAGAGATATAGTCGCGCGTTTCAAATTCCGTGGGTTCGCCATTTTCGTCAAAGGCGATAGGGAATTCATAGGTTTCGCCGTTTTCCAGCGGATATTTGAAATGCCAGAAATGGCCAGCGCGCTCTTCATTGATCACTTCAAGGTCAGAGACCGCGGTTTCAAAATGGGGGTCCCAATTCACCAAGCGCTTGTCGCGGTAAATCAGGCCTTCTTTGTGCAGTTGGACAAAGACTTTGCGGACGGCTGCCGACAGGCCCTCATCCATGGTGAAGCGCTCACGGCTCCAATCACAGGATGCGCCAAGACGCTTGAGCTGGGTGGTGATTGTCCCACCGCTTTCGGCCTTCCACGACCACACGCGCTCTAGGAATTTTTCGCGCCCCATGGTGCGGCGCGTTTCATTACTGCCCGATTGCGCCATCTGGCGCTCTACCACCATTTGGGTGGCGATACCGGCATGGTCGAGGCCCGGTTGCCACAAAACAGACTTGCCGCGCATCCGCTCAAACCGGCACAAAATATCCTGCAGCGTACAATTGAGCGCATGGCCAATATGAAGCGAGCCCGTCACATTAGGTGGCGGAATGACGATGGAGAAAGTTTCCGCCTCTGGATCGGCCTTTGGCTTAAACGCGCCAGATTTTTCCCATGCCGCATATAGACGAGGCTCAGCAGCTTGAGCGGAGAAATGACTTTCTAACATGTGTGTCCCGAGTGAATAGGATGTGGGCGCTGGGGCACGCCCCATTGGCACCAAACAAAAGCGACGTTGGCATATCATGCCAACGCCGTTCTTTTGAAGACTTTCTGCTGTTGGAAGCAGCCCTCAGGCCGCAAAGCACTGTCTTAGAAGGAGCGACGGGCGATCCGTGCGACTTCAGCTTCGACTTTCTCTTCCACAATGCGAGGCAAATTCGCGTCAAGCCAGTCTTTCAACATCGGCTTGATCAATTCGCCCACCATGGCTTCGACCGTATTGCCCGAAATAAAGACGCCGGGCAGCGTGGTGTTTGGAGCGAGCTTTTGGAAAACGGTTGAGGCCTTGTCTGCAATCGGGTCGCTCACCAAGCCTTGGTCAAACGGGAAGGCTGGCGCTGCAGGCTCTGGCGGTGGGGTATAGACGGGGGCTGGCGCAGGGGCCGCTGCCACAGGGGCGGGCGCAGGCGCTGGAGCTGGTGCGGGCTCTTCCCAGCGGTCTTCAACGATGATTTCCTCAAGCGCAACTTCGGGCTCGTCATCGACTGGCAAGGCATCAAAATCAAAGTCTGGCGAGACTGTTTCCGGCATTTCCATGACCGGCTCATTCAATTCCAGAACTTCGTCGCCGAAATCCGGTTCAGCCGCAGCCGCAGGTGCGGCATCAGCTGGGGGCCCAGTGTCATCTTCAGAAATAATCCGGCGGATCGAGGCCAGGATTTCTTCCATAGTCGGTTCGGCTTGTGCGTCTGCGGCGCTCATAATATCCCCATAGTGTGCGAATCGCACATGAAGTTCAGTAAGCTAACTTGGATTGCCAATCAAAGTCTAGCGATGCCCCGAATCTGACAACAATTCGTTAAAAAGCAAAAGCTGGGGCAATACGAAAGCCGGGTAATTGCGGGACAGTTGCGTCAAATACAACGCGTCCAGCAACACTGCCGCCGCTCTTGGTAAAGATATTGGCGGTCCCCATGGGTCCTTTGAGCAAGACGACGCACAAACGCCCCTGCTCGGCCAAAACTTGGGTCCAGCTGTCTGGGAAGGTCTCAACCCCACCATCGACAAAAACAATATCGAATGGGCCTTCTGGCGGGGTGTCTAGGCCACCCACAATGCTGGTCACGCCGGGAATGGTGACGGCCACTTCATCCAGCACAGTGACCGTGCAGCCCAAAGCAGCAAAGACCGCCGCGCTATAGCCACCAGCGCCTGCGATAACCAAAACCCGCTCTCCGGCCAAGGCATTGGCAGCTTGGGCCAATTTCGAAAAATCGCGCGGCTTCCACAGCCAGCGGCCCGATGGCGTCGGCGAGGTGACTTCTGCATAGGCAAAGGCGCGCTTTTCAGCGACGACGAAGGTCTCACGTTCAACGACCCGCATCGCACCTTGTAGGGCTAAATCGCTGACATCATTGGTACGAACTTGGCTTTCGATCATCGTGTCGCGTGCTGCCGCAAAATCCATGTCGGTCCCCGTACCTGTGCTTCCAGCGCCAATCCTGCGCGCGGACTCATTACAGGGAATTGGGTCGTGCGGGCAAGAATGGATAACTGTCCAAAGTTGGCAATAGTTTGGGTCTGTTACAGCTTGAACCTGCAGACATTCATTGCTGCTTAAGGCCTGCTCTGTTACATCGCCCATCCACCCGCCTGCTTCTGCGTCAAGAAGGCCTCGTGGCGGAGTGGTGACGCAGCGGATTGCAAATCCGTGTACCCCGGTTCGATTCCGGGCGAGGCCTCCAAATTTCCTTTCATGACGCGCTAATCATGGGCTGAAGCTTTCTTAGCCGGTGGAATATCATCGCCCAATAAATAGCGCGGCCCGGCCCCGCCTTTGGCGGCTTGGTCGCTGGGATTGAAGAGGGCGCAGGTCTCAAGCGATAGGCAGCCACAGCCAATACAGCCGTCCAATCGGTCGCGTGTTTTCGTCAAAGCTTGGATTTTCTGATCCAGGGTGGCCGCAATGGCCGCACTGATTCCCCGCCAATCGCGCGCATTGGGTGCACGCCCCAAGGGCAGGCGATCCAATTCCGCCTTAATCTCCTCTAAGGTCAAACCCAGGTGCTGGGCAATTTTGATAAAGGACAGACGGCGAATATCGGCGCGATGATAGCGCCTTTGTTGGCCCGCGCTGCGGTGGGCCACGATCAATCCCCGCGCCTCATAAAAGCGGATCGAAGAGACTGAAAGCCCGACACGGGCGGCGATCTCGCCAATGCTCAACACATCTTTTGCCTGCACTGCTATTTCCTTCTCATCAAAGCTTGACCTCAATCTAGGTTGAGGTTGCATAAGACCATCTGTCAAGTGACCCAACCATGAGGCGTGTCTTGATCCCGACGGATAAACAAGCGCGCCCACAGTCTCGCTAGGAGCTTTTCAGATGACCCAATCTTACCTTGAACATGTCAATATCACCGTTGCCGATGCCGATCAGGCCGCAGCCCTCTTGGTAGATGTTTTTGACTGGCACATCCGCTGGTCCGGCCCTGCCCGCGATGGCGGCTACACCGTCCATGTCGGCACAGCCGACCAGTATATTGCGGTCTATCAGCCTAGAGACGGTCAAAGCCGCGACTTCCCCAAAGGCGCGCCGCTTAATCACCTCGCGGTTGTCGTGGACGATTTAGACGCCATTGAAGCCAAAGTGGTCGCCCGAGACCTGACGCCCTTTAACCATGGCAATTATGAACCCGGTCGCCGCTTCTATTTCTTTGACGAGAATGGCATTGAGTTTGAAGTGGTGTCTTATCGCTGAGGCAGCGCTTCAAGCGCCTAAAGGCGCGCAAAGGCGCAAATCTTATGCCCCTCGGGTGATCGCAAGTAGGCCCCATAGGTCATGCGATCCCCACTTGGGCGTGGCCCGGGTGCGCCCTCATCCAGGCCACCGGCTAAAAGCCCTGCGGCATGAAAGGCATCAACCGCAGAAGGCGTTGGCGCGCGAAAGCCAATCGTGCCGCCATTGCCCGCCGCCGCCCTTTGCCCATCGAGCGGCCGCATCACCAAAAACGCCCCCGCCTCGGCCCCCACATAGACATGCCGATCTGCGGGGGCATTTTTCTGCCGCTGCAGCCCCAATGGACCCAATACCGCATCATAAAAGCGGGCGGCTTTATCGAGATCATTGGTACCAACAACAATATGGGTGAACATGGATGGGGGTCCTTTTCAAGTGCCGCAACAGTCTTTTTTGGGCCTACTCTAATTGAAACCCTGTTTCACCAAAATGGACGACACAGATCGCGCAAGAACAAACCGCTTCTAGATAAAGACGCTCTCCCCACCAGGTCATCTGCGCGGACGCGCAGCGAAGTGCGGGGACTTTTGGGGGACTTTCTGGTGCAAGATCCGGGACTGGGCTGTGCCGTCCCGCAAGACAACTCTAGGCCTGTTTCCTTTTGGTGTGGCAGAAGAGCACTTGCCGCCGTAGGGTGCATTCCAGCCTTGGAATGCACCATGGTCAAGCAACTCCAAAGATCGTCGATACCAAACTTTAGCCAATTGACTTGGAACGGCTTCAGACCGCACGTCGCTTGCCATGAAGCCGCCGGACAATTCTTTTTGCGCAAGATGGGGTGTCAAGGGGTGCAATCGGCTACGCCGACGCGCGAAGCGCGCCCCTTGACGCCCCCTCTTGCGCGCTCAAACTCGAACGAAGCCTTTGCCTAGGCACAGCCTGAGGCAAAGGCCTTCCAAAGCGGAAACAAACAATCCAAAGACCACACCTCGGCCAACCCATGGCCGCCTTACAGTGCCCCCTATTCCATCATGCCCCCATCCACCCCAGATATCACGAAATCGGCATCGTGCTGATCACCAAAAGGAAATTGTAATGCTTATCGATCAGCTCAAATGGCGCTATGCAACCAAGAAAATGGACCCCAGCAAGAAAGTCTCCGAAGACAAGGTTGCAGCGATCCTTGAAGCCATTCGTCTCACCCCAACCTCGAGTGGGTTGCAGCCCTATGAAGTGATCCTCGTCACCAATCCAGAAGTCCGCGCGCAAATCCAAGCTGCGGCGTGGAATCAAGCCCAGATCACCGATGGCTCGCATCTGTTGGTTTTTGCCGCCTGGGACAATTACACCGCTGATCGCATCAACCACATGTTTGACCTGACCAACGAAATTCGTGGCTTCAAAAACGAAGGCTGGGAAAATTATCGCAACATGCTGCTGGCAACTTATCCCCAGCGCGATGCGGAAACCAATTATCAGCATGCCGCCCGTCAAGCCTATATTGGCGTGGGTGTGGCCATGGTTGCTGCGGCCGAAGCCGAAGTGGATGCGACCCCGATGGAAGGCTTTGACCCCGCCGCGGTGGACAAGATTTTGGGCCTTAATGAGCGCGGCTTGCGTAGTGTTGTCATCATCCCCTTGGGCTATCGCCAAGAAGAAGGCGATTGGCTGGTAAATCTGACAAAAGTGCGCCGTCCTACCGCTGATTTCGTCACGGAAGTCCGGTAATAACAGGCAAAAGCCTACCCATGAGTAATCTTGATATTAACCAAACATTAAGGTTAGAATCATATTAACTGGTGCTGTCTTCTCAGGAAGACACCCCACCATACCCGATCTTGACGGGGGGCCCGCAACGGCTCCCCGCTTTTTTTGGTATAGGGTTTTGGGCGGGCTTTGGGGCCTTGATCTGCAGCTTGCTGCAATCAAACCGCATCAAAGGCTTGCACGATCTCAAGGTGGCGGTATAAGGCGCGCCTTCAAGTGTTCCCCGATAGCTCAGTTGGTAGAGCAAGCGACTGTTAATCGCTTTGTCGTAGGTTCGAGCCCTACTCGGGGAGCCACTTTCCTCCACCCCAGAAAATCCAACGTCTGACATCTTTACCGGTGGCGCTAGGCTCTTAGGCTGGCCCCTTAGGCTGGCTCTGCATTCATGCGCGCCTGCATCTCCCACAATTCGGCATAGACAGCGCCTTTGGCCAAAAGCGCATCATGGGTGCCGCGCTCTGCGACTTGCCCGTCTGCCAGCACGATGATCTCGTCTGCATCCGCGACCGTCGACAGGCGGTGGGCGACCACAAGGGTCGTGCGGCCTTTGGCTGCGTCCTCCAGGGCCTCGCGCACTTCAGCTTCTGTGACCGAGTCAAGGCTGGAGGTGGCTTCATCGAGGACAAGGATCGGGGGATTCTTCAACAGGGCGCGCGCAATGCCAACGCGCTGGCGCTCCCCACCTGACAGTTTCAAGCCCCGCTCGCCCACTTTGGTGGCAAGGCCCATGGGCGCGGCCGCGATCAGCCCTTCAAGGCGCGCCATTTTGGCAGCTTGCTCGATTTCCTCTTGCGTGGCCTCTGGTCGGCCATAGGCGATATTATAAGCCAAGGTGTCGTTAAACAGCACCACATCCTGTGGCACGAGGCCAATAGCCGCCCGCACGCTTTCTTGCGTCACATCGCGCAAGTCCTGCCCATCGATCCGAACGGCTCCAGCCTGAGGGTCATAGAAGCGGAATAATAAGCGCACAATGGTGGACTTGCCCGAACCAGACGGGCCGACAATGGCCACAGTCTTGCCCGTGGGAATGGTAAAGGACACATCAGACAGGCCTGCATGGCGCCCATCATGGACAAAGGCGACGCGGTCGAACTGCACTTCACCATGGCGGACATTGAGGGGCGGTGCGCCCGGCTTATCGGCAATATCAGGCACTTCATCGAGAAGCGCATACATGGCCTCCATATCAATCGAGCTCTGCTTGATCTCACGCCAGGCAAAACCCAAAATATTCAGTGGGCCGTAAAGGTTCAGCATCACCAAAGTAACCGCGGCTATATCGCCTGCCCCCATCGTGCCGCGCGAAATGGCATAGCCAGCTGCGGCCACCATCGCTGCTAAACCCAAGTTTTGAATAAAGCCCTGGGCAGCATTGAGGCCTTGTAACGTCGCATTGGATTGGACCGACGCGCGCGCATAGGCTTTCACAGCCTGATTATAGCGCTCTGTCTCGCGCGCTTCGGCCGCAAAGGCTTTGACGGTCTCGAAATTCATCAAGGAATCCACCGCCCGCCCCGTCGCCTCGCTATCGGCGTCATTCATGTCGCGTCGATATTGCAGGCGCCATTCGGTGATGGCGAGGGTGACGATTGTATAGATCACCACCGTGGAGGCCGCGATCAGGGCAAAAAACCAGCCATAACGCAGCCCCAAGACCAAGGCTGCCATCACAAGCTCGATCAGGGTTGGGCCAATATTGAAGGCGACAAAGCGGGTTAGAAAGTCGATGGCACGAACCCCGCGCTCAATCGTGCGCCACACCGCGCCGGTCCGCTTAGACTGATTGAAGCGGATCCCCAGCGCATGG
>NZ_JADCBK010000166.1 GCF_020253525.1 Aquidulcibacter sp.
TAATAGGAATCCTGAAAGTCGATGGTGGGATATTTGACCATGGCCCAACTTGGTTCTTGCATGGTCAGCCAGCGCTCATAAGCCGCCAAGCGCCATTCCAACATCCACTCTGGTTCGCCCTTTTTGGCCGAAATATAGCGCACAATATCGGTATTCAGGCCCTTGGGAGCCATTTCCATTTCGATGTCGGTGACAAAGCCATGCTCATACTCAGCAATGCTTTCAACGGTTTCAATGGTTTCTTTTACTGCGGGCATTGGGTTGGGGTGCCTTTCAGGCGGCTTGGGTGGAAAGCGCGCGGCCCGCGCGGGCTGCGGCTTGTAGATAAAGTTCGGCGAGCCGCGCACCATCTTCGATGCGGCTGGACCAGCCAAAACTGACGCGAATAGAAGAAGCTGCGGCACTGTCACTATAGCCGCACGCTTTCAGAATGCGGGACATTTTGACCTTACCCGACGAACAGGCAGAACCTGCTGACACCGCAGCGCCAGCCAAATCCATGGCCATAACTTGGCGGGCACCTTCCCAGCCATCCACCACCAAGCAAGAGGTGTTGCTCAAGCGGCGAACCCGATGGCTGACAAAGTCGACATCTCGTAACGTCGTGGCAACCGCCAGCTCAAAACCATGGCGGGCTTGCGAGGTTAAATCCTGAAAGGCCAGCACTGCCTCGTCGCGGCATGCAACCGCAGCAGCAGCGGCAAAGCCTGCAAGTGCAGCAACGTTTTCAGTTCCACTACGAGCACCCCGCTCTTGTCCACCGCCAGCACGGCTGTTGACGACTTCAATCCCTGGGGCCGCGATGAGAGCACCCGCCCCCATCGGTCCACCAATCTTGTGGGACGACACGACCAGCCAGTCCGCAAGCCCCGCAAATTGGCCGACAGAAACCTTGCCCAAAAGTTGGACTGCATCACACAATAATGCACCCCCAGCGGCACGGACGCGTGTTGAAATCGCGTCAATACGTTGGATGGTGCCCGTCTCATTATTGGCACCTTGGGCGATAACCAACGGTTGGCCCCCATGGACCCTGAACGCATGATCCAACCAGTCGACATCAATGAGTGCACCCTCATTGACCGGGATGATTTGCGCATCTGGCCATAATCTTTGCGTGTAGGACCAGACAGCATCATGCTCGACAGCTGAAACATAGATCGGGCCAAAGACCATAGCTTTGGCACTCTCCATCGCAAGATGCAGGGCTTCGGTAGCCCCGCTGGTAAAGGTCACAGCATCCGCACCGCATTCCAAGGTGCGGGCCAAGCTTTCTCGCGCATCTTCTAAGGCGCGCCTTGCCGCGCGGCCTTCACTATGTACAGAGGAAGCATTGCCGCCGAGGTCCAAAACACGCAGCATCGCGTCCCGCGCTTCGGGTCGAAGCGGCGAGGTTGCATTATGATCTGCGTAGAGGCGATCCATTATTCGGCTGCGGCGCGGTTAAAGTGGGCGAGCTGATCTGCTTTGCCGGGTAATTGGCGCGCCAACACATCGGCCAAAGTAACCGCCCCCAAGAACTGACTAATGTGACGCGACAGCTCGTCCCACAAATCATGTGTCATGCAACGGCGGTTGCCACTGAGGCAGCCGGCACGCGTGTGGGCATCGCAGCGTGTTACCTTCAAGGGTTCTTCAACGGCTTGCATAATGGCACCAATGGAAATCTGCTCGGGTGCAGCGGCCAAGCGATAACCACCACCGGGCCCACGAGCACTCTCAACAAGTCCACGCCGGCGCAGACGCGCGAATAATTGTTCCAGATAAGACTGACTAATCTCCTGGCGCTCGGCAATTTCGCCCAAATTGACCGAACGCGCGCCAGAGCCTACTTCAGGGCTATTCAGCGCCAAATCCACCATCGCCATCACGGCGTAACGTCCCTTGGTCGACAATTCCATTGCGGTAGTCCTTTCAGCCCTTTTTCCACACTTTGCAGCGCAATTGCGGAAAATCTTGGCTTTTTGATATAGGCCTATGATACGAGCCCGTTCCGGTCTTCTAATGGACCTAGTATTCCCGACCCCGTAGGTCAAGAATTAAACTGAGCATCATGGCTGAACTTATCCTTACTGGCGCCGCTGGGCGTCTCGAAGCCCGATACAATCAAGCAGAGTCGGAAAATGCTCCGATCGCTTTGATCCTTCACAACCACCCCAAAGCTGGCGGGTCGATGCAGGACCGCGTGACCGTCATGCTGCATAAATTGTTTGTCGAACGTGGTTTTTCTACGTTGCGCTTCAATTTCCGCGGCGTGGGTCGCAGCCAAGGCAATTTTGACAATGGCCAAGGCGAATTGTCTGACGCGGCCAGTGCGCTCGATTGGCTGCAAGGCCAGAACCCAGTGGCCCCCGTGACGTGGGTCGCAGGCTATTCCTTCGGCTCTTATATCGCACTGCAACTCCTGATGCGGCGGCCTGAGATTGATGGCTTCATCACCGTTGCGACACCCGCCAACCACTATGATTTGTCGTTCCTAGCTCCCTGCCCTTCATCGGGCATGATGTTTTATGGCTCCAACGATCAAGTCTCGCCCCCGGCCGATCTAGAGCGTTCAGCTTCTAAGATCCGCACGCAAAAAGGTGAATTGGTGGAATGGGAAATGATCGAGGGCGCTGACCATTTCTATCGCAATGAGCTGGACCTCTTGCGGGAACGGGCAGCTACCTATCTCGACCGTCGTCTGGCAGAGCCACGCAAGATTGCGCCACCACCGCGCCGCTAGAAACATCGCCACCCGCCAACAAAAGACCTGAGTGCCCCGCGCTCAGGTCTTTATTCTTCGTGGTTTAACAAGAGCGGTTCTGCGCCTTGATCCCCCATCTTCGCATCGCCGATAGGTTTGGCCCACGGCCCTCGCCTTGGCGGAGCTGGATAGAAATAGAGCCGCCAGCCATCCCGCATCAAAAGAGCGCCACCGGGAATATCACCTCGGCCAAAGGCATGGGACGTGCCGTTAAAGCTTATCCCAAGGACCCCACGACCGCGGCCGGCATAGACATAGCGCGCTTCCCAATCGCCTTGCCCAAGCCAACACGTCCGCTTCAGCCGATGCTCGCCTTCAGGCAAGAGGCGCGCAGCCTCTTCTGGGCGGATACCCGCTTTATCCAATAAGCGCGTCGCATCAAATCGACCCCCTGAGGTGCGACAAAGGCTGGGAGGTGCATCTTGGGGTGTCGCTAAAATCGCCCGGCCCTCTGGCCCGATCCAAGCAACTGGCTTGGGACCTAAAGCCCAAATCATCAGTCCAGCAAAGATGGCAACAACCGCCAATAGTCGCAACCACGATCGCCAAAGCGTCAACCACAAGATCGCCAAGATCAAAATTACTGGGGTGGTTGCCTGTGTCCAAGCAATATTGGCATTGGCACCGGGCAATCCGGCGATCCAATGCGCGATCTTCAAGGTGATACTCAAGCCCGCTGCCGCCGCCTGCCATGCCCAATCATCAAGGCCAAAGGGCGCAAGGCTTGCCGCAAGCGCAGACATGGGGGCCACCCAAAAATCGAGGATCGGGGCGGCCATCAAATTGGCTGGCAGCGACCAAACCGACACCCGCCCAAAGGTCGCCGCAGAAATGGGTGCGGTAGCCAGACCTGCCACCACACTGGTCGCTGCAGCCCCACCAACCCAAATGGCTACACGCTGGACCACGCCAAGCTCTGGGGCCCCTTCACGCCGCCGCTCCCACAATTCCCACATGGCAACCAAGGCGGCGGTTGCCAAAAAACTCATCTGGAAGCCCGGATCGATGGCGCTTTCTGGCAGGGCTACGAGGACACAAATGGCTGCAATAGCAAGACCGCGCATCGAGATCGCCTTGCGGTTCAACAAGATTGCCCCAAAGGCGATGGCGGACATGATAAAGGCGCGAACGGCAGGGGCCTCTGCCCCCGTGAAGACGCAATAGGCCCCGGTGAATATCAAGGCAAAAACGGCTGCAATCTTTCGGGCATCAAGGCGCAGAGCCAGCGCCGGAATGAAAGCAACCAGTTTCCAAACTACTAGAAAAATCAGGCCACCAAGTAAGCCAACATGCAGGCCTGAAACAGAAATCACATGGGATAGGCCCGAGGCTTGCAACGCTTGCACGTCTGCGTCACTCAACCACGCCCGATCGCCTGTGGTTACGGCAGCCAAAAATCCGCCACCGTCACTGCGTGTCGCCTCGACAATAGATCGGGCCGCCTGCGCCCGCCATAAGGCGAGGGTGAATTGGATTGAGTGGGCGACCGAGGCATCAGCCGCAATCACCGCGCAGGGCCCCAGCGCATAGCCAACACCGCCCAACCCTTGAAACCAAGCCCGCCGTGCATGGTCATAGGCACCGGGCACCACTGGACCGGGGGGCGGCCTCAAAATAGCTTGGCACTTAACCTTTTGACCAGGCTTTGGCGGCTCGTCTTGGGCAAGGGCGATCCGCACATATTGCGGGGTCGCCTCCTTGCGTGTTTTAGACAGCGTGTCGACCAATAGCTTGGCACGCCAAGCCCCTCTTTGGGTGCGGTCAATCTGTTCGACAAAGCCAGTGACCGTCACGGGGGTTTTGACGTCTGAAACCCGCGGGGCTTTAGCCGCTTCGGCCCGCAACAGACCTGCAGCCCCGCCCCCCAAACAGGCCGCTGCAAAAAGTGCCACAAGGCCAAGACCGAAGACGCCCTTAGATAAAGCCAATCGATTAGACTTTTGTGCAATCACAACACAGATGAACCACAGACCCAAAGCGAGAAACGTCAACGCAACCCAGGTTAGCGCCGGATCATCAGCCCGAACCGAACAGGTTGCTCCAGCACCACAGGCAAAGCCAACCGGCAGCCACAAAACGAGCCGATCGCGGTCTTGATCGGCAATTTCCTGTAACCGGTCCTGCATCCAGGTGCGTAGATCACTTTCACCTTCACGGTGGCGTGTTATGAGGCGGCTGAGGCCAAGTTGATTGGCCTGTTCCGTCCTGTGATTTGCCTCTTTTTCAGAAGCCCAAGCCATCATGCATGCTCCTACCGAAACGACAGTTCACACACACGAAGCCACTGGCACGGATGTTGTGACGCGGTTTGCGCCATCGCCAACGGGCTACCTCCATATTGGAGGGGCAAGAACGGCATTATTCAACTGGCTTTATGCACGAAAAGCAGGTGGCAAATATTTGCTGCGGATCGAGGATACCGACCGCGAGCGTTCGACCGATGCAGCGGTGCAAGCGATTCTCGATGGCCTTGCGTGGCTGGGTCTTGAAGCCGATGGCCCACCCCTGTTTCAATTTGCCCGCGCGGCGCGCCACAAAGAAGCCGCCGAAAGCTTGGTAGCCGCCGGCAAAGCGTTTCGGTGCTATTTAAGCCAAGACGAAGAAACCGCCCTGAAAGAAGCCGCGCGCGCCCAAGGCCTTGCCTTCCGATCACCGTGGCGCAACCCCGATCATGGCACCCCACCAGCAGGGGCCACTTTCGTGACCCGCTTGCGGGCGCCCAGCGAGAATGAATTCATTCGTGTGCACGACAAGGTTCAGGGCGTGGTGACAACCGCTGGTCGCGAGATTGATGATTTCATTCTCCTTCGTTCAGACCAGACGCCAACCTATATGTTGGCCGTCGTGGTGGATGACCATGATATGGGTGTTACCCATGTCATCCGGGGTGATGACCATTTGACCAATGCCGCCCGCCAAACGGCCTTGATCCATGCTTTTGGCTGGCAAGTCCCAACCTATGCCCATATCCCCTTGATCCATGGCGATGACGGCAAGAAGCTGTCGAAACGCCATGGTGCCTTGGGCGTCGAAGAATATCGCGACATGGGCTATCTGCCGGAAGCCATGCGGGCCTATTTGTTGCGCCTTGGCTGGTCCAAGGGTGATTTAGATATTGTCAGCACCGAAGAAGCTTTGGAGCTGTTTGATCTTGAAGGGCTGGGCAAAAGCCCCTCGCGACTGGATTTCGCCAAAATGGGCAGCGTCAACGCCCATTTCATGCGCTTAGCTGATGACCACCGCTTGGTGACCCTTCTGCGCGAGCATGCCGCCCGCGCAGGCAAGCCTGACATCACCCAGTCAGACCACGATCTTGCTGCCGCGATGGCCCACCTCAAAGACCGGGCTAAAACCCTGCCCGAACTTTATGACCAGTTTGGCTTCATCTTCGCCGCCCGCCCCTTGCCGCGCGATGAGAAAACACAAAAGACACTCTCGGAAGAAGCCCTCGCCCGGATTGCGCGCCTGCATCCGATCTTGGCTGCACTTGCGAACTGGCATCATACCGAGATCAAAGCGACGTTGGATAGATTTGCCGAAGCAGAAGGCATTGGCTTTGGCAAAATTGGTCCACCCCTGCGCGCTGCACTGACGGGTGGCCTTCCGGCACCAGATTTGGCAATCGCCTTAGAGCTATTAGGCAGAGATGAAAGCTTAGCGCGTCTTGGAGACGTGATGTAAACTTCTGTCGTGGAAACTGTGGTTACGAGCAAAACACAAGAGGGCTTAAATATGGAAAGCAAAGCAGAACCAAAGGGTACCGCTAAACTTGATTTCGAAGGCAAAGTGATTGACTTGCCAATTTATGGCGGTGCCACCGGCCCTGATGTGATCGATATCCGCAAACTCTATGCAGAGACCAGTGCCTTTACTTACGACCCAGGTTTTACTTCCACGGCTTCGTGCGAAAGCCAGATCACCTTTATCGATGGCGATGAAGGTATTTTGCTGCATCGCGGCTATCCGATCGACCAATTGGCCGAGCGGTCGAACTTCCTGGAAGTGGCCTATCTTTTGTTGGAAGGCCATCTGCCAAACCAAAGCGAGTTTGATAAGTTCAAGCATGACATCACCTATCACACGATGTTGCATGCCCAGTTCGACCGCTTCTTTGAAGGCTTCCGTCGCGACGCGCACCCCATGGCGGTCATGGTTGGCACCGTGGGGGCCTTGTCGGCGTTCTACCACGACAGCTTGAACATTGATGACCCCGTCCAGCGCAAAATCACCCAGCACCGCTTGATCGCCAAAATCCCGACCATTGCAGCACGCGCCTATAAATACTGGTTGGGCCAACCCTTTGTGACCCCGCGCAATGAATTGAGCTATGCGGCCAACTTCCTGCGCATGTGCTTTGCAGTTCCTGCCGAAGACTATGTCGTGAACCCAGTTCTGGCCAAAGCGATGGAAAAAATCTTCATCCTGCATGCCGACCACGAACAAAATGCCTCGACCTCGACCGTCCGCTTAGCGGGTTCTTCGGGCGCCAACCCCTTTGCCTGTATCGCTGCCGGTATCGCCTGCTTGTGGGGCCCTGCTCATGGCGGGGCGAATGAAGCCGCCTTGAACATGCTGAAAGAGATCGGCCATGTCGACAATATCCCTGACTTTGTCGCGCAAGTGAAAGACAAGAATTCAGGCGTGCGTCTGATGGGCTTTGGCCACCGCGTCTACAAAAACTATGACCCACGCGCGAAAGTGATGCAGCAAGCCTGCCACGAAGTGCTGGCCGAAGTTGGCGTGAAGGACGATCCACTTTTGAAAGTCGCCATGGAGCTTGAGAAGATTGCGCTGAATGATGAGTATTTCGTCAGCCGCAAGCTCTATCCCAACATCGACTTCTATTCGGGCATCACCTTGAAGGCGATGGGCTTCCCCGTGGAAATGTTCACCGTGCTGTTTGCTCTGGCCCGTACCACGGGCTGGATCGCCCAGTGGGACGAGATGAACAGCGACCCCGCTCAAAAGATTGGTCGCCCCCGTCAGCTTTATACCGGTGCGACCCAACGCGATTACGTGCCCATCATTAATCGCTAAAATTTGCTCCTTAAGTTTGAAACGCGCGGGCCAAAAGCTCGCGCGTTTTTGTTTGTGCGATCAGCTTCTGATTGACAGAGACTAAACGCTGCCCGTCAGAGGGTGGATAGATTTTTCAAGTCAGAAACACGCGCCGCCAGAATCTCTCAGTTTCCGGCACACCGATTTAAATCCGCGCCAAACTTGCTTCAAACACTAGCACCAGAGGCAAAGTTCGCCTAAAGTGACACACATGCTTGATCATCTGAAATCTTTTGGCGATGGTGCCGCCCAAGTCCATTATGGGACGCCCGAAATTAGCATTGTGCGGCCGGGGAAGTTTGTGCGCTGTGCGGTGACGGGCAAGCCCATCCCGCTTGAGGATTTACGCTATTGGTCGGTCGAACTGCAGGAAGCCTATGTGGATGCAGCAGCGGCGACAGCGCGCTGGAAACAAGTGAACGCGCGCGCCTAAATCTCAACACCAATCTTGCCAGACGAACCCTTGTCTTTGGTGGGCTCTTTGGGCTGACGGGCCTGTCGAGCGGGTGTGACCGGGCTTTAGCCCAATCTCCTGAGTCCTTTCATTCCCCCTTGCCGTTCAGCTTTTCCGGCACCCCGCAACAATCGGGTGTTGTGATTGGCAAAACCGTACCGGGGGCTCAGATCGACGCCAGCGGCATTGCTACGCAAGCCGATAGCGATGGCCGGTTTGTTATGGGCTTTGACCGCGACGCCCCCTCACAAGCCTTGATTGCGATTTCGCTGGGCGACACGGTCGCCCGCTTTGGCCTTGAAGTTGCCCCGCGCGCCTATCCCGTCACCAGTGTCAGCGGCCTGCCCTCTGCCACGATCGATCCGCCGGCTGAGGCTTTAGCCCGCATTGAGGCCGATGCAGCCCTGAAGCGTCAGGCCTTTGACAGCAACAATCCCATCGCGCGGGGCTTTGAAGAGCCCTTCCGCTGGCCCTTGGATGAGGTGCGCATCACAAGCCCATGGGGCGCAACCCGAATGCTGAATGGTCGAAGCCAACGCCCCCATTTCGGTATTGATCTGGGTGCCCCCCGTGGCACGCCCATCTATGCCCCTGCCAGTGGCTTTGTCGTCCTAGCCGAGCCCGACATGCATTTTGAGGGCGGCATGGTGGCGATTGATCATGGCCAAGGCCTGATCACCACCTATCTGCACCAAAGCGCTTTGGCGGTTGAGGTGGGACAACGTGTCACACCGGGCACTTTGATCGGCTATGTCGGCTCGAAGGGTCGCGCGACCGGGCCGCATTTATGCTGGAGAATGCGGTGGCGTGGCCGCAATTTGGACCCCAGCTTGCGGGTCCAATCGGCCTGATCCACACGGCGTGCTGACGCAAGCGTGAGTGCCAATTGGGCTGGACATTTACGCTCAGCCTGCCTAGCGAGGCCCCATGCGCCGCACCTCTGCCACAATGTCTTGGCTGAAAAAGCTCCATCTTCTGGTGGGGATGCTGGCGATTGCGATCAAGGTGGCCATACCGGCTGGCTTTATGGTCGCCCCCCAAGCTTTGGCGGCGGGCCTAACCCCCATTGTGCTCTGTACCGCGCAAGGCAATGTCACCGCCTTTATGAATGGCGATGGGCAAATCGTGGCCCATGGGGAACAAGGTCACGCAGGTGACGGTCAAGATCTTCCAGGCGGCCATGACGGCCATCCCTGTACCTTTGCCGGCCAAGGCACAGCGCTGACCGCCCCCTCGGCAGCCAGTGTTGCTGTCACGTTTGTGGCAACGAAGAAAGTCGCTTCCGATCTAGACCTCATCGTCGCCCCGGGCCTCGGGCTTGCTGCCCCGCCACCACCCAAGACCGGCCCACCCCTCCAAGCCTGAGATTTCTCTCCGCGCCGATGGCTTGCCATCGGCATGCCTGTGATTCTCATCTTGGAACGAGTTCATGACCTCCCTGTTTAAAGCGCCACGTGGGCGCAATCTGTTTATGAGTCAGGCCCTCTTGGCCGCAACCTGCCTATCGACCCCCAGTGCTCTCTGGGCGCAGGACACAGCGACCACAGAAGCCGAAAAGCCGACCGAAACCATCATTGTGGTGGGTCAGCGCGATACCCCGATTACGGTGGTGCCGAGAGGCTTGTCCGTCTCGCTCGGCAAGGCTGATTTTGAAGCCATCAACGCCATCAATGTCGAAGACTTGATGAAATACGCGCCAAACTTCTTTGTCCGCAAACGTTTTGCCGGCGATGATAATGCGGTGGTGGCCTTGCGCGGGGCCAATACGGTTCAAAGTGCGCGAACCATCGTGATGGTGGATGGCTTTTTGGTCTCCAAC
The DNA here is from genome assembly GCF_020253525.1 of Aquidulcibacter sp. Classification (GTDB taxonomy): domain Bacteria; phylum Pseudomonadota; class Alphaproteobacteria; order Caulobacterales; family Aquidulcibacteraceae; genus Aquidulcibacter. Next base: position 10,078 of record NZ_JADCBK010000166.1, read on the forward strand.
TTCCTCGGTAACTCTTTCTCTTTCTCTCCCAAATGGAACGTGGTTGGCCCGGCCGATGTGCGCCAGTTCGACATTGTCTATGGCCCCTACTCTGCCCGCTATGGCGGCAATTCCATGGGTGGGGTTGTCTCTGTCACCACCGAAGAACCCAAAGTGACTGGGGCCTATCTGAACGCTCAAACCATGGTGATGCCGTTCAAAGAATATGGCTTTGATGAAACCTTCACGGGCTATAGCCTTGAAGGTGGCGGCACCTATGTGGCACGCGATGGCAAGCTGCGCGTGCGCGCGGGCTTTCGCCGGTTCGACAATGTCGGCCAGTCCATGACCTATAATCTTTTGACGCCGGCAACAGGAACCGCTGCTGCGACGAGCGTAACCGGTGCCTTTGTCGATCCTGAGTTGGCAACCCCAGTTTTTGGTGCGGCTTCGCCCGTGGATGTTGTGCAAAACCAAGTACGCGTGCGGGTAGCTTATGACTTTGCTCCAGGTTGGACGGCCGATGCCATGCTATTTGGGTGGACGACAGACCAAACCTTGGCCGACACACGTACCTTCTTGAAAGATGCCAATGGGGCCCTGATCGGCCAAGGCCGAGTACGATTTAACAACCAAATCTGGAATGCCACAGGTCTGACCTCGTCTCTATTTGAACGCACAGAATATCTGGCGGGCCTCAAGCTTACGGGTAATTTGGCGGGGTGGGATATGCGCACCAATCTATCCCGCTATTGGATGCCGATTTGGAACACCAAAACCTCACGCGATTATCTGACGGGCCAGTCCAATGGGGCGGGCACTTATCAGGTTCAAGACAATCCAGGCTGGTATGCCGCCGATATCACCTTTGACCAAAGCTTTGGTCGGCATAACCTTGGTTTTGGCCTGAATGCCAATCGGTATGAGACCGCCCAAAACACCTTCAATACCACCAATTGGCGTGCGGCCAGCGGCCAAACCTTTGCCTCCGCCACGGCGGGTAAGACCGAGTCCTTCGGGCTTTGGGTGGAGGACGCCATCGACCTGACCGACACAATTACCCTGACCCTGGGGGGCCGGTATGACCACTGGCGGGCCTTTGACGGCTCAATCGCCCGCCAATCGGGTGCGACGCGGCTGGCAGACACCTACCCCAATCGCACCGATAGCGCCTTTAGCCCAAAGGCTTCGATCCAAGCCGAAATTGTTGAGGGCATTGTGGTGCAACTCTCGCTGGGCAGCGCAACCCGCTTCCCCACCGTGGGTGAATTGTTCCAAGGCCGGATCGATGACATCACGCGCGAAATCGACCCGCAAAGCTTTGACCCCAATCTGCGGCCCGAGCGCTCTACGGACATGACCCTGATGGGTCGGGGCCAGCTGGGCCCGGTCCAAATCACGGCCAGTGCCTTCTATCAGGATATTGAGGACGCAATCTTCTCCTTTAGTGGCCTCAATCAATTTGGCACGGTCATCTCGAGCTTTAAGAACGTCGACCTTGTTACCCAATCGGGTGTGGAGCTGATTTTCGAGGCCAAGGACCTGTGGGTGGATGGCCTCGACATGAATGTCAGCCTCAGCAAGATGGACGCAACCACTGTGCGTAATCTTGCCAATCCAGAGACGGTCGGCAAACGCTTCCCGCGCATTCCAGAATGGCGGTCGAGTGGGAACTTCCGCTACAAAATCAGCCCGAAATGGCGCGCATCGCTCGGCTGGCGTCAAGCAACAACCCCAACCTCCGATCTGTTTGGTAGGGAAGGCAGTGTCTATGGCTTCCAAACCGAATATTTCTTTGTCGATACCCGCCTGACCTATGACCTCACGGAAAAGGTCCAGCTTAATTTCGGGATCGACAACCTCAATAACGACCAAGCCTATGTCTCGCACCCGCTGCCCCAGCGGACCTTTGTGTTCGACGTGAAGCTGAAACTATAGGAGACCCAGATGACAGACATCGCATCCCCTCTTCAATCAGCGCAATCCGCGCCAGAAAAACGGGCCCGCCTCTATCGCATGCTGTGGCGGTGGCACTTTTATGCGGGTCTCTTCTGCATTCCCTTCATCATCCTCTTGTCGATCACCGGCAGCCTCTATCTGTTTAAACCCCAGATCGAGGCAGCCCTTGATAGGCCCTATAATAATTTGGTTCTGACCGGGCCTACCGCCCCCGTAAGCCAACAGGTCAAAGTCGCCACCGCCCAGATTGAAGGGTCGAGCCTCAAATCCTATCGCTTGCCCGACGGGCCTACAGACGCCGCCCAAATAGTGGTGACCAAGGGTGGGGTGGATACGATTGTCTATGTACATCCCACGAGCCTAAGAGTCCTCAAAACCATCCCCCGCGAAGACCGCTTGATGGCAATCGTGCGCACCATACACGGAGAATTGCTGATGGGGGATAATGGCTCACTGATTGTTGAGCTGGCAGCCTCATGGGCGATTGTGATGGTGGTGACGGGGCTTTATCTGTGGTGGCCCCGAACCGCCCAAGGTGTGCAGGGGGTTTTGATCCCACGCCTTCAGGCAGGACCAAAAATCTTTTGGCGCGACCTGCATGCCGTTACCGGGATGTGGGTCTCCTTCTTTGCCATTTTCCTTCTCATCACCGGCCTGCCGTGGACCAATGTGTGGGGCAAGGGCTTTGACATGGTGCGCGATTTTACGGGAACAGCTGCCGTCTCCAAGGACTGGACCCAGAGCCGGGCAGCCGAACGGGCCGCCACTGCCGAGGCCTTTGCCCATCACGGCCATGATGCCCCTTATTATGTCGCCAATGTCGATGATATTGCCGCCAGTGCGCGGGCAGCACGGCTTGCCCCCCCGGTTAGCATTACGCCCCCCAACGCCAAAAATCCCCATTGGATGGCGCGCTCTATGGCCGGCGACCGCATCAGCCGCGTTGAAATCGCCTATAGCGCCCAAGATGGCAGCGAAGTCCGCCGCGAGGCCTTTGGCGACAAGCATGTGATTGATCAAGCTGTCGGCATTGGGATTGCCGCCCATGAAGGCCAGTTATTTGGCCCGTTGAACCAAGCCTTGGGCGTGCTCACAGCTTTGGGCTTAGTCGTTTTGTCGGTGTCGGCCTTTGTGATGTGGCGCAAGCGCGCACCGTCTGGCGTATTGGGTGCACCGCCCCCGATTCCAGACCAGAAGATTGGTGTGGGTATTGGTCTCTTGATCTTTGCCTTTGCACTTTTCCTACCTGTGCTTGGGGCCTGCCTCATTTTGGTTGCCCTGCTCGAGCGGCTCATTTTGAGCCGTCTGCCCTTTACCCGCCGCTTTCTGGGCCTTGCCCAGCCTGCCCCCCTTTAGGAGGATCTGATGAATTTATCTGTTCGAGCTTTACCCCTGATCTGGATCGCCCTTGCGGGCTTGGCGGCGTGCGAGCCCGCCAAGACGCCCCCTGCCCCGATGCAGGCAGTTGCCAAGATTGACGGGGTGGAGATTAGTGAGCCGCGTCTGCGTCTGCCGCCCAATGGCCGCGATGTTACGGCCGGTTATCTCACACTCACCAATGGCAGTGATCAGGTCCAAAAGCTGGTGGCAGCCACCAGCCCGAAGGCAGAGCGTATTGAGCTGCATGCCCATCTGAAAGGGGCCGATGGCATGGCGCAAATGCGCCAAGTGGAACAGGTCGAAATCCCTGCCAAGGGCACAGCCGTCTTAGCGCCCGGCGGCCTGCATTTGATGGTGTTTGGGATCAAGACCCCGCTAAAACCGGGCGATAGCTTCCCGGTCGAATTGACCTTTGAAGGCAATCGCAAAGTCAGCTTTGCGCTGCCGGTGGTGGAAAACCCGACCCAAAAGACCGAAGGCGATAAAGACCATCATGGCCAAGGCGGCCATCAGCACTAAAGTCGGCTGGAGCAGCAGGGCCCAGACTTACAGCCCTGCTGCTGCCAAGCGGCGTTGTTGGCGGCCTTCGCGCAGGCCGTTAGCA
>NZ_JADCBK010000167.1 GCF_020253525.1 Aquidulcibacter sp.
ATGCCGCTTCCCCACTTGTGGGGAAGCTGTCCCGAAGGGACTGAAGGGGTCGTTTTCATCTAGACCCATTTTGGTGGACCCGCTGTTTCACCAAAACGCGTCCAGATAAAAACCAGCCAAAACAATGTCATCCCCGACGGAACGCAGTGGAGAGCGGGGACCTCAGCGCATTTGCGCTCGGAGGTCCCCGATTGGCTGACGCCGTCCGGGAATGACATCGCCAGGGAAATTGACTTGATGACAAGCTTTCTGAAACACCCCTTCACCGCCCTTGACAGCATCGGCATCTAGGCAGACTTGTCGCCAAGGGGCACGCGGGGCTTTCCCCTCGCTTGCCATTGTGCACCGGGGCGGTCATCATGGTGGGATGAAAACAGGTTCTGTTCGCCTAGACCGGCATGCTCGGCATATTCTTCTCAAAGAGATTGGCGGCCCCGGGCAGAAGCGGCTGGCGGAGGCGACGGTGGCTTTGGTGGGCGTGGGTGGACTGGGTGCGCCCGCGGCGCTGTATTTGGCTGCAGCAGGGGTGGGGCGTCTCGTACTGATTGATCCCGATGTGGTTGAGCTTTCCAATCTGCAGCGACAAATCCTGTTTAGGACCGAAGATGTTGGTGTGGACAAGGTTCGCGCGGGGCAAGCAGCCATCCACCATCTTGATCCTGCCATTGAAGTAGAAGTTCAGGTTCAACGACTAGATGCAAGCAATGCCGAGCGCCTGATTGCGGGTGCCGACCTTGTGCTGGACGGGACAGACCAGTTTGAAACCCGCTTTGCCGTCAATGCCGCTTGCCATGCTTTGGGCATCCCGCTGGTATCGGGCGCTGTTGGTCGGTGGGATGGGCAAGTGGCGGTATTTGGCTCTGGCCTCAGCAAGACTGACCCGCATGGGCAAGCCTTGCCCTGCTATCGCTGCTTTGTGCCCGACATCCCGCCCCAAGCTGAGACCTGTGCGGAAATGGGCATTGTGGGCGCGCTGACGGGGATTGTTGGCTCTATGATGGCGCTCGAGGCCATCAAATGGCTGACCAAGGCCGGTAAGCCCTTGATGGGCCGGCTGTGGATGATGGATGGGTTGAGCGGGCAGAGCCGGACAGTGAGCCTGAAGGCTGACCCTGCCTGCCCCTGTTGTGGGATGGCTTGAGACATGCGGTTGGTGGGCTTTCTGGCTGCCTTTGGGCTTTATCTGGCTGCCCTGCCGGCCCAAGCGCAAACCCAAGATATGTGCGCTCTCTTGGCACGAAATCCCGGCTGGGCAGAGGCTGTGCGCTCTGCCTCTTTGACCTGGAAGGTCAGTCCCGGTGCGATTTTGACCGTGATTGATCAAGAAAGCCGCTTTCGGGCCACTGCTAAAGGCGATGGCGCGGTCGATGCCAATTCAATGCGCAATTTCGGCTTTGCCCAAGCCAATCTGCGGACATGGAATTGGTTCTTGAAAGATACGGGCCGCACGTCTGGCTCTCGGTCGAACTTTGCTCTTTCGGTGGATTTTGTTGGCTGGCACTTTACCAAAATGGAAGCCCGCACGGGTATTCCCCGCAGCCAATTTGTGCCCCATTATTTGATCTATAAATTAGGCGAGGGTGGCTTTCGTCGGGGCGCACCACCCCAAGCCCGCAGCCTTGCTTCAACCCTTCGCGTGCGGGCCGAGATGCATGATCGCAAGCTATTGACTTGTGGATTTGGTGCCGATGGCGACGATGGCGAGGAGGCTGCCCCCAATTAGTCGCTCTTTTTCGGCTTAAACCCTGTGGAGGTCAGGCCTGTTTTACGGGCGAGCGGTTTGCGCGGTTTGGCTGGCTTTGTGGGCTTTGCCGCGCTGGCGGCTTTGGGCTTGTCTTTGGCCTTAAAGCCCGCGCGAGGTTTCTGGCCGCCCTCGGCCTCACCCTTTTTGCTGATTTGTCGGACTTTGAGGCCTTGGCGCAATGAGAGCGGGGCGCTCAACTGGCCTTTATCGGGATCGGCAAAGGCGGAGCCGAATTTCGTAAGGCGTTCTTCAACGCTGCCCAGAAATTCGGCCTCCCAATCGGTTAGACCCTCTTTACTCAATTTCGCCTTATCTGCCGCCCGTTTCAGGGCCGACAGGGCGCGCTTGGTTAGGGCAGGGTCAACCCGTCGCGACAAAAAGGCCTCAGATTTCGCCGACGGCTTCCAGATAAAGGTCGAGCATCATTTCAGCCTCTGCCCGATCATTGGCGTCTTGCTTGCGCAAGCGGATGACGGCACGTAGCGCCTTGGTGTCAAAGCCCAAGGATTTGGCTTCGCCATAGACTTCCTTGAGCTGCTCGGCCAATTCGGCTTTTTCGGTTTCCAAGGTTTCGATGCGGGCAACAAACTGGCGCAGTTTTTCCTTGGACGACGAGGTCAAGGCTTGGGGGGCGGAAACGCGGTTGTCGTCATCATCGGCATCATACATGGTTGGAACCTCAAAGCATCAATCAGGGCTGGTCTTAACCATCCTTCTAGCCTGCCTACGCCAAGGTGCAATCAGGGCTCTGCACGAAATTGGGCAGAACTTGCCTCATACACAGTATCGGTCGCATGGGCGCGGATGATGCCTGCCACGAGGTCGGGGTCGACCCAATGGGGCATATGGCCAGCCTGAGGTACGCGGTAGCTGTCTGCATGGGGAATGTCGCGTTTGAGGCCTGCCGCATGAATGCTATTATAAACAATGACATCACCTTGGCCTGACACGATGGTGACGGGCAATTTGAGGCTGCTATAGCGCACTGCCTGTTTGCCCATTTCCGCACTGCCAATCACCATATCTTCGGCATTGGCCTTATAGGCTTTGGAGCGGAAGAAGAGGGGCGTGCCAATCTTATCGCCATAATCGGGCGGATTAACGGGGCCGGGGGCAAAGCCGCGCGCGATGCCCTTGGGGGCAAGCTTGGGCCCAAGCAGTGGCGGCAAGGTCCAGACGAGGAGGTCGCCAATGACGGGCCAGACGGCAATGCGGTTTAAGAGGCTGGTCGACTTCTCCCACGGGTGCGATGCAGGGGCCAGAAGCACCAGCGCCTTGACCAGTTCTGGATGATCCAAGGCCAAGCGCAGGATAACACCCGAGCCCCAGGAGTGACCAACCGCAACCACAGGGCCAGATGCGGTTTGGCGCACAATATCGGCCATAAAAGCTGCCTGTTCGCCCAAAGTGGCCGCGTCCTTTGGCCGTTCTGAATAGCCAAGCCCCGGGCGGTCTGGCGCGATCAGACGTAAATCCGTGAGGTGGTGGCCGAGGGCTGAGATGAGTTCGCGCCCATTAGAGGCCGCGCCATGGACCATCAGAATTTCGGGGCCAGCGCCTTGTTCAATCACATGGGCCTTAACCCCGCGCGCAGTCACAAAGCGGCCTAAGGGGGGCCAAGACCGCTCAATCAAAGCGAGCCGCAAGATGATCGAAATGAGCATAAAGACGATCAGGGCTGCGGCCAGCACCAAAAAGGGCATGAGGCGGGCGAGGAGGTCAGGGCTCACAGCGATAATCCGTCCAGTCGGGCTTCCATGCGGATCAGGCCGCGCTTCGCCCCGTCCAGATAGGGGTGCAAGAATAAGGCTTCACGATAGGCTGCTTCGGCACCGCGATAATCCCCCAGATCCTCGCGCACAAGGCCAAGGCCCGTCCAAGCGGCAAAATGGCGGGGCTCTATGCGTAGCGCCCGCTTCAACAGCGATTCAGCTTGCACAAGGTCGCCATCATCATAGGCAAGGGTGGCGAGGCGCGCCAAGCCTTCGGCATAATTGGGGTCCAGTTCTGTCACCCGTGTGAGCGCCTTGCGCGCCGTTTCGGTATCCTCAGCTTCCATCGCCAGACTGGCGCTTTCCATCAGAAAATTGATGGTGGGCGAGGCATTGCGCGTCAAGATCAGATAAATCTCGCCCTCATAGCGGGCGGCCTCTTCCACCGATCCACTCTTTGCCAAGGCCTCATAATAGGTTTTCAGCTTTTGGGCCGGCGGGGGGTCATAGACGGTCGGATTATCGACCTCCGGTGTCACGGCACCGGGCACAACCGGGACCGCAGCCGCAGGCAGGAGAAATAGAAAGGGCAAAAGGCGCAAGAACCGCATCGGCTTAGCTTTCCTCTAAACCGACATGTCCGTCAAACGGGAAGACCCGCCTCGCGCATGGCAAGCCGCAGAGCCTCGGGTTCGGTGAACAAATGGGTCACAAAGCCATAAGAAGCAGCAGCAGCGATATTGGCAGGCGAATCGTCGGTGAAGAATACTTCTTCAGCCGCAAGGCCACCCATGCGTTTCAGGCTAATATCAAAGATGGGCTTTAAGGGCTTGGCGGTCTTTTCATCGCCCGAGACGATAATGTCTTTGAAGTGGCGGGGAAAATCAAACGGGCCAAAGCAGGTTTCCACCATTTCGCTTGGCATATTGGTCAAGACATATTGCGGGACTTGCGCGGCGGCGAGCTCTTTCACCAAGTGGGTTGAGCCTGTGATTTCGCCGGTTATCATCTCCGCAAAGTCTGTCTTCCAAGCAGCAATTTCTGCGGCAAATTCGGGGAATTGCGCTTGTCTGGCGGGAATCGTATCGGCCATGGCTTGGCCTTCGTCATGCAGCATATGCCACGACATCGGGCAAACATGGTCGAGAAAATAGTCGAGGCGGTCGGGATCTGGAATCAAGCGCGCATAGAGTTTGCGCGGCGACCAGCCGACTAACACATTGCCATAATCGAAAAGAACTGCGCGGATCGGCGCAGACACGCGCAATTAGCCCTGCTTGGCTTTAAAGCGTGGGTCGACCTTATTGATGACATAGACCCGACCCTTACGGCGCACGACCTGACACGCTGCATGGCGGGTCTTCAGTGATTTGATAGAGCTCTTCACTTTCATGGTCGTATTCCAAAAGGTGGCGCGCAACGTGGGCGCTGTTAAGGTGACGTCTTTAGAGAGCGGCGCTGATACGTGCCAGCGCGGGAGAAGTCAATTCGCAGACGCAGAATTTACGGCCATTTCTCGCACCAGACTGGGCAAAAATACCAGTGGCCAAACCACCAGAACCGCATTCATGCCAAACCAAACGGCGTCAACCTCGCCCAAGAGCAGCCAATAGCCACACGCCATGCCCCCCGCCACAATGGTGAGGATGAGGGAAATGAGGGCAAGGGGCCGCCAAATCGGGTTGCCTTGGCTTGCCGCACGCACCGCCCATAGGCCGGTAATCGAGAAAGCAATATCAAGGGGAAAGAAAGACCAGTTCCAAGCCACCACACGAGGGTCATGAGCATGGGCATAGAGCCAGTCACTGGGGATTTGGATCAGGCCCACACATTCTAACAGCGCCACACTCCAATAGAGCATGAAAGCAACATCGGTTGCCGTCAGGGCCCATTTGAGCGAGGGGCGCATCACTTCTTGTCCTTTTTCTCATCCGGGCAAATGATCACGGCATGGGCCGCACCCCAGCAGGTTTTCTTGCCGATCAGATAATTGATCTCAAACTTTGAGGCCAAATAATAATTGGTGCGCTTGATAGGCAAAAGGCTTGCCGCATCCAAACTCAGCTTATCCTGCTCGCGCATGACTTCGCGCAACCGTTGCTCGGTCGGGTTAGAATAGAAGAGCGCACCAAGCACGATCAGAAGGAAGAGGAGGAATCGCATGCTCCCATTGAGCCCCAAGTTTGTGACGGGAAAATGGCGCTAGATTTTTGAGAACATTAAAGTTGCATTGGTGCCGCCAAAGCCGAAGGAATTGGACATGGCGGTCTCAATCTCAATGTCTCTGCGCGCCCTCAGGATCGGCAGATCGGCAAAGTCGGGGTCGATCTCGTCAATATGGGCGCTTTCACAGGCAAAGCCTGCTTGCATCATCAATAGGCTATAGATGGCTTCTTGGGCCCCTGCAGCGCCCAAGGAGTGGCCCGTCAGTGATTTGGTTGAGGAGATGAGCGGGATATTGCCCGCAAAGACTTCACGAACTGCGCCCACTTCTTTGGTATCGCCCACCGGGGTCGCGGTGCCGTGCGGGTTCAGATAATCGACCTTGCGACCACCCGACATCTCTAAAGCTTGGCGCATACAGCGCACTGCGCCTTCGCCCGAGGGGGCGACCATGTCGTGACCGTCAGAGGTCGCGCCATAGCCCGTCAGTTCGGCATAGATTTTAGCGCCGCGCGCCTTGGCCCGGTCATAGTCTTCCAGCACCAACATGCCGGCCCCACCTGCAATCACAAAGCCGTCGCGGTTCTTATCATAAGCGCGCGAGGCCCGTGCCGGGGTGTCATTATAGGAAGAAGACATCGCCCCCATGGCGTCAAACAGAATCGACAAAGTCCAGTCGAGGTCTTCGCTGCCGCCTGCAAACATCACATCCTGCTTGCCCCAAGCAATGCTCTCATAGGCATTGCCGATGCAATGGGCGCTGGTCGCACATGCTGAGCTAATCGAATAATTGACGCCCCGGATCTTGAACCAAGTCGCCAAGGCAGCCGAGACGCCAGAACACATGGCTTTGGGCACCGCAAAGGGGCCAACGCGTTTGGGTGAGCCCGTCTCGCGGGTCTTGTCCGCAGCCCCAACAATGGCTTTGGTAGAAGGGCCGCCAGAGCCTGCAATAATGCCGGTGCGCTCATGGCTGACTTCGTGGGGCTCAAGACCTGCATCGGCAATGGCTTGTTCCATCGCAATATGGCCCCAGCCCATGCCCTCGGACAAAAAGCGCGCGGCGCGCCGGTCGACTAAGGTTTCCCAATCGAGATTAGGGCGGGCTTGTACTTGGCATTTAAAGCCGTGATCGGCATGTTCTTGCGCGAAACTTATGCCTGATTTAGCCGCCCGCAGGCTTTCGGTTACTTCTGCGGTGTCATTGCCAATCGATGACACGATGCCCATCCCAGTTACGACAACACGACGCATCGCTTTTTTCCTTATAGGGCGTCTGGCTGAAACAGTCCGACGCGCAAGTCTTTTGCAGTGTAGATAACCTTGCCATCAGCCAGAACTTGGCCATCGGCAACCCCCAGAATCAAACGCGATTTGAAGACGCGCTTAATATCGATCTCGTAGCGGACGAGTTTGATGTCATTGGTGATCTGGCCGGAGAATTTAACTTCGCCAACGCCCAAAGCGCGGCCTTTTCCAGGCAAGCCTGACCAGCCCAAATAGAAGCCCACCAATTGCCACATGGCATCCAAGCCCAAACAACCGGGCATAACGGGGTCGCCTTTGAAGTGGCAGTCAAAGAACCAGAGACCGGGATTTACATCCAATTCGGCTTCGATCCGCCCTTTGTCATAGGCCCCGCCTGCCTCGGTGATGGTGGTGATTCGGTCCATCATCAGCATGTTGGGAAGTGGCAATTGGGCATTGGCAGGACCAAATAATTTGCCTTCGCCACACGCGATCAGCTGCTCATAGCTATAGGAAGAGGCGCGTGCGGGGATGGTGCTGTCGGTGGTCTGCGTCAAAGGGATGCCGTCCTGTTACAAAATGTTTCACAAGGGCGTTAGCATGGCGCAAGGCCATTCGCCAAGCACGCTATCCTCTAGGGATGGCGCGAATTGTCAGCGCCCCAAAGCTCAGAAGCTGGCACCCACCCTTTGAAGCGGCCGGCCTTTACCTCGCGCCAGCCTGGACGTTCCTCTGTGATTTCAACGATCACGCCGTCAGAAATATAGGCGACAATGCGCGTGTCGCTGCTGGGATTGGCCCGCATGGCGACGCGCATATCGCGGGCAGGGCGTGCAATGCCGGTGCGCCGACCGTCTAACATCCGCTTATGCACCCAACTCACAGCCCCATCTGGGTCTTCAATGCGCCGCCAATCATCGGTCTCGGCAACCACGCGAACAGGCAGGCCTTTGCGCTTATAAACCCAACGGACCGGATAGGCCTTATTGGGCCCTGCACGGCCATTAATGTTGGAAAATTTTAAGGAAACAAAGCGCGGCACAGGCTGCCCGGACGGTGTTTCCCCCGCTAAGCGGTTAAAGGGGGGAAAGCCTCCGGCAATCGCATAGGTGGCCCATAGGCTAGAGGTTGCCAATGCAAGGCTGGCGAGGATGGCTTTCACTTTACCCATCGTGCGCAACTACTTCCCAAACAACGACTTTATCGCGTTCCCTGACAAAGCCTACCCAGATTTCATCTGGCCGATGAAGGTGAACAGCGTCTTAATTTAGAGGGTAAAATTGTCTGTAAGCACCAGATTTCAGCGTTCACTGCGATGTCGCTTGGCGTCTGCGCTTTGCCTTGCTACACAGGGCTATGCCCCAGTCAAAACTCAAAGTCATCGTCACCCGCAAACTGCCAGAACCCGTCGAAACACGGATGGCAGAATTGTTTGATACCGAATTGAACGCGACCGACACGCCTATGACCTATGAACAATTGGTCGATGCTGTCAGCCGCGCCGATGTTTTGGTGCCGACGGTGACCGATAAGATCGACAGCAAAGTCTTGTCGCGCGCCGGCGAACGCTTGCGCCTGATCGCCCAATTCGGGGCTGGCGTTGATAATATGGATGTGGCGACAGCCATTCAGCGCGGCATTACCGTGACCAATACGCCGGGCGTTTTGACCGAAGATACTGCCGACATCACCATGGCCTTGATTCTGGCTGTCCCGCGCCGCCTGATGGAAGGGGTGCGCGTGGTGGAAGCCGATGGCTTTGAAGGCTGGTCGCCAACTTGGATGTTGGGTCGCCGGGTGGCGGGCAAGCGTCTGGGCATTGTGGGCATGGGGCGGATTGGCCAAGCCGTCGCCCGACGCGCTAAGGCCTTTGGCCTACAGATTCATTATCATAACCGCCGCCGTGTCTCTGCCGCGATTGAGCAAGATTTGGAGGCGACCTATTGGGAAAGCCTCGACCAAATGCTGTCGCGGATGGACATTATCTCGGTCAATTGCCCCCATACGCCTGCGACCTATCACTTGCTCTCGGCGCGGCGCCTGCAATTGATGAAGCCCAGCGCTTATTTGGTGAATACCGCCCGCGGCGAGGTGATTGATGAAGCCGCCCTTGCCCGTATGCTCGACAAGGGCTTGTTGGCCGGTGCTGGCCTTGATGTGTTTGAGCATGAGCCTGCGATCAATCCCAAGCTCAAAAAACTCTCCAACGTCATGCTCCTGCCGCACATGGGCTCTGCCACGATGGAGAGCCGCACCGAAATGGGCGAGAAAGTCATCATCAATATCAAAACCTTCGCCGACGGCCACAAACCCCCCGACCGCGTTATCCCAGCGATGTTGTAGGGGGGGCTCCCGTCGCGCCGTAGGGTGCATTCCGACCGGAATGCACCGTGGTCAAGCAATTCCAAACATCGTCGATGCGGGGCCTTCGCCAGAACACTTGGAACGCCTTCAAGCCTCGCTCTGCTTGCCTTGAACCCATATCGTGCGCCCCCAACTCGAACATGGCCTTTGCCAAAGCAGAGCCTGCGGCGCAGGCGGTCCCAAGCGTAAACAACCAAAATCAAGACTAAAGGGGACGGGATGGTGCAGTCCGGTTGGACTGCACCCTACGGTGCGGAGGGCATCAGTGGAAGCATTATAAGTATAGATCCGGCGGCTAGTGCGTAGCCGCGTGCGCTTCATTTTCGAACTTGGCTCGTACCTTCAGTTGGGTGGAAAGAGGGGATACACGCGCTCCATCAGTGCTGCATAGTAGTCTGTTCGCCCCGCCGCCGCTGCCTCGAGATCGGCAAGGTCAAGTGCAAAACCGCAAAGTGGCGCATCTATCAATGGAGCGCAGTCCCGTTCTAAGCTATCGCTAAGGATAGTAATGGTACCTTTGAGTGATACAGCAACGCGCCGTGTCATCCATGAATTGACAGAAAACGCAGCATCGCGAACGACCATTGCTTTAATAAACTCAATCCACTCTTCGTGCGTTTGTGGCTCGGGTAGCCCTAACTGCACGGCCGTATTAGGAACCGCTGTTTCATCCCAGCCATATTGGTGGCGGTAAACAAATGTCCGGTCGGCCACAAAGCTGTTTAGGCGTGTTTTCCCAATATGCGTTACGGCCGCACTCGAAATAACTGCATGGCGGGGCGCATTAAAGGCCAGTTTATCGGGGCCAATGCGGTCCCAATCAAGATCGGTGGAACTCTGGGTGCGCTCGGTGGCGACATTTACCCAAGCACCGTATCCTCGTCCACCAGCCACAAACAAAAGGTGTGCCCAAAGGCCGTCTGCACATTGAAAAGCGAAGGTCGTGCCGGGTTTCCAGGAGTTCTCAATTAAATCGTGCTGCTTTACCGCCTCTTCGATAACGCCTTCTAATGCAATCTCAAAACCAATTTCAAGAATGCTCCGGCTTGGCTTCAATAAGGTGATGGCGTCGTGCGCTGCGGCTAAGCTTTCCGCGTCCAATGCCACTGGAACATATACATACAGAACATTGCCTTGAAGGGAACAACTCCACTCTGGGCAGTTCCGAGAAAGTACGTCTGTGAAGCCCTTGAGCTTACTTTTAGAACCTTCATAGACAACTCGCACAAACCGTGTCTGACCGTGAACATCAATGGGCACACGCGCCAAAAGTTCAGCCGCTTCAGCTATTGTCAGAGAGTTTGTCACAGCTTTAGTGCGTCCTTCGTCTTTGTTCAGTTGCGAACTTGTGAAACCTGAAGTGCCCTAAACTCCATCACTAACATCACGGTGTTCGACATAGGTGATTTGATTTCGTAGCATGCAGTCCGACTAGGCTTTCTCTAGTGAATGTCTGCTGATAGGCATGGTCAACAAAACCTTTCGTGACCTAGCTTCGGCGCTGCACGTCGTAGGGTGCGTTCCGGCAGGAATGCTCCAAGGTCAAGCCATACCGCTAGCACAGCACCGTGCGCACCTAAAATCTCCCCCCTTGCCATCTCAATTCTAGGCAATAAGCTGACCTGATTGAATCGGGTTTAAGTAGGATTGTAACATGACGAATGGGGTGGTGGGTCGATTGGTGGTGGCGGCTTGTGCTGCCATGGTTTTCGGGTTGGGTAGCGGGGGTACAAACGAAGCTTTGGCCCAAACACAGGGTCAGGCCCAAGCCCAAGCCCAAGCTGCGCCGGATGTGGTTCCCAATGTGTATCAACGGCCCAGATTGGATGAGTTTTGGGGTGGGTCATTCTTTCTCGATGCGGATGTTTCCCCCAATGGACGGGTTCTGGCGACGGTAAAGTACGTCGGCGAGGAATCGGCGATTGAGCTTTATGACATGCAAGAAGCGCGGACGAAGCGGGCCGGTGGGCTCGACATGCCCTTCCATATCTATGAAATGGAGTGGAAGGACCAAAACCGCCTTTTGTTGACCGGCTGGGATCGTGAGGATCGGATTGGGGTCTGGATTTGGACGATTGGGGAAGCGCGCGCCAAAAAGCTCGTCCGTTTTGATGCCCAAGATGATGATTATGCCCCTGATCCGAAATTCGATACCGAGGAAGAGGCACGCACCTTCTATATGAATCGCGATGATGCGCGCCGGGCCAAACCGCGTCCCGATCGCACTTGGTTGGTTTCTCGCCTCGATGCCGATCCCAATTCTGTCATGGTCGGCACCCGCTTTGACAATGTAGATCGGCTGGTTTCAGTAAATCTGACAACGTTCGAGACCAAGACCCTCGATGAGGCAACGCCCGACTATTGGACGGACTGGTTTATCTCCAGTGCGGGGGTACCCTTGATCCGGCGCGAACAGGCCCGGCTTGGGTCCTCGGTACGCTTGACCCGCTTAGCCCAGGGCGCAACACCGGCGAGCACTTTGGCTGAATTTCCCTTTGAGGAGCATTTTGGCTTTGACGTGATTGGCCCTTCGGCCAAGCCCGATCATGTCACGGTCCGCGCCAGACGCGGCAATGATGAGCTCGCCGCCATTTATGATTATGATGTCATCAACAAGACTTTCTCTGAACCGCGCATCCAGTCCGCCAAATATGATATGGCCGATGCCATTTTGGATGCGAACAATGTCCTGATCGCAGGCGTTGAAGCGGGCCGGGGGTCGCAATTTGTCGCGCTGGATCCCAAGAATAAGGCGCGATTTGAAGAGATTCAAAAGCGCGCCCCTGCGGGCAGCACCATTCGGGTGCGGTCCATCTCGGCCGATGATGGCTTATGGACGGTGCAGACCGAGTCCCCCGTTGATCCGGGCAGTCTGTGGGTGCATGACGCGCGCTTTAACCGCATGCTGAAAATTGGGCAGACCGATCGCGTCTTGAATGAAACCAGCATCGGGACAGCGACTTGGGTGGACTATCAAGCCCGCGATGGTTTGGCGTTAGAGGCCTTGTTGCTGGCCCCGGTTGGCGCGCAAGAAACCATGATGCCTTTGGTCGTCATGCCCCATGGCGGCCCACATGGGGTTTCAACCAATCAGGATTGGGACCGTTTAGCCGCCTTCTTGACCAGCCGCGGCTATTTGGTAGCCCAGCCCAATTTCCGGGGCTCTGGCGGCAAAGGGCGCAGCTTTGCCTTGGCGGGCTATCGCCAATGGGGCGGGCGCATGCAGGATGATGTGACCGATCTGGTCGGCCATCTGGTCAAAACAGGCCGGGTTGATCCAAAGCGGGTTGCGATCGTTGGCGGTTCCTATGGCGGCTATGCGGCCTTGGCAGGGGCGGCCTTGACGCCCGACCTTTATCAATGTGCAGCCTCGCTCAATGGGGTGGCTGACTTGAATACCCATATTGAATGGGTCGCTCGGTTCTCAAACCCGATTTCCTTAGCCTTCTGGAAGCGGACAATGGGTGACCCCGCCGTGGATCGCGCCGCCATGGACCGGGTCTCGCCGCTGAAACAAGTCAATGCCATCAAAGTCCCGATCCTTTTGCTGGCAGGCGATCTCGACGACACCGTGGACCCCAAGAATAGTCAGCTGATGTTTGATGCGCTCAGTGCCGCGAAGAAGCAGGCGCGTCTGGTGCGCTTCCCCCGCATGAAACATTCGCCATCGCGCTATACAGACTCTGCCAATGTCTATGGCGAGATGGATTATTTCCTGCAGAATTGTATCGGATCGGAAAAGCTCACCTCCGGTCCCCCCGCTAATCGGGCGCATAAGCGGGAGGCTTTGGTGATTTCTGATACAATGGCTCCGGTTCCGTCTACCAAAGGGCGGGGTGGTGCAGGGGGTGGGTCGATGGCAGGGGATGATGGAGACTGATCTGCGCGGTCCTTTTCTTTGCGGGGGTGGGTATGAGCCTGATCCGACTGTCGATTTTTGTCCTGTTTGTCGCGGCAAGTCAGTTGCCACAACCTTGCTTCGCTCAGAAGGCGGATGAACCTGCGGACGTCCCAATATTGCTCGAACCATATCCACATCCGTCCAGCATGGAAGTTGTCACCACCTTTACATGCTGGGGCAAAAGGGGCCGAATGGTCACCACGGTGGGCGGTTATGATTTTAATAATCCGCTTAGTGTCTCTATGAAGCTAAAGTCGTTGGACTTCGGAGGGCGTATGCCCACCGCAGATGTTGATCGTCTCAACAATCAATTGGCCGACATATGGGTCGATACTATCCGGCCTGAATGCTTGCACCGGTCCATGCCAGGGGTAAGACTTGGTTTTTACTCAGTCACAAATGACTCTGAATACAGGCGATACAAGGCTCTGCTTGCTACCTTTATTCCCGGCAAGCCTGTAAGTTTTGTAAACAATGTAACTGGCGAACGTAGGTCTCATCAGGACCATTAGCGTGCTTTTCGCGCACATTGGTTCATGTGCGCAGCAAGGCTTTGGTGGTGCCGCCGACGGGGAAGCCTTTCGGTCTGGACCCATTTTGGTGGAAACGCTGTTTCACCAAAATGGATGATCGAGGATGTCGCAAAAACAATTTCGTTTGCGGTTTGGTGGGCCGGAAGGATCACCAAAACGCTTCCAGACGAAAAGAAATCCAAAAAATGTCATCCCCGCCGGAACGCAGTGGAGAGCGGGGACCCCATGGGACTTTGCGCTCGGAGGTCCCCGATTGGCTGACGCCATCGGGGATGACCTCATCAGGGGACTTTGAGGCCTCAAGGCCATGGGTTGTCTAATCCTAGCTAAAGGGCCGCGCAGCTGGTGCTACGCGGCCCTCTGATCACTGAATTTATGCTTGGATGATCGCCTAGAAGGCAAACAACAGGCCGAGGCGGACTTCCCCGCCGCGATAATCGGTGCGGGCGACATAATCGATGCCGTTCAAAGCTGCGATCCCGCGAACGGTCGAATTACCAGCGGCGGTCACTGTGCTATCGCCGAGGTCTGTATACAGATATTCACTGCGCAGAATGATCCCATCATTAATCTGGAACTCTGCCCCTGCACCCAGTGTCCAGCCGGTGAGGGTCTCTTCATTAGCCCCATTCCAAGCCACGGTCGGCGCACCATTGGCAACCACGGATGCCTTGGTTTCAACTTGAGCAAAGGCTAGGCCGCCCGTACCATAAACAAAGATTTCGTCGGTCAATGAGGTGCCCAGTCTGCCGCGCAACGATCCGCGCAGGCTGTATTCCTTGGTGGCAGAAGTTGTGATGCCAGCTGGGGCGAGGCCCGGAATGGGGGCACCAGAGAATGAAGCCGATTTAAAGTCACCGCCGCCAATCACATCGGCTTCCACACCCCAAACCAGCGCGCCATCGCTGCTAAAATTGAGGCCAAGCACGCCACCATAGGTAACACCCTCGACCTTTGGCTTCAGTTGGCGCGGCGCAATATTGGGCACCAACGTGTTGAAGGCAGTTGTGCCAATCGTATCAACATTGCGTTCGGTGCCGATTTGGCTGCCGATCACAACGCCACCATAGAGGCCACTATCTTTGGCCAAGGCGGACCCGGAACTCAAACACAAGGCGATTGCGGCCGTTGCGGCCAGTAAAGTTCTACGCATATTTAGCCTCCAAGTTGCAAAAAGGAGTCGCGCGAAACGCGACTGGAAATCAGGATTCCAGCCGGTCAGTTAGGTTTTCAATCTTTGGGGTCAAATTACAAATAGTTTAACTTTGGGTAACAGGCTCGTGAGCGACTTGTTATCTGTGAAACGTGTTGTCGCTGCAGCGACACTGCGAGTTTGCGGGGGAGGGTGTGTCCGAGGTTTTGGGAGCGGGGGATGAGTTTTATCTATGCGCTCCCCTCTCCCCTTGGGAGAGGGGAAAGGGGTGAGGGCTTGTGGGGCACAAAAGCTGATTGTGTTCTGGGGCTTAGGGCTGGCCCTCATCGTTTCATTTTTGTGAGCGTAAGCCCTCACCCCCGCCCCCTCTCCCATAAGGAGAGGGGAGTTCCCCCCAACAACGTCATCCCCGCCGGAACGCAGTGGAGAGCGGGGACCTCAGGGGACTTTGCGGCGCAAGATCCCCGATTGGCTGGCACCATCGGGGATGACATCATCGGGGGGCTTTGCGGCACACGGCCCGCATCAGCTTCGCCGTCTTGGATGACAGCAGATGGAAAACACTCGCTAGGCCGCCAACCCGGCCCCTTAAAGCGATCCACCCCGCAAGACGCGACCCATCAAGCCAAAAAGCTTGCGGCTGTTCTCATTGGCTTCGGGCTTCCACTCAGGGTGCCATTGCACGGCAAGGACAGGGCCGCCGCGGGCGGTGCTGGAAAAGGCTTCCACCACGCCATCGGGCGCGCGGGCCTCTACACGCAGGTCTTTCCCGAGTTTGTCCACGCCTTGATAATGGACCGAATTGACCTTGATCGTGGCTTGGCCGATGGCGGCAAGGATGGCCCCGCCTTCTTCCAGCGTTACGTCATGTTCATGGGCAAACATCGCATCAAAGCTAACCCCATCAGGGGCATGGTGTTGCAGGGCGCGTGTAGGGGCGGCCATGTCGCGCCGCAGCGTGCCGCCAAAATGGACGTTGAGTTCTTGAAAACCCCGACAAATGCCAAAAACGGGCTTGCCAGCCTTCAGCATCACATCGGCTAAGGCCATCGCCATTTCATCGCGATTGGGATCAAACGGCCCGGGTGCGTCTTCACTATCTTCGCCATAGCGGTGGGGCTGCATGTTGGAGGGCGAGCCCGTTAACAACAGCCCGTCGAGGCGGCTTGCCACGGTTTCTGCGTCGACAAAGGCGGGCAGGGACGGGATGAGGAGCGGGATCGCATCCACATGCGGGCTGACGCCATAGAGATAGCGCTCCATCACCGCTTGGGCATATTCGGTGCCAACATGGCGCTGGCAGCAAATCATGCCGAGGATAGGTCGTGCGTTCATGTGGATCGAGCCATAAATTCTTGGATGAGGCCGCCAAATTTCTCATGCGGCGGGAACTTCTCATAGGCGTGCGGGGCGCCAATCTCAACCCAGTCGAGCTTTTCGGCGGTGCAGGTCTCGAGGAAGGGCGGGCTCTGATCGGGCTCATCAAACATCGTCGCGCGCACATTGATGAAGTCACCAATGGTGGACGACACTTTGGTAAAGACCCAACTGGAGCATTCGGGGCAGACATAATGGACGGGGCTGGCCTTCATGCCGCCTTGCACCGGATTGCCGGAAAGCAGCTCAAAATTCGCCCCAGCATACATTTCGCTTAAAGAGAATGCGCTGGCCGTCATGCGCTGGCAGCCCTTGCAATGGCAAGCCATGGTGAGAAGGACGGGCGGCTTGGCTTGAAAACGGACTTGGCCACACCGACATCCGCCCAGCTTTCCTTGCATCTTATCTTCCATCTGTGTGCACGTTTAGCTCTGCAGCAAGACAGGGCTATCGCCATGCCAACGCAGCCAGACTTCATCATCCCAGGTGAAGTCCTCTTGATCCCAGCGCGACAAATTGGGGCGCGAGACCTGCATACGCCGCCCATTAATCAAGTCGATCTCGTAAATGCTTTCGCTGCCAAGATAGGAAATCTGGCGGATGGTTCCTGCCGTGACATTGCAGCCCGAAGGCGCGTCTTCAGGGGTCGGTGGGGTAGAGCCCTCTTCACGCTTGAGGAGTTCAATCTTTTCTGGGCGAATGCCGACCCACATTTTCTCGCCACCCGCACCCGAGACGCCATGGTCAAAGAAGATCCGCCCGCCCAATTCTTCGGACTGGACGATGGCATGGTCGGGCTCGTCAACTTCCAACGTTCCTTCAAACAAATTCACGCTGCCAATGAAATCGGCCACAAATTTGTTGGCAGGAAATTCGTACAGGTTCGAGGGTGTGGCCGTTTGCATCAGCTTGCCGCGGTCCATCACGGCGCAGCGGCACGCCATGGCAAGGGCCTCGTCCTGATCATGGGTGACCATCACAAAGGTAATGCCAATCTTGTCTTGCAGCTCGGCCAGTTCAAAGCGCATGGCTTCGCGGAGTTTCGCATCGAGCGCGCTTAACGGCTCGTCCAACAGGAGAACTTTGGGCTTTTTGACGAGCGCGCGGGCCAAGGCCACGCGCTGGCGTTGACCGCCACTCATTTGATCTGGCTTGCGCTCGGCCAGATGATCCAGCTTCACATCGGCCAAGGCGGCCATGACGCGACCATATTGGTCGGCCTTGGCGACATTGTCGAACTTCAAGCCATAGGCGACATTTTCAAACACCGTCATATGCGGGAAAACGGCATAGGATTGAAACACCATATTCACCGGCCGCTTATTGGGCGGGATGGTCGACACATCGACGCCATCGATGAAAATCTTGCCTTCGCTTGGCATTTCAAAGCCCGCCAACATGCGCAGCAAGGTCGTCTTGCCGCAGCCGGAAGGGCCCAAGAGGGCAAAGAACTCACCGCGCGGGATTTCCAACGTCACGCGGTCAACCGCGGTCACCTTGCCATAGCGCTTGGTAACTTCTTCGACCCGAATAATGGTGTCACGATCACTCATGATTTAGCTCTCTTTGGTGGTGGCGGCTTGGGCGCGCAAGGCAAGGACGGTGGCGAGCACCGTGATCAGAATGATGATGGTAGAGGCGGCATTGACCTCTGGCGTGACCGAGAAGCGCACCATGGAATAGACCTTGACCGGGAAGGTGATGGTACCAGGCCCGGAGGCAAAGAAGGTAATCACAAAGTCATCCAGCGACAGGGTGAAGGCCAGAAGGCCACCGGCGATCAGGCCGGGCTTCATATGGGGCACGATCACATCGCGGAAGGCTTGATAGCGCGAGGCCCCCAAATCCAGGGCTGCCGCTTCCAGCTCTGGATTAAAGCTCTCTAACCTTGCCCGCACCACAATGGCGACAAAGGGGAAAGCAAACGTCACATGGGCCAAAATGATCTGGGTCAGATTGAAGGGATAGGGCAGATCATTGGGAAAACCAATCTTGGCAAAGAACAGCAAGACCGCCACGCCAAAGCAGATTTCAGGCACCACAATCGGCAGGCTCATCCCACTTTCAAGGGGGCCTTTGAAGGGAAATTTGAAACGCCAGAAGGCAAAGGCCATTAAGGCCCCCAGCACGATCGAAATGATGGTGCACACCCCTGCGATCAACAGCGAGTTGAGCAAAGCTTCGCGCAGTTGCGTGTTCTCAAAGGCCTTTACATACCATTTGAGCGTGAAGCCCTTCCAGACAATATTGGCTTTGGAATCGTTGAAACTGAATAGGATCAGGATCATCAACGGTGTGTAGAGGAAGATAAACACCCCGGCCAACCACGCCTTCATGGCTGGCATATTGAGGTAGTCTAAGGGCGCGCGGGCGACTTTCTTGGCCATTAGTGTGCGCCCACCTTTCCGCCCTTGCGCTCCATAAAGGCGCGAATGGCAAAGAAGATCAGCGTGATATACATCAGGATGAAGGACAAAGCCGCCCCAAATGGCCAGTCATTGGCGCGCTTGAATTGTCGTTCAATCAGGCTGGCGATCATCAAATCATCCGGCCCGCCCAACAGGTCGGGCGTCAGATAGGCGCCTAGGGCCGGGATAAAGGTAATCACAAGACCGGCCGCGATACCCGGCGCTGCCAGTGGCACGATGATGCGGCGGATGGTTTCCAAATGGCCTGCGCCCAAATCAAGGCTCGCCTCAATCAGGCTTTTGTCCAAGCGGTCAAGCGCGGCATAGAGGGGCAGGACCATGAAGGGCAAATGCACATAGACAAGGCCCACCACCACCGCGAACTTGTTGTAAAGTAAGGGCAAGGGTTCAAACGTGCCCATCGGCAGCCCTGTGAGGGCCAGAAGGCCATGCACCCCCTCAAGCCCGGAATTGATCACCCCAGAGGTGCGCATCACAGCAATCAGCGCATAGGTCCGGATCAACAGATTGGTCCAGAAGGGCAGCATGACTAACAGCAAAAGCCACATCTTTTGCTTCTCATCGGCAAAGGTCATGGCGAGGGCGACGGGGAAAGCGACCACAAGGCAAATGATCGTGGTGATGAAGGCAAGGACGACGGAATCGCCCATCACTTTCAGAACTTCCGGGGAAAAGGCTTTGGCATAATTGGCAAATGTTCCGGTGATCGCGATATCAACCGGACCAACGTTTTCGCCGACGGAATAGGCCCAAACAATGGCCATCGGCACGACAAAAAAGATCATAAACCAGATGACCGGCAGCGCGATGGTCGCACCGAAAAAGGTCTTATCTTCGCGCCAATCTTGCATCATCCGCCCTCATGAAGCTTGTCACGATATTTCAAACGCATACAGCGAAGTCTGTCGAGGGCAATTCAGTCATTTTACTGACTTTGTTGTAACAAATTGTATCTATGCCACGGTGTTGGGCACGAGCGTTGGACTACGCCTGATGGCCCCGTGGCCAAGCACGTACCAAAACCCGCTCTGACTCTGCCCAGCGCTTTTCCACAACTAGCCGCATGACTTGCGCATCATCAAAGAAAACCGCACCCTTAATGCCGTCGAGGACCGCTTTTGCCACATTGTCGAGGTCGATGGCTGGGTAGTCGCGATTGAGATCGATCAGGATTTCGACCTCAAACTCCCCGTGCCGGGGGCGAATCTTCATTTCCGTGCGCAGCAAGCGGTCCAGCTTCTGCTTATAGACTTTGGATTGGGAGGTAACTTCCAAGATCAGGAATTCAGCCAAGGGTCCGATCTGGCGACCCTTGGTTGCACCACTGCCGCGCCAAGGCTCTTGTGACTCTGGCTCTGGCATGGACTCGCTCACCTGGCAGAAGAACTGAATGCGCCCATCATGTCGGTCCAACCGGGCTTTAGCAAGATGAGCTCGGCAATTGAGAGCGCGAGCGCGATTGGTTGAATTTAAGGCATTGAGAAAGTTCAGTCAGGTAATGAAATTAGTTTCTGCACTTGCATGCAAGTTCTCAGCAACTATTTGTAAATTATCTTACGCGTAAGTTAGGTTTCAACATTAAACACCCCTTTTCGGCCGGATTCCTTTTTAGAGTTTGACAGTGGAGGCGAAGATGCAAAATTCCCGCACCCAAGAAGAACAGTCCCAATTACTCGGCGTTCGCATTGATGCCGATGTTGCCCTGCGCATGACACGCACCCTGTGGGACGTGTTGAGCAGCCACGATCCGGTATTGGGCGAAAAGCTTGCCAGCGCCTTGCAGGCCGAAATTGACAGTGTCGCCTTGCAAGAAGAATTGGATGAAGGCGGCAAGCCCGGCAATGATGGGGCGACGCTGCAGATTCTGCGTCTCTATCAGGGCACCCAAGCGGCTTAAGCGGCCCGATCCAACACGCGAACCACAAAATCGTGGTCATCCTTTGGCCCTGCATGGAAGTGTGTGCGCGAGGTCTCGGTCCACGCGCTTTCATCCAGAGCTGGAAAAACAGCATGGCCTTCTGGCGCGGCATCGACATCGGTTAAATAGAGCCGGTCGGCGAAGGGCAGGGCCTCAGCATAGATTTGCCCGCCACCAATCACACAGATTTCGCTTTGCTGGGTGGCCTTTGCCATGGCTTTGGCCGCTTCGATTGCTACGCCGAGGCTTGTCCATACACTGGCACCAGGTGCCACAAAATCAGTATCACGCGTGATGACCAAATTTGGCCTGCCGGGCAGGGGGCGGCCAATCGAATCCCATGTCTTGCGGCCCATGATGACAGGCTTGCCCAAGGTGACGGCTTTGAAGTTTTTCAGGTCACTGCCCAAACGCCACGGCAAGTCATTATCAACCCCAATCACATGATTGCGGCCACGCGCGACAATGAGGCAAAGCTTGATGGTCTCCATGGTCGAGGCCTAGCACCAATCGCTCAGCCGACAAATGCCTTTTCATAGACAAATTGCCCGGGCTGGCTGACCGAGCCCTCGGTGAAGCCTGCTTCTTCAAACATGGTCTTGCAGGAGGCGAGCATTTCCATCGAGCCGCAAATCATGCCGCGATCTTCGTCTGGATTAAACGGTGGCAGATTATGCTCTTTAAAGAAGCTGCCATCAGCGACGCGGGCGGGCAGGCGGCCTTTGGGGTTTTGGGCTTCCCGTGTGGCGGCCGTATCATGGATGAGTTTACCAGCCTCGATATACTCCCCGACCAAAGGATCTTCCTTCAGGCTTGCCACCAACTCTATCCCATAGGTCAGCTCATCTGAAGTCCGGCACGTATGGGTCAGGATGACCTCGTCAAAGCGCTCATAGGTTTCAGGATCGCGGATCAGGCTGGCAAAAGGGGCAATGCCCGTCCCCGTCGCCACCATATAGAGCCTTTTGCCGGGCAAGAGCGCATCGAGCACCAAGGTGCCGACCGGTTTGCGCCCGACCAGCACAGTTTGTCCCACTTCAATGTTGCAGAGCTTGGACGTCAAAGGCCCATCGGGCACTTTGATGGAGTAGAATTCCAATTCCTCATCCCAATTGGGGCTCGCAATCGAATAGGCCCGCACCAAAGGCTTGCCCGCAATTTCCAAGCCCATCATCACAAACTCCCCCGTCCGAAACCGGAAGGCTGGGGCGCGGGTGGTGCGGAAACGAAAAAGGCGGTCGGTATAGTGCTGGACATCCAGCACGGTTTCAGTGGTAAAGGCGGACACGGGGATAAAGCTCTCTGATTAGTCTTCTGCCCTTCAGATGGGCGAAAACGGCCCATGCCGCAAGACGGACGCAGAGGAAACTGACAGGAGCTGTGAGAGGAACTGACCCATCTGTGGCACGCAGGCCCCAGTTTAACAGCTTCAACACCCATAGCACTGGCTTTTTACCCCCAAAACAGACTATAGAGCGCGCCAATCAAGCTGAGTTGTCAGCCCAACAGGTCATTTGCGGCCGGGAGACCCAATGTCAAAAGAAGAATTGCTCGAATTTCAAGGTACCGTGGTAGAGCTTCTACCCAATGCCACTTTCCGCATCCGTCTTGAAAACGAACATGAAATTATCGGCCACACGGCTGGTAAGCTGCGTAAGAACCGCATTCGCGTGCTCGCTGGCGATAAAGTTCTGGTCGAAATGACCCCCTATGACCTGACCAAGGGCCGGGTCACCTATCGTTTCCGGTAAAACAAGTCCCATGAAGCTTATTCTGGCGAGCGCATCGCCGCGCCGACAAGAGCTTCTGGCCAGAGTCGGGATTGTGCCCGACACGATTTGTCCAGCCGATCTGGACGAAACACCTCTGCCCCATGAAACGGCGCGCCAGCATGGCTTGCGGCTGGCCTGTGCCAAGGCCGAAGCCATCGCCCTTAAAAACCCGCATGATTTGATCTTGGCAGCCGACACCGTCGTATCGGTGGGGCGCAGACTGTTGCCCAAGGCAGAAACACGCGAACAGGCTTTGGCTTGCCTGCAGCTCTTATCGGGGCGCAATCACCGTGTGACGACCGCTGTCGCCGTCCAACGCGGTGCAGCCAAGGCTAGCCGAGCGGTAGAAACCCGTCTGACGTTTAAGCGCCTGAGCGAGGCTGAAATCCGCTTTTACCTCGATAGCGAGCAATGGATGGGCAAGGCCGGTGGCTATGGCATTCAGGGCTTGGCTGGGGCGTTTTGCACCCAGTTACATGGCTCGTGGGAAGGCGTCATGGGCCTACCACTCTATGAGGCCGTCTCGCTGCTGGAGGGCTTTGGCTATAAAAGGGTGCTGTCATGAATACGCCGAAGCCACCCACCCGCGAAATTGTCATTCATGAGCGCATTGGCGAATTACGGGCTGCCTTGTTTGACCGCGACCGGATTGTGGAATTGCGCTTAGAGCGTTGGTCTACCCATGAAAGCCGCGTGCGTTGGGGCCAGATTTATGCGGGCCGCGTGACCGCCATTGATGGCCGTATTGGTGGGGCCTTTGTTGATCTGGGCGTGGGCGAGCCTGCCTTTGCGCCTTTTGGGCGGGAGCGTGAGGCTGATCTGCGCGTTGGGGCAGCGGTTGCTGTACGTGTTGTGCGCGAAGCCGAAGGCGGCAAGGGCCCAGCACTTGCCTATGAAGGCCTTGCCCCACAGGGGCCTTGCCCCCGTCTCTTAGAAGATGCCACGCCCTGGCAGGGCTGGCCCGGAGAGCCGCGCGAGGCCGATGAGGACGAGATTGACCGGATTGATGCGGCCTTTGAAGCAGCCTTGCATCCCGAAGTGCCGATTGCGGGCGGGGGTCGGCTGACGATTGAGCGCACACGTGCTTTGACCGCGGTCGATGTCGACAGCGCCAATCGCGAAACAGGCGGCACGGATCCTGCCCGCTTTGCCCGTGGCCTCAATCTCGCCGCCGTGCCCGAAATCGTGCGGCAAATCCGATTGCGCGGCCTTGGCGGCCTCATTTGCGTGGATTTCACCGGGCCGCGCCGTAAGGGTGATGCGGAAGCTTTGACCAAAGCGCTTATCAGCGCCTTTGACGCGGAAAAAAATGGCGGCGTTGCCGCCCCCAAAACTGAGGTCCTACCCGTCTCGCGCTTTGGCATTGCCGAGATTGCCCGCCAAAAGCGCCGCCAAGCCTTAGCTGACATCTGCCTTGATGCCACGGGCCAGCCCACGGCCGAAACTGTGGCCATCGACGGTATCAACCGCCTCGCCGCCGCCCTGAAAGGCGCTAAAGGCCGCAGCGTGACCCTCTATGCCCCAGCCGCACCTCTGGCCTTTTTGGAGGCTGATTCCATCGGGTGGCGGCAAGATATTGCCGAGACGATTGGCGGCCAATTCCACCTCCGCCTTGGTCGCCCCGGCCAGACCCAATGTGAGGTGGTGATCGCATGAGCCGCACCTGCCCCGAATGTGGCAAGCCCACAGACCACGCCTATCGCCCCTTCTGCTCCAAGCGCTGTGCAGACCTCGATTTGGGCCGTTGGCTCAATGGTTCTTATGCAATTCCTGTTCAAGAAGAGGATAATGGCATACCCGATGCAGAGGACCCCGTGGACAGAGACAATCTGATCCGCTAAACGCCTGCCTCCCGACAGGTTGCCCGGATAGCTCAGTCGGTAGAGCAGCGGATTGAAAATCCGCGTGTCGCTGGTTCGATTCCGGCTCCGGGCACCACTTTTCTTTCACCGTTAGTAATTGAATTTATTGGCGCCGTAGGGTGCATTCCAGCTATGGAATGCACCGTGGGTATGCAACGCCAAAGATCGTCTATGTTTCGCTTGCCTTGCCGCCGCCCGACACTGCCCCAACTTGCGCGCTCAAACTCATACGACGCCTTTGCCCCGGCAGAGCCTGCGGCAAAGGCTGTCGAAGTAGAAAGAGCTATATTCCAGACTGTGGCGTGTGAGGTGGTGCAGTCCCGTGGGACTGCACCTTACGGCGCAGATGCCCACGCTTCATGCTTTCTCTCTTGTTACTTCGGCACAGAATGGAAGATTGACCACCAATTGACAGCGCTAACAATTTGAGGGACGATGGTCTCTGACGCCCACGGACTGGGATTGTTGCTATGCAGGTGGACGGGGCCAAGGCAGACTGAAGGAAATGGGGGGTGTGCTGTGGGTCTGTTCTTAGCCAAAAAATATGGGCGCTTGTGGGCATTTATTCTGCTTGGTGTTGGCGCGTTTTCGACCTTCGGGGCAGGGACAGGCGCGCTAGCGCAAGCTGGGCCTGCTCAGCCTGAAACCCCTGCCACATGGTCGCTCGTCTGGTCTGATGAGTTTGATGGCGCAGCGATTGATCCCACCAAATGGAGCCATGTGGTTGATTGCTGGGGAGGGGGCAATAATGAAAAGCAATGCTATACCGAGCGGCCCGAAAACAGCTTCATCAAGGATGGCAAGCTCGTCATTCAAGCCCGCAAAGAGCGCCGTCGCGGCTATGCTTTGCCGCTAGAGCAGCGCACCCATAAGGCGGCGCGCGAACAGCAGGTGACCTTGCCTTTTAGCTCGGCGAAGCTGACGACAAAGGGTAAGGCCGATTGGCGTTATGGCCGGATTTCGGTGCGTGCCCGCTTGCCGCAAGGCCAAGGCACGTGGCCGGCGATTTGGATGCTGCCCGCCGACGAGGTTTATGGTCCGTGGGCCGCCTCGGGCGAGATTGATATTATGGAGGCCGTCAATCTAGGTGAACCGTGCCCGACCTGCCCAAATGGGGTTGAAAACACCATTTTGGGAACGCTGCATTATGGCGGGGCTTGGCCCAAAAACACCTTTTTGTCGAAAACGACGCCCCTTGTGGGCAATCTTGACGATTTTCATACCTACACGCTGGACTGGGATAGCGGCAAAATGGTGTGGTCGATTGATGGGGTGCCCTTTGCCACCCAGACCCCGGCTACCTGGCACGCGCTTCAAAGCCCAAGCCGGCCTTCTGCCCCCTTTGATCAGTCCTTCTATCTGATTTTAAACCTCGCGATCGGGGGAAACCTACCCGAAGGCCGCAATCTTCGCGGTGTTTCCTCGAAGAATTTTCCCAAGACAATGGAAATTGATTGGGTTAGGGTCTATAAATGTGAACGCTCACATGATACCGCTGCTTGCGGGGAATGAGGGCGGTTTGCCTTTTTGCGAGACCAAATAAGAAACGAAAAGCACCAATAATCTGAGGATAGGAAACCAAAAATGGCCGGACCAAGCGCAGTGAATGTACAGCCGCAAGCGGGCAATGTGAACGACCGAACCTTGTTCTTCATGTCGCTTGCTTTGTTCTTCATTTGGGGTTTTGCGACCGTTTTGATCGATATTCTGATCCCCAAATTCCGCGGGCTCTATAATCTCAGCTATGCCGAAGCCATGCTGACGCAATCGGCTTTCTTTTTGGGCTATTTCGTTTTCTCGATCCCTGCTGGCAATTTGGTGGCCAAAGTTGGCTATATGCGCGGGATCATTGCGGGTCTGGCTGTCATGATTGGCGGCTGCATCCTGTTTGTGCTGGCCACCCATATCGGCATTTATTCAGGCTTTTTGTTTGCCTTGTTCGTATTGGCCGCCGGGATCACCATCCTGCAAGTTGCCGCCAATGCCGTGATCTCCATCGCAGGGGCTGCTGAAACCAGTTCTGCCCGCCTGACTTTGGCGCAAGCCTTCAACAGCTTTGGCACCTTCATCGGCCCATTTGTTGGGGCCAAGCTGATTTTGGAAGGCGGTCCTGAAATTCCAAAGGATATCTCGACCCTAACCCCGGATGCCTTGGCAGCATTGCGCGAAGCCGAAGCTGCAGCACTACAGACCCCCTATTTGGGCATTGCTATGGTTTTGGTGCTGATCATGATCGTCTTTTTTGTAAAGCGCGATCTGTTGCCCCCCTTGGCAAAGACCGAAACCACCTCGGGCCTTGGTTTTCATTTGCTGGCCAATAAGAAAATCTTGTTCGGCGTCATCGCCATCTTCACCTATGTCGGTGCCGAAGTGGCCATTGGTTCGGTCTTGGTCAATTATTTGAGCCAAGCCAGCGTCTTGGGCACCAGCGAGGCACAAGCAGGTAAGTTGGTCGCGCTTTATTGGGGCGGGGCGATGGTCGGTCGCTTTGCCGGCTCTTATATTTTAAGCCGCTTCCCCGCCGGCAAAGTCTTGGCGGTGTTCGCTGTGATTGCGATTGTTTTGGCGGCTTTGGCTATGGTGCTGACGGGCCAGATTGCCGCCATCGCCATCCTGTCGATTGGCTTGTTCAACTCCATCATGTTCCCAACCATTTTTTCTCAGACCGTCATTGGTCTGAATGATGAGGACACGCCAAAGGCCGCAGCGCTTCTGTGCATGGGCATTGTCGGTGGGGCCATTCTGCCATTGGTGACAGGCTTTGCCGCAGACCATGTCGGCCTGTCGGTGGCTTTGATCGTGCCGATCTTGGGCTATGCGTGGCTCGTCTTCTTCGGCCTGTTCGTCCACCGTCAAAACACTGCAGCAGCACAATAAGCGAAGGCGAAATCGATGATGCGTGCCCTGATGAAGCCCTTTGTCCAAAAATCGTTCCGCGCCTATGCGGCCCCCATCCTCGCCCTCTCGCTCGGGCTTTCTGGGTGTGCGTCTGGCTTCCAGCAGGACGACAAAGTCGAAACCCGGATCACTGAGATCATGAGCAAAATGAGTGTGGAGCAGAAAGTCGCTCAACTCATCATGCCCGATATTTCGACCATCACACCCGAAGATGTCGCCAAATATCGCTTTGGGACGATCCTGAATGGTGGCAATTCAGGCCCTTATGGCAATGAGCGCTCTAAGCCGGAAGATTGGTTGAAACTGGCTGATGCTTTCTGGGAAGCCTCGCGCACACCCCATGCCGATGGCAGCCCTGTGATTCCTGTGTTGTGGGCAACCGATGCCGTGCACGGCCATAATAATGTGGTTGGCGCGACGATTTTTCCGCACAATATTGGTTTGGGTGCGACGCGCGATCCTGCCCTAATCCGCGAGATTGGCCGCATTACCGCGGCTGAAATCAAAGTCACCGGCATTGATTGGACCTTTGCGCCGACATTGGCCGTGGTGCGCGATGACCGTTGGGGCCGCACCTATGAAGGCTATGGCGAGGATAAGGGCCTTGTTTCTGAACTGGGCGCGGCCATGGTTGAAGGCCTGCAAGGCATGGGTCCAGACTTTTTGAGCCAAGAACATGTGATTGCTACTGCCAAGCATTTCTTTGGCGATGGCGGCACAGGCGGCATCGATACCGGCGATACTGTCGGCAATGAGGCCGATTTGGTTGAACTCCATGCCTATCCCTACCGCGCGGCGCTGAAGTCG
>NZ_JADCBK010000017.1 GCF_020253525.1 Aquidulcibacter sp.
ATCTCAGCTTTCAACGGGTTGACGGTGCGCGACATAAGTCCTATTCCGATAGCGAACGTTCGTTCGCATTATGCGGCCTTGCTCCCGAGGTCAAGCGGTGGAACGAAAAAACATCATTTTGTGGAGACAGCATGTCTACGTCGGCACTTGGATTTCAGATGTCAGCCAACAAGAAGAATCTCCGCAGGCTTGGCCTAAGCGGAAGTCTGGCCATTCTGACTTTGTTGGGCGGTTGTGCTACGGGCGGCTCGGTTGGCTTTCCGGGCATGGGCGCACCAAAGGTCAAAAATCCTGTCAGCACGCTGCCAGACGCTTTCCGCGATATGCCCCCCGCTCCAGCGGGAGAGAGTGCCGCTTGGTGGTCACAGTTTGCTGACCCTGTTTTGGATAAGCTCGTGCGTGAAGCCTTGAACGAAGGCATTTCGGTGCAGCTAGCCAACCAGCGCTTGATTGAGGCGCGCAATAATGGCCGCGCCACCATTGCGGGTTTTGCGCCGCGCCTGACGGCAATCGGTACGGCCGACACAGATTATGCCATGGGCGATACCAAGCTGACCTCTGCCACTGGCACGGCCGTTGAACAACAAACCACCGGACAAGCGGTTCTGCGCGCAACATGGGAGGTTCCCTTATTTGGCCGCTTTGGCTCTGCCCTTTCTGGGGCAAAGGCAAATGAAGCAGGTGCCCAAGCCTCGCTAGAAGCTGCGAAGATCGCCATTATCGCGGATTTGGCGGCGGCCTATATTGATCTGCGCAATGCCCAGCAAAGCTTAGCCTATCTGCAAGAGGATTTGGCGCGCGCCGACTCACTGGCAGCAATCGCACAAGCCCGCGAGGCAGTTGGCCTGATTTCCTTGGCAGACAAAGGCCTATCGCAAGGCCAAGCCGCCCAAATTCGCCAACGTGTCCCTGATGCGGAATTGCGGGTTCGGGCTGCTTTGGACAGGATTGCGATCCTGCGCGGCGTGGTTCCTGGTTCGCTTGATGAGACTTTGGCCCCGGTCAAAGACTTTACTTTCCGCGCCGAGGCGCCACTGGTTGATGCCGTGCCGGCCAATTTCGTCCGCCGTCGCTTAGACGTTGCCCGCGCTGAGCAGGACGCCATTCTGCAAGCTGCGGCCGTTGGGATTGCCCGCGCCGATCTTTACCCCAGCTTGTCGATCGTCGGCACGATCACCAGCTTGTCATCCTTGGCCGGAAACCCGCTGGCGCAAACGGTTCAGCGCGGCAATTCAAGCCCCGCAATCTCCATCCCCCTATTTGACTTCGGCCAAAGACGTGCCAGCCTCAAAACGGCCGACGCCCGGTTCCAACAGGCACTTTTGGCCTATCGGTCGACGACGCTGAATGCGATTGCGGAAGGACAGAATGCCCTATCGGCTTATGGGCAAGCTCAAGCGCGCGCGAAGGCCGGGATTGAGGGCGAACAGGCCGCCCAAGTTCGCTTTGACGCCACCTTGGCAGGCTTTAATGCCGGTCTTGTGTCTTTCAAGGACCGCTTGGAGGCTGAAAGCGCACTCGCCAGTGCACGCCAAGCCCGTTTGGCCAATCAGGCGCAATTGAGCGATGCAGCGATTGGCCTCTACCGGACATTTGCAGGTTCACCCGGCATCTAGTCTTGCAGTTAGGCAGATAGGCGCTTTACCAGTCGCTCCATGAAGTCGCATCCGGCTGCCAGCTGAGAGATTTCGATGAATTCATCGGGCTGGTGGGCCTGCAGGATAGAGCCCGGCCCACAAATGACTGTGGACAGGCCGCCACCTTGGAAAATGCCACCCTCGGTCGCATAGGCAACTGCCCGTGTCGTATTGTCGCCCGTTAAGGCCCGCGCCAAAGCTTCGGCAGCCCCATTGGTCTCTGGGGCCATGGCCGGGGATAGCGAGCGCCGCATCATGCGGGCACCACCCTCAGGGGCCCGCGCCTTAATAGAGGCATCTAGTTCTGCCACCCAAGCCGCCACTTTGGCTTCATGGACATTGGGATCGTCATCAAGCTCAAAGCGCATATCCCACGTAATGTTACACGATTGGGCAAGAATGTTGGAGGCTGTGCCACCATCAATCAAGCCGATGGTGAGCGTAGTGCCCGATGGCTCAAACGGGCTGTTTGCAGGGGCTTTGGCCCGCAATTCCTCTGCTAGGGCTCGAAGATTGGCCAATAGGGGAACCGCCTCCATAATGGCAGAGACCCCTTGCTGCACTTGGCTGGAATGGGCCGCCCGTCCCGTAATTTCAATTTGAAACGTCGACAAACCCTTTTGCCCGGAAACGACACCCATATCGCTCGGCTCACCAATGATAACCGCCGCAGGCTTGGCATAATGCTGATTGAGAACCTCAACCAAGGAAGGCGCGCCCAGACACCCAATTTCCTCGTCATAGGAAAGCGCGATGTGGATCGGGGCCATCAGATTAGCCCGCGCCATCGCAGGGGCCAAAGCCAAGGCGCAGGCTGCAAAGCCCTTCATGTCACAAGTGCCGCGACCGTAAAGTCGGCCGTCAAGTTCGGTTAAAGTCCACGGATCGGTCGTCCAATCTTGCCCGTCTACGGGAACAACATCGGTGTGGCCTGATAAAACCACCCCACCAGGTGCTGTGAGCGGTCCGAAGCTTATGATCAAATTGGTTTTGGTGCCGTCCGCATTTGGAACACGCCGCAACTGCGGCTTCAAAGGCGCGACATAGGCCTCAACCCATTCAATTAGCTCTAGATTTGAGTTGCGCGACGTGGTGTCAAATCCGACCAGCGTCGTCAAAATCTCGATAGTATCTGTTAGGTTCTGGGATCGGGTCATGTGAGTCACTCTGCCACGGCCGCAGCGTTTAGGCCAATTCTTTCGGTGGTTAAGTTGATTTCAAGATATAAACATGTATTTATATCCTGAAATTTCAATCCGGAGTAGACCATTGGCCCGAGCGTCATATCTTTTCACATCTGAAAGCGTTTCTGAAGGACATCCAGACAAGGTCTGCGACCGGATTTCTGATGAAGTCGTTGACCTGTATTTCCGTCATACACTTGCGGAAGGATTAGATCCTTGGGCCCTGCGCTGCGCCGCTGAAACCTTGGCGACCACCAATCGGGTTGTCATCGCAGGTGAATTCCGCGGCACCGACAGCGTTACCGAAGACCTGATCGCCCATACGGCCCGCATGGCGATCAAGGATATTGGCTACGCCCAAGATGGCTTCCATTGGCAATATGCCGATATTGAAGTGTTGTTGCATGGCCAGTCTGAACATATTGCGATGGGCGTTGATGCCAGCGGCAATAAGGAAGAAGGCGCGGGCGATCAGGGCATCATGTTTGGCTATGCCACCAATGAAACCCCAGAATTGATGCCGGCCCCAATTCAATTCAGCCACAAGATCCTGAAGGATCTGGCCGATGCGCGCAAAAGTGGTGTGCTGGCTATGTTGGGCCCCGACGCGAAGAGCCAAGTCACGGCGCGATATGAAAATGGCAAGCCCGTTGCAGCAACTTCGATTGTATTGTCGACCCAGCATTTGGATGAGAGCCTGACCAGCGACGACATTCGCGCAATCGTGGAGCCCTATATTCGCAACGCTTTGGGCGACATTCTGCCAATCGACCGCGATTGCGTGTGGCACATCAATCCGACTGGCAAATTCGTCGTTGGTGGGCCTGATGGCGATTGCGGCCTGACCGGTCGTAAGATCATCGTCGACACCTATGGCGGCGCAGCCCCCCATGGCGGTGGTGCCTTCTCTGGCAAGGACCCCACGAAAGTGGATCGTTCGGCTGCCTATGCCGCCCGCTATTTGGCAAAGAATGTGGTTGCAGCCGGTCTAGCAGATCGCTGCACGCTGCAGCTTTCCTACGCCATCGGCGTGGCAGAGCCGCTGTCTATCTACGCCAATTGCGATGGGACCGAACGTTGCGATCTCGACAAATTGGAAGCACGTTTGCCGCAATTGATGAAACTGACACCACGCGGCATTCGCGGTCACTTGGACCTGAACAAGCCCATCTATGCCCGCACCGCGGCCTATGGCCACTTTGGCCGGGCACCGGACGCCGATGGCGGCTTCTCGTGGGAAAAGACCGATTTG
Organism: Aquidulcibacter sp.; assembly: GCF_020253525.1. Lineage (GTDB taxonomy): Bacteria > Pseudomonadota > Alphaproteobacteria > Caulobacterales > Aquidulcibacteraceae > Aquidulcibacter. The sequence continues at coordinate 4,074 of NZ_JADCBK010000017.1, forward strand.
GTCGACAGCTTGAAAGATTTGCTGAGCTAATCTTAGCTTCAAAACGAAAAAGGGCTGTCAGGCTTACCCTGACAGCCCTTTTTTGTAGCCATTGGACCGGTTTAGCCAGCGATATATTGTGCGCCATTAATGGTGAGGGTTGAGCCATTGATAAAACCCGGATCTTCCACCAAGAACACAACAGCGCGCGCAATTTCTTCGCTTTCGCCGAGGCGACCGCACGGAATGCCCGCCTTTACCTTCGCCAAAGCTTCTGGGTTCATGGCCGAGACCATTTCCGTCGCAATATAGCCGGGCGCAACGCAATTGACGGTAATGCCCTTTGCAGCACCTTCTTGGGCCAGAGCCTTTGTGAAGCCAATCACACCGGCCTTTGCCGCTGAATAATTCACTTGGCCGACTTGGCCTTTTTGACCATTGATGGACGAGATATTGATAATCCGGCCATAGCCCCGCTCCCGCATGCCATTGATGACCGGACGCGTGCAATTGAACAGGCTGTCAAGGTCCACATTAATGACCCCGCGCCACTGCTCTGGCGACATTTTATGGAAGAAGCCGTCCTTCGTGATGCCCGCATTATTCACAAGAACATCGATTGGACCAAGATCGGCCTCGATCTTAGCCATGGCAGCCGCACAAGCATCATAATCGCCAACATCGAATTTATAGGTTGCAATGCCTGTTTCAGCAGAAAATGCGGCAGCAGCCTCGTCATTCCCACCATAATTGGCCGCCACTTTATATCCAGCATCGCGCAGGGCGATAGAAATTGCCGCGCCGATTCCCCGCGACCCACCTGTAACAACTGCAACTTTAGTCATGTTTCCCTCACCCACCGTGATGTGTTTCTTTTGGCGGCACCCTAACCAAACTCAAGCGGCTTGGAAGTTGTTTTTATGTCGCACTGCAGTCTAATGTGATGGGTCACCACCTTTCGGATGTTTCTAAGAAAGTAAAAGCCATGTCGAAGATTTCGCGTCGTCAAACTTTGTGGGGCTTAGGTCTAGGCGCGACGGGTGCGCTTATCTTGCCAGAGGCCGGCACGGCCAAAGGCCGTCGCGCCCTCAAGGCTGGGGCTGTGGCAACAGCCGACACGCCATCGGCCGAGATTGGCGCGCAAATTCTCGCAGCCGGCGGTAATGCTGTGGATGCAGCCGTCGCCATCGGCTTCGCCCTTGCGGTCAGTTATCCAGAGGCGGGCAATATTGGCGGGGGCGGCTTCATGACTTTGGTTATGCAGGGCAAGCCCTATTTCTTAGATTATCGCGAAACCGCGCCGGGCAAGGCCTCACCCACCATGTATCTGAACGCCCAGGGCGAAGTTCGGCCCGGAAGTACCGTCATTGGCAATCTGGCTGCAGGAACGCCTGGCACAGTGGCTGGTCTTTTTGCGGCCCATCGCCGATTTGGAAAACTATCTTGGGCGCGCGTCCTTGCTCCGGCAATCCGCTTGGCGCGCGATGGTTTTGTGCCACCGGCGCAAATGATCCGCATCTACCGGGAAGCCTTCGCCGAGTTGGGACGCGATACCAATCTTGGTGCCTATTTCGGCTCTATGACAGAGGGCAAAACCTTTACCCAACCAGAACTTGCCGACACGCTGGAAGCAATTGCGCAACGCGGCCCAGCCGCCTTCTATCAAGGCCGCGTCGCGACCCAGATCGTGGCACAAATGTACCGGGGCAAGGAGAAGGGCCTTATCAGCTTGGCTGATTTGGAGGCCTATCGCCCTGTTTGGCGCACAGCCCTAACCTCCAAGTGGCGCGGCTATGACGTCATCAGCGCGCCTCCGCCAAGTTCGGGCGGGATCGCTTTGCTGCAACTCTTAGGGATGAAGGAAGCGCGCGCGGATTTGTTTGCCAATGTGGCGCACAATTCCGCAGACTATATTCACCTCTTGGCGGAGCTCGAGAAGCGCGTTTTTGCCGATCGCGCCGTCTATCTTGGCGACCCTGATTTTGTTCAAGTACCTGTCGCGCGCTTGTTGGCGGAGGATTATATCAAGGCACGCGCAAAAGGTGTCCAGCCTGAATTTCCATCCCCGACTGAACAAGTCCAGCCCGGTCTGGAGAAACCACAGACAACGCATTATTCCGTTGTCGACGCCGATGGAAACGCGGTCTCAAACACCTATACGCTGAATGGCTGGTATGGCTCGGGCGTGGTGGTCGAGGGAGCAGGCTTCCTCCTGAATAATGAGATGGATGACTTTTCTGCCAAACCCGGCGTGGCAAACCAATATGGGGTGGTTGGTGGTGATGCGAATGCCATCCAACCCTTTAAACGCCCCCTGTCATCCATGACACCAACGATCCTGATGCAGAATGGGCTGCCGGCCATGGTACTGGGCTCCCCCGGTGGGTCACGCATCATCACAACCGTGTTCCAAGTCCTTTTGAACACACTCGACTATAAAATGCCCTTAAAGGCTGCGGTGGATGCCCCCCGCTATCACCACCAGCTTTTGCCGGAAAACACCATCTTCACCGAGCCCTATGCACCAGCCAGCCCAGAACTGCGCCAAGAACTCGAGCGCCGTGGCTATCGAATCGAAGCGCAGAACTTTAACGGCGATATTGCAGCGATTCAGGTGCAAGGCCGTCAGCCTATCGTTTCGCCTGATCCGCGGGCACGCGGTGCAGGCAGGGTAACGCCAAGCTGAATTAGCCTTGGCCTAACGTGCGGCGCGCTGTTGCAATTGCAAAACTTCGGCAAGCTCTTTGGCATGGCTAATGGCGACGCTGATCCCATCATCATGTTCGATTTCGAAAAGCCGATTGAGCATTCGTGACAAAACCATAGCATCGCTGGGAGCTAGAGGACCCAAACACTGTAGGGCGGTGCGCATAACCCGTAACACAGGCTCACTTGGGAGCTGGGATGTCCCTGTCGGGCGCGTGGTTTGGCCTAGGCCAGACTTCCCTTCATGATTATCATTAAGGCTTGTCGCGATAGAAAGAATGGTCATGTCAAGTTCCAGAGACAAAGAGACTAAGGCTGGACTGAAGCTGTAAAAGCTTCGCCGTGCTGGTCATGGTGGCAAATTGAGGGATGAGACGCCTGGCAGCATGCGTGATGGAGACCGACGAACTGTCGAGATCGGCCATTGGATAGGAGACCGCATCGGCAACCAACGTAACCGACACACCCAAATCTGCGGCGGCAACTGCTGTCGCCAAGCAATTGGGAACCATAGAGCGGCCGATAAGGATGATCTCTTCGGTTTGGCTCATCAGAAGGAAATCACGAAGCGCCGCCGACGACAGAGCAGACGGCCCCCGGCACTGAAAGACTGGCTCCTCTGGTTGTGGCCGCAAGCTGGCAATGGGATTTGGGGGCCGATCTTGTCGGTAGACATGGACGATGTTCCAGCCCCGCTTACGTGCCTCAGCAAGGATCAACATGCTGTTGTGGATGCAAGTTCGCCAAGAGGCTGGCTCTTCCGATACATGGCCATCCACAACGAGGTCATTGCACATAAGGAGGGGTGGGATTTGGTTTTTTGGCCCCGGATACGCATAACTGTGGGAATACATCGTTAGGCTTGCCTTGCTGCTCTCAATGGAAACAATCGTTCGTTGGATCGGTCCAAAATGCCGGGACGATCCCACTCCCCCTCTGGTCGCAAGAGAATCATCGGGTCAGAATCGACGTGGATCGCATCCGCGCGCTTGGGCACAAATTTCTCAACCTCAACATATTCATGGTCGGAAAAGGCAAGATTGGCCCGGCCAGGCCGAGGGTTTACGCCACAAGCGCGTTGCCAAAGGCCCACGATGGATGGTTCGACATGGCCCAAGGCATGCGTGTAGCCCTTTTTGGCCCCCAATTCGAAGGACGCGTCTAAGAGGGCAGCACCAAGACCAGACTTGCGATAGCGCGGCAGAACCGCAACGCGTTCGACCTTAAAGAAATCCGCAAACCACCGAAGCCGCACACAGCCTACCGGCTCACCACTCAGTCTGGCGATAAGATGGGTAGCCCCCGCGAAGTCGTTGCCATCAATTTCCTCATCATAGGGACAGGATTGTTCATGCATGTATGCAATCGCACGAAGCGAGATGACCTGCATGATTTCATCGAGCCGATGGGCGACTCGAATTTCCCATTTAGGCCCATTACTGGGAACAAGCCGTTCTGGGACGCTTGTAGTCGGGATCATGCAACACCTCTGGTTTGGTTAAAGAGCACTTCGGCTTTTTGGTAAGACGGCATGTAGAGGGTGCCGATTTTGGTGCCTTCTAGGAGGCCCAGATTCATGCGGCCCATCAGAAGTCTTGCGCCGTCATCGGTGACGGCGCGCGCATACCAGTCCGCGCGCGGCACGATGTGCTGCGAGATGAAAAGGCCTAGATTGACTAAGAGTCGGGCTGCCTCGTGCCGAGAAACAGCAATCCCCCACCCAAAGATGCCGATTGGCTCTTCTTCAAGCGTGCAGACATGGTTTGGGTCTGGGCTGACGGCGTCAAAATGATCTGTCAGGACGGCTTGGTTCCCCGCCTCATTAAGCGGAACAATGCCCAAGAGACCACATAGCGGGCTTGAGTCCGTGGGATCGGTTTCGTCAGCGAGGCCAGCATGGGTGATGCCCAGTAAGCCAAGCTTGGTTCGCTCATAGACCCATGCCATGGTCTCCAAGCTAGCGATCGGTTCGCCGACCAAGCCGACAGCCAAGGACCGCCCTTCAATCAACCGCGACCCCGAAAGAGCGTGGACATTAAAGTCAGCTGCAGCGCGAGCAATGCGTTCCAGCGTCGTCCGCGCTTCCATAGGGCTTCGAACTTCCAAATTTGTGCGGGTGAAATGATGCGCCATGGATCCCTAACTGGTTGTGATTTAGTCGGCTTTTTGGTTGACACATGCGCCGCCCGAAGAAGCGCGAGAGCGCTGCTCAAGGTGGCACGGCTACTGGTTGGTTGCAGCCAAAGGTTTACTCAGCAAAAAAAGCTTGGGGAGCCAGAAAAATTGCAATACAGTGGCCGCTTACTTGAGGGGACCCTAATTGAAGGAAGTCGTCCGCCATCGGTCAGACTTGTCTGATCTACATGTTTTCTATGCGGTCGCGGTCTGCGGCGGGCTAAATGCGGCCGCGCGCAGCTTGCGGGTTGATCCTTCAACGGTGTCTCGCGCTTTGGACCAATTAGAGGCCCGCCTCAATACACGTCTGGTGCGCCGAACCGCGCAGGGCGTTGTGCTGACGAAAGCCGGCGAAATGGCCTTGGCCCGTGTTCGAACCATTGAAAGCCAAATTGCTGAGCTCGAACGCGAAGTCTTGGACTCAGAAGCAACCTCCCCGGTCGGTGCTGTTACTTTGTCCTGTTCGGATGGGGTTGGGGCCTATCTTTTGACACCCGCCCTAACCCAGTTGCTGCGGGAAAATCCCAAACTCGATTTGCGGTTGGATTGTGGCTTATGGCCGAATAATCCCGTGGAGGCTGATGCTGAAATCTCATTAGTTTTCAATGCAGAACCGGCTCCAGGTTATATTTCAAAGCCTGTCGCTTATTTCCATTACGGCCTGTTTGGAACGCGGTCCTATTTTGAACTTTATGGGAAGCCGGAATCTGTCGAGGAGGCGCTTCGTCATCCCTTTCTGCACCACACCGCCCAAACACTGACATCCAACATGACCCGCAAAGTGCCCGCATTTCAGGATCTGGCACGGCGGCGGATAGAAACCAATTCGAGCGCTGCCGTGGTCGAGGGTGTTTTGGCCGGGATTGGCATTGCAGGGATGCCGACTGTTTTGGCATCCATTTATCCCGAACTTGTCATGATTGGGGATGCCGTCGAACCGGTTGAGATGAGCCTTGTGTATCATCGCGATATAGAGCGGATCCCGCGCATCAAGGTCGTATTGAAATGGCTGGAGGCTGTCTTCGACCAGAAAACTAAGCCTTGGTATCGCAGAGAATTTGTGTCGCCCAGCGAATTTGGCCCCTTCATCGGAGGCCAAGCGTCTAACCTGCCGCTCGGGGCAGGCAAAGTTACCGAGAGGGTATCTGCGCAAACACAGGTACCTAAGCGCCGTATCGCCGCTTCTGGCGTCTAAGTTCGTAGTAATGGAGTATGTGAAGTGTCCGTAAAAGAGAACGTAAACCCCCGTAAGGCCGATGACCTCGATCATTTCGTAGCGCAGCGAGTCCGTCGGCAACGAGATGCCGTCGACATGACGCAAGACCAACTGGCCCAAGCCTTGGGCATTTCATTCCAACAGCTGCAGAAGTATGAGCGCGGCGTCAACCGTATTTCCGCCTCGCGTCTTTTCCAAATTTCCTGTGTTTTAGGTGTTGGTCCAGAGTATTTCTACGAGGGTGTTGACTGCTCACAATATGGCTTGACCCCTAAGTCCGAGCGTGCCGAAGGGCCCCAATCCTCGATTTTGAGCTTGATTGCGCAGAATCCAGATGCGACCGACTTGGTGATCGCTTTTGCCGCGATTAAGTCGCCTAAACAACGGCAGAAGGCCATTGATTTGGTCAAATTGCTGGCCGACTAAATTCTGTGCGGTGGCGTTTGGGGCCCTAGTGTCCCAACGCCAGTGACGGGGCTAGACACAACTTCAACGGGACATCATAGTAAACCTCATTAGAGTGAGGTGTGTTTGAATGTCTGATGATTTAAGTGTTGTTCGCCAGAAGCCTTCCTCCTTTCTGGGCCGCACAATTCCGGTCTTACTGGCGCTTCTGGCCACAGGGGGCTTGATCTACTGGTTTGTGAAGCCAAAGCCAGATATTCGTTACGCCCGAGCCACAACCGTCATCCAAAGCCAGATTAAGCCCGGCGGCGAGGTCTTGAAGACTTTAGAGCGCGGCGCTGAAGTCAATGTTATGTTGTCAAAAGAACTAGATGGCTGGGCCATGGTTATGGTTCCGCCTTCCAGCAATGGCTTCATCCCGCTTTCGGATATTGATGTGGATCGACGGCCCGTTCTGACGGGCGCCTATCGCGCAAAGGCGCTTCAGAAGCCCATCGCCCTACGCGAAGAACCCGATCCGGCAACGGCCCAGACCGATGTGATCCCACCGGGGACCATGATCCAGATTTGGGGTTATACAGAGACGCCCACGGGCAAATGGGCCGAGATTACCCGCTACAAAGAGAAGCGTGTTGGCTATGTCTTGCGAGATGAGCTTGAGGCCGCCTCAGACTGAAGCGACCTCGGCTTTAAATGCTAGGTGCGAGGCAGCAGGATCGTGGCACCTGTTGTGAGACGCCCCTCCAAGGCGCGGTGGGCATCAGCCGCCTGCTCAAGCGGATAGCGGGCTCCTATCACGGGACGGATCACGCCACTCTCAACCAGATCAAACAAGTCCTTTGCGGCTTGATCGAGCTCTGGCGTGGTTGCAACATAGTCGAATAAAGTCGGCCTTGTAAGAAAAAGCGAACCACGGCGAGATAGTTCCAACGGGGAGACTGGCGCAGGCGGCCCTGAGGCATTGCCGAAACTGACGACCAAGCCACGGCGTGCTGCGCTGTCGAGGGAAGCAACCAAGGTGTCGGCACCAACTGAGTCATAGACGATTTCGCACCCCCTGCCGTTGGTCAGTTCTTTGACCCGTTCGGCAATCGGTTCTGAGCGATAAAGAATGATTTCAGAGCAACCATGCTGGCGTGCGAGTTTCGCTTTCTCCTCGCTGCCGACTGTTCCAATGACCCGCACCCCTAAATGGGAGAGCCAAGCGCAAGCAATCAGACCAACCCCACCGGCAGCAGCGTGGAAAAGGACCGTGTCGCCAGCCTTGAGCGGTCGCAGTCTTTGAATCAAGAATTCTGCCGTTAAACCCTTTAGAAGAATTCCTGCAGCGACATCTAAGCCAATTCCATCTGGAACCTTTACGGCACGCCCCTCTGGCACGGCAGCATAATCAGCATAGGCCCCAAGTGGGCCAGAGGAGAAAGCCACCCGATCGCCAATTGAAAAGCGGGTGACAGCCTCACCAATCGCCGTCACAATTCCCGCCCCCTCAAGGCCGAGGCCTGAAGGCAGCGAAATCGGATAAAGGCCCGTGCGCTGGTACGTATCGATGAAATTGAGACCGCATGCGGCCATCTCAATCAAGATTTCATGCGGCTTCGGACTGGGGATCGGCACTTCGCGTAGTTCGAGGACCTCAGGGCCGCCAAGCCGCGACAAGCCGATTTGGCGCATCATGACAGGGTCTCAGCAAAGAAAGCCATTGTGCGCTCATTCGCCAGTGCGGCTCCGGCAGCATCATAATGTTGGCCCCCCACACGGGCGAAGGCGTGATCAAGACCATCATAGACATGCATGCGGATTTGGGCGTGACCAGATAGGCCCGCCTTCATAGCGGCTTGCGCCTCCTTATTCACAAAGGAATCTTCTGATGCGACATGCATGAGCAAGGGCTTGGTCCCAGTATTGGCTTCGGCCAATCGATCTTGAATACCGACACCATAATAGCTGACGCTGGCGTTAATTGTGGTCCGGGTTGCCGTCAGATAGGCCAATAAGCCACCTAAACAATAGCCAACCGCGCCGACAGAGGCATGGGTTTGGCGGACATAGTCAATGGTTGCCTGAATGTCGGTCACGCCAGTGTCGACATTGAACTTACCAAAATAATCAAAGGCCTGCTGCCATTCTTCTGGCGTTTGGTCCGTGATATCAATGCCTGGCTGAATGCGCCAGAAGAGATCGGGAACCACGGCCAGATACCCTTGGGCGGCATAGGTATCTGCGAGATCACGCATCACTTTATTGACGCCAAAAATCTCTTGGATCACGACTAAAGCGCGGCCATTGGCTTGCGCTGGCTTGGCAACATAGGCCGAAAGAGCGCCATCTGGTCCATTGATCGTGACATGCTCGCCCATATGTGTATCCTCCGCAAAATCAGAATTGATCGCCGCCTCGCTTGACCTAATGGAAGTCGCGTCCCAAGTGAGGGGTGTTACGGCTATGACCTAGTCGCAAGACCTCAAGATGACAATCGGTTTTGTTATCTTTCAGGAAAGCTGCAACGGATGATAATGTGGTCAGGTCTTGAGGACCGCAGATTTGGAGATCGGTAGCATGAAAGTCAGCATTGAAGTGGATTTGACGCCCAGCGAAGCACGAGAGCTTTTAGGCATGCCGAACTTGACCTCCATTCAAGAGACCTTTGTGGGGATCGCCAAGGACAAGCTTGAGAAGACCGGGAATATGGTGGACGTGGAACCCATGTTGCGGACGTGGACAGGGCTTGGTGGGGCAGCGACCGAGGCTTTTGGAGCCCTTGTCGGGGCCGCCTTGAAGGTTGCCACCAGTGATGTCGGCACAAAGCCCACTTCCACCACAGACAAGAGCTCGAGCGATAAGACCTCGTGACTGCTTCTACCATTGTGGCCCTTGCTTCTGGCCCGGGGCCAGCTGGGGTCAGCATTATCCGATTGTCGGGGCCAGCCTGTCCAAAAGTGGCAGAGGTTTTGATTGGGAATGTGCCCCCGCCCCGGCAGGCCAAGTTGGCGAAACTGCGTGACCTTGATGGGGAACCTATTGATAATGCATTGGTTATCTTCTTTCCAGGGCCTAGAAGCTTTACAGGCGAGGATGTTTTAGAGCTGCATGTCCATGGCGGTCGCGCCGTTGTGCGCGATACGATAGAGGCGTGTCTCGGCCTATCAGGAGTCCGCCTCGCTGAAGCAGGCGAGTTTAGTCGGCGGGCCTTCATCCATGGCAAAATGGACCTTTCCGCTGCCGAAGGCTTGGCTGATTTGGTTGAGGCGGAGACGGCGGCACAACGTCGGCAAGCGTTGCGGCAGATGGAAGGCGCGCTAGCCGATGAAATTGGTCGGTGGCGAGAAGCGGTAATTGACTGTCTGGCCGATGCCGAGGGAGACATTGATTTTCCAGACGAAGACTTGCCACCGGGCCTAAGTGAACGGGCGCGTCAACGGATTGAGGACCTGAAAATACGGCTTGAGACCTATCTGGCGGATTCTCGTCGGGCAGAGCGGGTTCGAACGGGGTTCCAGATAGCTATCGTGGGCAAGCCAAATGCCGGAAAATCGAGTTTAATCAATCAATTAGCACGGAGGGAGGCGGCGATTGTATCAGCCATTCCGGGCACGACGCGCGACATTGTAGAAGTGCGATTGGTGATAGGCGGCATGGTCGTTTTGATCTCCGATACGGCTGGGATCAGGGAGTCCGCCGATCTCATTGAAGCTGAAGGGGTCCGTCGGGCACGTCAAAGGGCCGAGGAAGCAGACTTGCGATTGGGCCTGATCACAGATCACGAGGATAAGGCAGAGTTTGCGGACCTGATGAAGGCCGGAGACCTGTGGCTTCTGGGCCAGGCCGATCGATTAGACTGGGCCGCACCTAGTGCCGACGAGCTTGCGGTGTCTAGCGTGACCCGACAAGGCCTTGATGCGCTGGAAGCTATGATCATCGAGCGGGCGCAAGCCGATCTTGGCAAAACAGAGTCTGCGCCACTAACGCGCCTTCGTCATCAAGAAGCGGTGCGCGAGGGAATCGATGCATTGGATCGCGCCTTGACGGCATCGGTTCATGCGCCAGAGCTGGTGGCTGAGGATTTGCGGCTTGCGGCCCGCGCCTTAGGACGCGTCACAGGGCGGGTTGATATGGAGGATGTGCTGGATCGACTATTTGCCCAATTCTGTATCGGAAAATGAGTCCAAGCTTATATCCGCGTTTCACGTGAAACAGCTCTGAACGGATGAGTCGACCTTCGTCGAGAGTTTCGCTATGTAGGCCGCCCCAATCAGAGGCAAGACTTTGGCACATAGCGCATATGACATCATCATTATTGGCGGCGGTCATGCCGGCTGCGAAGCGGCGGCTGCAAGCGCGCGCGTTGGCGCGCGGACGCTCTTGGTCACCCATAATGCCGCAACCATCGGCGAAATGTCGTGCAATCCGGCCATTGGTGGGCTTGGCAAAGGTCATTTAGTCCGCGAGATCGACGCGCTCGACGGGATTATGGGCAAGGCTGCGGATGCCGCGGGCATTCAGTTCCGCATGCTGAACCGCTCGAAAGGCCCTGCGGTGCGGGGGCCAAGGGCGCAGGCAGATCGCAAATTATATCGCGAAGCCATCCAATCGCTTCTGAACGCACAAGACAATCTGACCATCCTCAGTGCCGCAGTGGAGGATTTGATTCTCGTCGAGGGAAGTTGCCGCGGCATTGTCTTGGGCAATGGCGACCGAATTGAAGCGGGTGCCGTTGTCTTAACGACGGGCACCTTTCTCAATGGCATGATCCATCTGGGACAGAAGACGTGGCCAGCTGGGCGGATTGATGAAGCGCCAGCCATTGGCCTAGCCCAGACACTTTACAGACTTGGCCTCCCGATGGGCAGATTGAAGACAGGCACACCGGCGCGCTTGGATGGGCGCACCATCGATTATACGGTCTGCGAAAAGCAACCCGGCGATGAACCGCCGATTCCCTTTTCCTTCCTGAATGACAGCATCACAACACCACAAGTTCCGTGCTGGATAACTTGGACGAATGAAGCAACCCATCAAATCATTCGCGACAATCTTCATCTTTCAGCCGTCTATGGTGGTGCGATTGAAGGTCGCGGTCCGCGCTATTGTCCATCCATCGAAGACAAAATTGTCCGCTTCTCCGACAAGGATCGGCACCAAATCTTTTTGGAACCGGAAGGCCTAGACGATCCGACGATTTACCCGAATGGCATTTCGACCTCCTTCCCCGAGGAAGTCCAAGCTGCCTTTATGCGGACGATCCCTGGCCTCGAGAACGTTGAAATCCTGCGTTATGCCTATGCCATCGAATATGACTACGTTGACCCCCGGGCGTTGGGTTCAGACTTGTCGGTTCAGTCGGTGCCCGGTCTTTATCTGGCTGGCCAAATCAATGGCACGACCGGCTATGAAGAAGCGGCCGCTCAAGGCCTGTTGGCTGGCCTGAATGCTGCGCGGCGTGTAGGCGGACTATCCCCGATCAGCTTCCGTCGCGATGAGGCCTATATTGGGGTGCTGATTGATGATTTGATCACGCGCGGCGTTTCAGAGCCCTATCGTATGTTTACGTCGCGCGCTGAGTATCGCTTAACCTTGCGCGCCGATAATGCAGATCAGCGCCTAACCCCCATCGGCATGTCTCTAGGGATTGTTGGGGCGCACCGAGGTCGGGAATTCACCAAGAAACTTCAGGAAATCTCATCGGCTCGGGCCTATGCTACCGAAACAACCATCACACCGACAGAGGCCGCCAAGCTTGGCCTGCCCGTCAATCAAGATGGCCGCAAGCGTAGCGTATTGGAATTGATCGCCCATCCGCAAATTGGACTGCCTCGTTTGATGGCACTATTCCCTGAGTTGTCCAGCATGACTGCGCGGGCATTGACGCAGCTTGAAACCGAAGCGGTTTATTCAGGTTATTTAGATCGCCAACAGGCAGATATTGTTGCCTTCCGACGCGATGAAGATTTGGAGCTGCCGCAGGATCTCGACTATCGCGCAATTGGCGGCCTGTCGAATGAGGCTCGCGAAAAGCTTTTGGCCGTTCGCCCGACAACTTTGGGACAAGCCTCGCGGATTGAGGGCATGACAGCCGGGGCACTGACCGCCCTTTTGGCCTATGTACGTCGGGGGGTTAGTGCCCGTGCCACCGCGTGATACCGACCGGGCCTACACCCCGGAGGCCGTCCAAGCACTACTGATGTCAGACTATGGTGTTTCACGTGAAACCATCGAACGGTTTGAGGCCTATCAAGCCATACTGACCAAATGGGCACCCCGAATCAATTTAGTCGGTGCCTCGACGCTGGCATCATTTTGGGACCGCCACATTCTCGACTCCGCCCAAATTCTGCCGCTCGCACGCCCAGAGGCGCGAACCTGGGTCGACTTTGGGTCAGGAGCCGGCTTCCCGGGACTGGTCTTGGCCGCCCTTGTCCATCACAAAGATGGTGCACAAGTTACATTGATAGAAGCGAGCACCAAGCGCTGTGGCTTTTTGAGAGAAGCGGCGCGGGCCATGCAAGTCCATGCCGAAATCATCAATGACAAGCTCGAACATGTCGCACCCAGGCCGGTTGATGTCATCACAGCCCGTGCCTTCACCGCCTTAGACCGTCTCCTTGCTTATGGAGAAAAGTGGCAAGGGCCCCAGACGCAAGCACTGTTTCCAAAAGGGGAAGAAGTGTCGGCAGAGCTTCAACAGGCCTCGACAAATTGGCTGTTTAAGTCGACAATCCACCCATCGGCAAGCGATGCACGAGGTTGCATTGTTGAAATCACCGAATGCCAAGCCAGAACAGGGTCCGCGCCATCATGAAAAAGACACGCGTCATTGCCGTGGCCAACCAAAAAGGTGGGGTTGGCAAAACAACGACCGCGATCAATCTTGCCACCGCGCTTGCCGCCGTGGGCGAGAGCGTGCTGATCCTAGATATTGATGCACAAGGCAATGCATCTACAGGCTTGGGCGTGTCCGCCGCTGCTCGCAAATTAACGTCTTATGATGTCATTATGGGCGAGGCCTCTTTTGCCGAAGCCGCCATTGCGACCCGAATTCCAAATCTCGCAGTCATACCGGCCAGTGTCGATCTTGCCGGGGTAGAAATGGAGTTATCCCAAGCGCCGAACCGGGCCTTCCGCTTACGGGATGCCCTCGCTCGCCACCGCGTCGATATAAGTCGTGGGGATGGCGTACATTACAATTTTATCCTCATTGACTGCCCACCATCGCTAAATGTTGTGACCATTAATGCCATGACTGCAGCCGATGCCGTACTGGTGCCGCTACAATGCGAATTTTTCGCCCTCGAAGGCCTGACGCAACTCATGCGGACTGTCGATCTCGTCAAGGGTTCACTTAATCCTGCCCTTGAGATCCAAGGCATCGTGCTAACGATGTATGATCAACGCAACAATCTGTCCGACCAAGTGGCCATGGATGTTCGCACCCACCTTGGCGACAAAGTCTATACAACCGTAATCCCGCGCAATGTGCGGGTCTCTGAAGCGCCCTCTTTTGGAAAGCCGGCCCTTCTCTATGACCATAAATGCTCCGGCAGCCAAGCCTATATGCGCTTGGCGAGCGAGGTCCTGCATCGTGAACGCACAAGGTTAGCAGCATGAGCGACGAAACCGACGTAGCCCCCAAAGCCACCAACAAAGCTGATAGCCGTCCCGCGCGTGGCTTGGGTCGCGGCCTCTCAGCACTTTTGGGCGATACGGAAGCAACTCGCCCGACCGAGGACCGCGGCACGGATGGCGGTACGCGTGAAATTGGCTTGGACCAGATTATCCGCAATCCACAGCAGCCGCGCCGTCAATTTGATGAGGCTGACTTGCAGACACTGGCCGATTCCATCCGGCAGCATGGCATCTTGCAGCCTTTGCTGTTGCGGCAATTAGATGATGGTTCTGGGCGCTATGAGATTGTCGCGGGCGAACGCCGCTGGCGCGCTGCGCAATTGGCCGGGCTACATGTGGTTCCGGCCTTGGTGCGCACCTTTGATGATTTGGCGACCCTAGAAGTCTCGATCGTCGAAAACGTCCAGCGGGCTGACCTAAACCCCATCGAAGAAGCCCTGGCCTTTCAGCAATTGGCAGAGCGCTTTGGCCGCACACAACAAGCAATCGCAGAAACCGTCGGCAAGAGCCGGGCGCACATTGCCAATATGATGCGGCTGTTATCTCTACCCGAGTCTGTCAAAGATCTTGTGCGATCGGGCGAACTCAGCGCCGGCCATGCGCGCGCCATCATCAGCGCATCAGACCCGTTAGCAGCTGCCCGTGCCATCATTGATCGCGGCTTGAGCGTTCGCGACGCGGAAAAACTGGCCACCAAACCAGAATCGTCGCGCAATCCGGGCACGATCCGGGACGACCAAGGCGATGCCGATTCAAAAGCATTGGCCCATGATCTATCTACCGCCTTGGGACTCGAAGTCAGCCTTGCCCATAAAGGCCACAAGGGTGGCGCTTTGACGATCCATTATCGCAGCCTAGAGCAATTGGACGATTTGTGTCGCAAGCTCACCGCTATCGCGCGATGAGTTTAGTCTGCAGAATCAACAAGATTTAGGGCTGTTGCCATTTCCGCTACGGGCGATCCGGCCAAAAGGCAAACACGCATAACACCTTGCGCGCCAAGCTGGGCGAGATGGGCCGCGAGCTCACCTTGCGATCCACCCGAGAGCACTAGGTCGAACGTCCCATCATCGCGGCCAACATGAACCCAAGGCAGGCCGGTGCGCAGGCGCTTCTCAAACCCTGCAATCTGCGCCTGACCTTCCTGTTCCAACAACCCAAGTCGCACATGAATTCCCGCGGCCTCTAACCGCGAGGCACCAATGCCGCGCGTCCGCGGGTCTGGATCGAGCACGCTTATGGTAACTGCTGCCACACCCGCGGCAATCAAACTCGAGCTGCACGCGGGGCCACGTGCGCTTTCATGCGCGCAAGGCTCCAAGGTTACATAGGCATGCGACCCGCCCGCATTTGATCCGGCCATGGTCAAAGCCATCGCCTCGCCATGTGGGCGTCCGCCCGCTTGGGTCCGCCCCTCGCCGACAATCAGGCCATCGCGCACCAACACGCAACCCACACTCGGATTAGGCTGGGTTTCACCAAGCCCCGCACGGGCGAGCACAAGCGCCCGGGACATGAATGCTTTATCAGCCAGCGACCAAATCTCGACCGGCTCGCCCATCTGTTCAGCCAAGGGCCGGTAAAGGCTGCGCGCGGCTGGCATCCAAATATCTGGCTGAAACGGGTTTCAAGGCCCCATCCAGCTCGATCAACAACGGATTGGCCGTTGGCACTTCCACTTCCATGATTTGGCCCTCATCCAGGCCGAAAAGATGCTTGATGATCGCGCGAAGAGAATTACCGTGCGCAGATATAACGAGATTTTCCTGTGCCAAATGCGGCGCAATGCTCGCCGACCAATAAGGCAGAACCCGGGCCAAAGTCATGGCCAAACTTTCCCCATCGGGCAGAGCGCCCGCGGGGACATTCCGATAACGTAAGTCATGCGAGGGATGAAACGGATCTGACTTTGACTGCGGTGGCGGCGGCACATCATAGGATCGACGCCAAATTCGCACCTGCTCTTCGCCATGCTTGGCAACCGTCTCAGCCTTATCAAGGCCTGTGAGCGCACCATAATGACGCTCATTCAAGCACCAGCTCTTCTCCTCAGGAAGCCAACAGCAATCCATTTCTTCCAGAGCCAACCACAGGGTTCGAATCGCCCGCGTCTGCAGCGATGTGAATGCGCGAGAGAAACCAACGCCGGATGCCTTCAAAAGCTGACCCGCCTTGCGGGCTTGGGCTTCCCCTTCCGCAGTTAAATTCACGTCCATCCACCCAGTGAACCGATTTTCCAGATTCCATTGAGATTGCCCGTGACGAACCAGCGCTAAATACGACATTGATAACCCTTCAGAAGACGAAAAACCGGTAACTCAGCCTCATTTCGGGCCACATAAGGGATGTCTGAGCGCTTAATCAAGCCAACACCGCCCCAAATAAGGCCAATTCCAAAGCTACTCAAATTTGCAATGCTGCAGTGCAATATCTATAAATCATATCTTTTTCAATTAGTTACGGCGAAATTTCTCCAAAAATCAATCTGATCACAATTTTCTCAGTGCAAAAAACCTTGAGAATTTCGCAGATGCGAGATAAATAAAGCCATGGATGCTGTGGCGTCCCTGCCCTTTTTGGGCGTTTCCTCCCAAACACCTATATGGCCGGGCCTCGTGCCCGGCCCTTTTTTTGCTTTAACGAGCCTTCTCACCCAGCAAGCTTTTGGATGCGGGCTTGAGCGACTTCGACCATTCGGGACACCAAGCCCGTCAAGGCTTCCGAGATCGCTGCAAAACCAGCCCGCTTACTCATCGCTCCCTCTACCATATAGAGCGACCGATTGATCTCGATCTGTAAACTGTGTTGGTTCTGGGCGGGCTTACCATAACGCTCTGTCGCAAACCCTCCGGCATAAGGATTATTACGCGCCACGCGAAACCCTTTTGCGCGTAGGAAGTCATAGGCCTCTGCCATAAAAATCGGCGCACATGACGCGCCAAACCGATCGCCCAAAACAATATCACTCTCTGGCGAGCCCGAGGCTGACGCAGGCATAGAGTGGCAGTCAAGCAGCACCGCGTGACCAAGCCTATGCTTATTCTCATCAATCAAACCTGCAATGGCATCGTGCCAAGGCAAATAGACTTCGCGTAACCGAGACTGCGCCTCGGCAAATGCCAATCGACGCATGTATATATCGACGCCATCGCCAACTGTGCGGGGAATCACACCCAAGCCCGCCAAGACACGCGGCGACGGCACACGTCTCTCTCCAACAGGCACATCTTCAATCAATTCGGGGTCCAGTTCGTCCAGACCGCGATTTAGATCCACATAAGCGCGCGCAAAATCCGTCACCAACAAGGAAGCCCCAAGCTGGGACGTTGAATGCAAAAGCTCATCAACAAAGGCGTCTTCGGAACGACGTAAGGCTAAGCGATCTAATTTTGTCGCCCGCAAAAGCTCCTCAGGATAAAATCGTCCAGAGTGCGGACAGCACACAATCACGCCAGCCTTGTCGTCAGCAGGTCGCTTCAAACGAAAGGCCGGGGGCCGCGTTGGCACCGTGCCAACCGCCTTATCCGCCTGATAACCAGTGACAGCGCCCCATATCTGCATGTGAAACCTTGTAATCCCCCCACTGGAAAAACAAAAGCCAGCAGGCGATCCTGCGCTAAAGCTATCCCAATTTCATACAGCAACTTCTGCAAAAATTGCTTCGCGGCAAAACTTGTCAACCTCGCCTTCACCATATTGCGCGATGGATAGGACCACCAACTAACGGAGCATGGCCACAATGGCGAGAATTCTCTTGGCGGAAGATGACGATTCGTTACGGACGTTCCTTGCCGCTGCGCTTAACAAAGCAGGCCATATTGTAGCGGATTTCCCTGACGGCGATCAGGCCTTGGAAGCCTTGAATGCCATGGGGTTTGATTTGCTTTTGACCGACATTGTGATGCCGGGGGTTGATGGCGTCGAACTTGCACGACGCGCTGCGGAGGTCGACCCAGCCATGAAGATCGTCTTCATCACAGGATTTGCGGCGGTTGCTCTAAACCCCGCCAATCAAGCGCCGTCCAAAGCGAAAGTACTCTCCAAGCCCTTCCACTTACGCGAATTGGTCGCTGAAGTGGAAAAGGTTATGGCGGCTTAAGCGAAACCATCACCCCGAAGCAAGTTCAGTCCAAACATGCTGGGCCGCATAGGCACGCCAGGGTCGCCACATTTGCGACCTGGCCTCCAAGTCGTCATGGGACAAGCGAGTCCCATCCGGCAAAGCCAGTCCCCGTGCGAGCGCCACATCCCCTGCTGGGAACGCATCTGGGTCGCGTAGTGCCCGCAGTGCGATATAATTCGCAGTCCACGGACCAATACCGGGGATGGCTTGCATGCGGGAGACTAAAGCGTCGGTTTCACCCCCAAAAAAGTCAGGGCTATCCGCATAGGCTTGACAATAAGCCTTCAAACATTTCACGCGCGCTTGTGGCATCCCGAGAAAGTCCAGCGGTGAGGCCAAAATCGCTTCCGCCGTGGGGAATAGTCGCGCCACACCTGTTTCTGACGGCCAAACTGACGGCAAAGGTTCTCCCAAATGCTGCACGAGAGCCGCACCCAGTTTAATCGCTGCCGCGACGGTGATCTGTTGGCCAAGTATGGCTCGAATACCAATTTCAAATGGATCAAACGCCCCCGGGACACGCAGGCCTGGTCGACGCAGAGTCAAATCCCGCAGCGCCTCATCTTGTCCGAGGTGAGCGCTAATGATTTCTGGATCAGCGGCCAAATCAAATCCCTCCCGCACCCGGGCAATCACTTTAGGCACGGCGGTCAAATCCTGCAGTCTCAGTCGAACGTCGAGCCAATCTCCCTTTCCACGAGATACACCGATCAAACAAACGCGGCCGTCGACCCTTAAACTGCGGCGATAAACGCCACGATCAAATGTCTCGACACCTGGGTAGAGGCGCGCCTTTAGAAACGCAGCCATCGCCTCCCAGTCATAAGGTGGCCGGTAGCGCAGGCGGACTTGCAGGTCGGCGGAAGATAGCCCGGGTCCTTCAACGCCAATCTCGCGGCGCAGAAACGACGGGGCAACCTTAAACACTTCCTGAAAGGACTCATTAAACCGCCTGATTGAGCCAAAGCCCGATGCCATGGCGATTTGGGTGATGCTTAACTTAGTCTCGTGCAACAATTGCTTTGCCAACAAGAGACGGCGGGTCAGCGCAACACTTACCGGGCTTGCACCGACATGCTTTAGAAACAGGCGTCGCAGCTGCCGATCACCTAGGCCAAGACGCGCGGCCAATTGCTCAACGCTGCCGGTATCGAGCGCGCCTTCTTCGATCAGGCGCAGAGCTCTGCCAACCGAACTCGACGTGCCGCGCCATGCGGGTGTATCGGGGGCTGTCTCAGGACGACAGCGCAAGCACGGACGAAAACCCGCCTCCTGTGCCACGGCAGCTGAAGGGAAAAAGACCACATTCTCTTTCTTGGGCAAGCGGGCCGGACAAACCGGTCGACAGTAGATTCCGGTAGTTTTAACAGCTGTAAAGAAACGGCCATCATAGCGGCTGTCACGCGCCGAAATAATCGCAAAGCAGGTGTCTTGATCGAGGTTCATGGCCCCTCATGCCACTGGCTGGCCAGTGGGTCTAGCGGAATTCGGACATGGCAAGACCGACTACATGTCCCCTCAGAGCAGGTCCGAAAACCGCCAGCGCAAAAACCGATATAAGCGCACACCCTAGCACTCGATTTCCCCATGTCTTAGGAAGACGCTTATGAAACTCGCCCGCAGCCATTTTGACACCCCAACTGGCCCAATGATGCTTCTCCTAGATGAAGACCAGCGGGTCCGATTGTTTGAATGGGTGGACCATCAAGCGCGGATGGAGCGGCTTCTGGCTCGCCATTATCCCAAAACGACGTTCGCCATTGCAGACGAACCTGCCCCGCTTGGCTACCAGACCGCCATTCAATCATATTTCTCTGGCGATACCACCGCTTTGGAATCCCTACCCGTTGCCTTCGGCGGCACGCCATTTCAGCAGACGGTTTGGAAAGCCCTGCAAACCATCCCAGCAGGCAAGACCTTAAGCTATGGCCAAATTGCCGCGCAAATTGGCAATCCGAACGCCATGCGTGCTGTTGGCTTGGCCAATGGTGCAAACCCGATCGCCCTCATCGTGCCATGTCATCGCGTTATCGGCGCAAATGGCACCCTAACTGGCTATGGGGGTGGCATGGAGAGAAAGCACTGGCTGTTGCGCCACGAAGGCGCTTTGCCGCAAAATCTCTTGTAAGGCTCCCCTGCCCGCTGGGCAAAGCAAACCAGATCGCCTAAACACAGCCCATGACCACTTTCGGCGACCGCCTAACCGAACAAACCCGCTTGTATGCTACGCCTTTGTGCGTTGGCTTTGATCCTTTCCCCGATCTTATCCCAGGTATTTTTGGGCCTCCGGGAGAGCTTGAAACCCTCGAACGCTTCTTCAGCGCCGTGATTGAAGAAGTCTCCGGCAAGGTTCCAGTTGTGAAGCCCCAAATTGGTTTGTTTGAGCCTTGGGGGGCAGAGGGGGTCGCCTTAACAGGGAGGCTGAGCCGCTATGCCCAAGATCAAGGACTTTTGGTTATTCTGGATGCAAAGCGCGGTGACATTGGCTCAACCGCCGACGGCTATGCGCGGGCTTTTTTAGGCGTCAATGCACCCACGCCGTGTGACTGCTTAACCGTAAATCCGTACCTCGGTCTCGACTCCCTACAGCCCTTCGCCGCAGCCGCGAAAGCCCACGACAAAGGTATTGCCGTGCTGGTGCGGACGTCCAATCCCGGCGCAAAGGATTTCCAGGATCTCGATTGTTCCGGCGCGCCGCTTTGGGTTCGGGTCGGCGAACAGCTGGTTGGCCTGCAGAATGACTTGATGGGTCAGTCGGGCTTTTCCTCCTTAATGGTTGTATGCGGCGCAACTTGGCCATCAGAAGCCGTTAGACTACGGCAAATCCTGCCAAAAGCCTTATTCTTGGTTCCGGGATACGGCGCCCAAGGCGGGGCAGCAAAGGATGCGTTGGCAGGGCTAGTCACCGGACCGCGCGGCCATGAAGGTGGCGCTGTATCGTCGTCACGCGCTATCCTATACAGTAAAAAAGCCGCCGAAGCCCAAACTCTTGCTGACTGGCGGTTGGCATTTCACGAAACATTAGTGGCCTCCATCCACGAACTTCGGGCTGCGTCCACATCTGTCGTAGAGGCCAATTAGACGAAGCGGATCAAGCACGATTTTAGGATGGATTGACCTCAATGCGCGACTTATTTGAGACGCCGACACCACGGGTTTTCACCATCCCCCCAGCCGTGTCCTTTTTGGATGTGCTCGCTCGCACTTTGGTGAAAGCCTTGGTTCGCGACGACACACCTTTTGCGCTTTCAGACGCAATTGTGGTTTTGCCAACGCGTCGTGCGGCACGCGGCCTTGCGCAGGCTTTTCTGACGTGTAGCCCACAAACGGCAACCCTCCTGCCCCGCATTCGCACCTTGGGGGACCTCGATCCGGCTGATGCCGGTCTTGGTGAGTTTGGCGACGATTTGGACCAAGACCCAGCTATTGATCCGCTGGCGCGGCGATTGATCCTTGCCCGACTGATCCAAGCACGCGGGGCGCAATCTGACTGGTCCGCAGACCCCGTCTCGGCACTCCTCGCCGCAGACGCTTTGGCCGACTTATTGGACTCAGCGGCCTTGATGGCCAGTGGCAGTGAAAACTTTGACTGGTCCAAATTGTCGACATTGGTCAGCGAACACGAGCTGGCCAAGCATTGGGAGCAATCCACAACCTTCCTATCAATCGTAACCGAAGCTTGGCCCGCCTATCTGGCCAGCGTCAACAAAGTCGATCCGGGCGTTCAACAAAGACGCAACATTGAAGCCATGGTAGACAAATGGCGGACCTCTCCGCCGGAGCAAACCATTGTATTGGCCGGCTCGACTGGATCTATGCCCGTCACCCGCAAACTGATGCACCTCATCGCGCGCTTGCCGAAAGGCATGGTGATCCTGCCAGGGCTGGATACCCTAATCTCAAATGAGGCTTGGGTGGCTGCGCGGCATGATGATCAACATCCACAACGGGCTATGTCGGAGGCGATTGAGGCCATCGGTATTGAACGCAATGATGTCCAAACTTTGCCGGGCGCGTCAGAACCCTTTAGCTTGGCCCAGCGCAGGCTTGTCATCAATGAAGCTTTGACGCCACAGGCCTCTACCGCCGACTGGCCCTCTCGGATTGAAGAGATTGGAAAAGAAAACATTGTTGTGGGCCTTGAGGGCCTAACGCTCATCGAAGCCGATAGTGAAGAAGAAGAGGCCAGCCTGATTGCGCATGAACTGCGCGAGACCCTAGAAAGCCCGGATCAAACGGTCGCCTTGGTCACACCAAGCGCAGAAATCGCCCGTCGTGTGGCCGCCAAGATGCAGCGCTGGGATATTCAAGTCGACATCTCGTCGGGTCGGCCAATCAGCGATACCAGCATCGGCAGCTTCTTGCGCCATGTTATGGCCTGGAGCCAAGATCCAAGCGACCCCGTGGGCCTTTGCGCGCTGCTTGGCCATCCCTTAACCTCGGTTGGCTATGCCCGAGACTATGTGGCGGCCTGCGCGGCTTCTATCGAAATCGCCATCTTAAGAGGGCCACGGAAGGCGCGGAACCTTCCTGCCCTCATCGCCTCCCTCAAGGCTCAAAATCCAAAATACTGGCGCATGATGAAAGTCAGTGGTCAACCCGTTCAGCAAGAGGATGGCATCACTCTTCTGAAAAGACTGGATGCCTTGATCGAAGCAGCAGGGCCTCTGAGCGGCGCTTTGCCTGCTTGTGCGCAGGCGATCGCCTCCTTAGCAGAGGCTCTTGCTGCAACTGAAACCCAGACAGGTGCCGAGATTATCTGGCGCGGCGAGGCGGGAGAGGCGGCGGCGCGCTTCTTTGCGGCCTTGATGGAGCATGGCGACCTTTTTCCACCGATTGAGCCAAAAACGATTGGCCGGACGTTGGACCATCTGATGTCCGACCTCGTGGTTCGCCCGCGTGGTGCCCATCCACGCATCGCCATTCTAGGTCCGCTCGAAGCACGCCTTCTTCAGTTCAACAAAGTCGTTCTGGCAGGCTTGGATGAGGGCGTTTGGCCGCAAGCGGCAGCACCTGACCCATTTCTCTCTCGGCCGATGCGCCAACATTTGGGGTTACCATCGCCCGATACGCGCATTGGCCTCTCCGCACATGACTTCGCTCAATTTGCAACCGCACCACATGTCGTTTTGACCCGGTCAGCCCGTCGAAAGGATGCCCCGGCAGTCCCGTCCCGATGGCTCTGGCGTCTCAAGACCCTTGCTGCCGGGGCCTTGGGTGAAAACGATGCCGGCGAAGTGCTGACCAAAGGATCGCGGTGGAAATCCCTCCTTCGCGCCCACGCTCCAAACCGAATTTTCGACCCCATCAACGCCATTCCTGGCCCAAAACCACCAGTCGAAGCGCGCCCACGCAGCTTTCACGCCACCCAAATCGAAACCTGGATTCGAGACCCTTACCGCACCTATGTCGAAAAAATACTCAATCTGCGTGCCCTCGATCCCTTAGGTGGACCGATTAGCGCCGGCGTGCGCGGCACAGCAATCCATAAAGGCTTTGAAGCCATCGCCTCGTGGCACAAAGCTCTACCAGCCGATCCATATAGCGCCCTACGAGACGCCTTCCGCTCGGCGCTGTTGCAGGCCGGGTATGATGAGACCAATCTTGCAATTGAGCTTGCGCGATTAGAGCCCACGATTGCCTTTGCGGTGGAGGTAGAAATTCCCCGCTTGTTGGCCGGTTGGCGGCCGATGGTGGAGAAATCGGGCACCTATGTCATGCAGACGCCCGAGGGAGAATTGACGCTGACGGCACGCGCAGACCGGGTTGATGTCGGCCCAGAGGGCACCGAAATCCTCGACTTCAAGAGCGGGACACCGCCAAAGGCCAAAACTGTCTACGCGATGTTTGACCCGCAGCTGCCCGTGATCGCCCTTATCGCGGCAAATTATGGCTTCGAAGATCCGGCCATTTCCTTGCCAACAGACCTGCGCCACATCCATGTCGGCGGACGAACGCCAAAGATCGAGCCGGCAGTCCTCCCGAGCAGCAGTGTCCAAGAATTGGTGGACCGCACTCAATGGACGCTTTTGAAACTCTCCGCCCAATACCATCAAGCGGACCGAACCTATCTACCCAAGCCGCGGGTAAGTTTAATCAAGAATGCGACCTATGACGATCCGGTCGACCGCCTATCGCGGCGGGCAGAATGGGCGAATGCAGAGGACAGCGAATGAGCCGCCCTATCGTTGATCTGACCATAAAAAACCAAGCAATTGCGGCAACACCGGATCGGTCGATCTGGGCGAGCGCCAATGCAGGTGCGGGCAAAACAAAAGTTTTGATTGATCGCATTGCCCGCTTGCTTCTGCGTGGGTCTGACCCGGCGAAAATCTTAGCCGTGACCTATACCAAGGCCGCCGCGGCTGAAATGCAAACCAGACTCTATGCACTTTTAGGGTCTTGGACGATTTCACCCGACGACAAGCTGACCGAGGCTCTACAAAAGCTTGACCCAGACCTAGGCGATATTGAGCCGAGCTTTTTGGCCAAGGCTCGCGCCTTATTCGCGAAGGCACTGGAGACACCGGGCGGTCTAAAAATTCAAACCATTCATGGCTTTTGCCAAACCATCCTGCAACGCTTCCCGCTAGAGGCTGGAGTTCCGCCGGGCTTCACGGTTTTGGAAGATCAGGCCGCAAAGGCTCTACAGGCCAAAGTATTTGACGAGGCCTTTGCCCAGGACCCTGAAGCCTTCTTGGCTGTGGCGCGCCTCACAAGCCAAGATGACCATCAAAAGCTGATTTTAGAAGCCATGACGGCGGCGGCACCAAACCTGCCTCTAAACCCAGACCTATCCGCCATTGCGACAAAGCTTGCAGCAAAATTGGGGATTGACCCAAACCGAACTAAAGAATCCTATCAGCATGAGGCTTTAGATAGTTTGGACCGAGGTGCCTTGATTGTCGCGGCAAGTCGGCTTGAAACGGGTGGGACAAAAGACAAGGAACTGGCAGGCAGATTAATCCGCTTGGCACAAGACAGCGACCCTGAGGCGGCATGGGAGGCTTGGCGCAACATCCTCTTAAAGGCCGATGGCGAACCAAGAACGAAACTCCTTACCAAAAAATTCGAAACCGACTTTGTTGTGGCAAGCCTATTTGACAGCAGCGCACCGCTCGTTTCCAGTTTTTTGCCCGCCCAAGAACGCGCATGGGCAGTTCAGACTTATCATCGGTCCCTGGCGCTGACCAAAGCCGTCTTTGCGTTTAGGGCGGCATGGATCAAGGCCAAAGAAGCCATTGGTGCTTTGGACTTCGACGACCTTTTGGTGCGCACATCCGCGCTACTTCGGGCTGGTGAAGGCGCGGCGGCTTGGGTGCTCTATAAGCTCGACGCTGGCCTCGCCCATATTCTGATCGATGAAGCCCAGGACACAAACCCCCAACAATGGGACTTGCTAGAACCCCTCTTCACGGTGCTGGAGCAAGAAGCAGCCTCGCAACCCCGTACCCGCTTTATCGTGGGTGACGAAAAACAGTCCATTTATTCATTCCAAGGCGCAAAGCCCGAACGCTTCTTGGAGGAAAAGGCCCGCTTTGAAGCCGGTGAGGCCAAGGTGGCGGACCGACGTAGCAGCCTTACCTTCGAACTGTCCTTTCGCTCAAGCCAGACGATTCTCAATGCCGTAGATGCGGTTTGGGCCTGCACAAAACTTGGTGGGCCACCGGAAGCTTTGGTCTCTGACGAGGCAGATGTCGCGTTTGAGCGCAAATATGCGTTTCCCACAAGGCATATCGCCTTTCGTACCGATCATACCGGCGCTGTTGAATTATGGCCCAAGACAGAACCGGGCGATAAGACAGTCGAAAGCGAAGCTTGGGACCACCCTTTCAATATCGAGCGCGAAGACAGCAGCCGAAATCGCTTGGCCGAGCGCATCGCGCTGGAACTAAAGGCGCGCCTAGAGCGTGGCTTTGCCATTCCAGCAAAAGAGGGTTTGCGGCCCATGACCCCGGGCGACATCATGATCTTGGTGAAAAAGCGTGGCCCGTTCTTTCATCAACTCATCAAGCGGCTTAAATATCACAAGGTCCCCGTTGCCGGTGCGGACCGGATTAAACTGGTCGAAGATCCTGCAATTCAAGATTTGATTGCGCTGGGCCGCTTTGCGCTTCTACCACAAGATGACTTCAACACGGCGTGTGTCCTCAAAGGGGCATTTTGCGGTCTGGTTGACGATGAGACACATTTATTCCCGCTGGCTTGGAACCGGGGCAGTCAATCCCTTTGGCAAAGGCTTCAACAATCAGCTGACCCATCACATGCCTCCGTCGCGGCATTCTTGCGGTCCGTGCTGAGCCGAGCGGGACAAATGCCACCTTATGAGTTTTTTGCGTCTGTCCTGGAGCGGCCGTGCTTAGCCGACAAAACCGGCTGGACGCTGATGATTGAGCGCTTGGGCCATGAGGCACGTGAACCCGTAGAGGCGTTTTTGGGGCGCGCCCTTAGTCACGGCAGAACGGAAACACCAAGTCTGCATGGATTTCTGGCGACGATTGAAACTGATGCAGCAGATGTAAAGCGCGAAATGGAACAAGGCGCTGAAGGTGTGCGGGTTATGACCATTCACGGGGCCAAGGGCTTAGAAGCTCCCGTTGTGATCCTACCAGAGACAACTGCGCCACGGGCGGCGACAAAAACGCCTTTTCATTATGACGCCGACGGTCAAGCCTTCTTGTGGTCGCCCAATTCAAAGGAAGATGCGGCCGCTTTCCGCGCCTTACGGGAAGCTCAAACCGATGCGGAAAAGCGGGAGGACGCCCGCCTCTTATATGTAGCCATGACGCGCGCCCGAGACTTATTGATCCTGTGTGGCTTCCACTATGGACAAAGGAAGAAGGATACTGCGGACAGCGCTGCAGAAGACCCAGACTCCAAAAGCCAAGACACTTGGTATAACTTGTTTGAGCGGGCACTCGCCCTCATGGGCCCGGGCAAGACCCTGACAGGCCATATCGGCGAGAGTGACGATTTCAGTTTCACCCTGTGGGGCGATTATGCTGGGCGGTTAGCGCCAGATGCTTTGGTCAAATCGACACCCCCAGCCCTGCCTGCTTGGATCAATCTGCCACCACCGGCGGAAACGCAACGGGCCCGTCGCATCGCACCTTCAGCCTTAGCGCCCGATGGTTCAGAGCCTGCAACCCTCTCGCCACTGCAACCCAATGCAAAGCTGCGGTTCCAACGTGGTCGCTTGATCCATGAATTGTTGCAGCGATTACCTGACTTGCCCGAAGATCAATGGGAGATGCGCGCGCGCCGCCGCCTCACGCGGGAACAAGACCTTGAAGAAGATACACGGGAGCAAATGGTGGAAGAGACGCTTGCCGTGTTGAGACACCCGACTTTTGCCCCCCTATTTGGTCCGGGGAGTCGCGCTGAAGCCTCCATCGTTGGCCGAGGACCAGGCTTGCCAGAAGATATGGTGGTCAATGGCAGTGTAGACCGCTTGGTTGTAACCCAGTCAGAAGTCATGGTTCTGGATTTCAAGACCAACCGCCCTCCACCGCAAACCCTTGAAGGTGTCGCACAGGTCTATCTCAACCAAATGGCGGCCTATCGCGCGCTTCTGTTAGGCAATTGGCCAGACAAGAAAGTCCGGTGTGCCCTTTTGTGGACGGATGGGCCACGCTTGATGGAATTACCTGATCAAATTTTGGATGATGCCTTGCGCGTCATTGCGGGGCTACCTAGTTAGAGAGACTAGCCATTTGGAGTTCATGCTATGCCAACCCTAGCCATCACCGACGACAGCTTTGAAACAGACGTTCTAAAAGCTTCGGGTCCAGTCCTTGTGGACTTTTGGGCGGAATGGTGTGGTCCCTGCAAGCAGATCGGCCCAGCTCTGGAAGAAATCTCCGACGAAATGGCTGGTTCGCTGGTCGTTGCAAAGCTCAACATTGATGACAATCCAAGCACAGGCTCGCGCTACGGCGTGCGCGGCATTCCAACCATGATGCTATTTAAGGATGGCCAAGTGGTTTCGACCAAAGTGGGGGCCATGGCCAAAAGCCGTATTTCCGCTTGGATCGGCGAGAGCCTTTAAGCCCTATTCCCGCGGCAAGCAGACAATCTGAACCACTTTGAGATCGCGCCGTACCTGATTGGCGGCGCGGCTGATTTCATTGGGCCGAAGCGGTGCGATCGCCTCACCCTCGGGCCTCACACGCGCTTCATTGAGCGCCTGAATGATACTATCAGAACTGGTGGTGATCACACGGCCGCGACGCAAGCTCTCGGCGATCGTGATACCAATGACATTGCCGTTTGAATCAAAGGCCGGACCGCCCGAAAGCCCACCCAAGGTGCCACGCAGCCCCTTAGTTCTCGCAACCTCTGCCCAAGCCAACGTGTTTTCGCGCCCACGCCACGCCCCCTCGGTGATCATGAGTTCTCGTCCGATTAGGCGGCTGACCACTTCGCCCGGCTGGCCCTGCGGGAAACCAATATGGTAACCCGTTGCCCCGATTTGCAGATCGTCTTCATTTAAGTCCATCGCCAAAGGCTCTGGCCCGCCTTGGGTCTTTAGAATCGCTACATCGGCTCGCCTAGACACATAGGCGAGGGAGGCGGCCACCAACTCCTGATCCTGCCCATTGACCACACCCAGACGTTCGCACCCCAAAGCAACATGGCGGGCCGTCAACCAAATGCCATTATCGCCAATGGCAAACCCAGTTCCGCTCGACCACGGGCCAGCGCGTTGTGCCTCCACCATGGACTGGTCATCATAGGGGCTAGGCGCAGGCAAAA
The DNA here is from genome assembly GCF_020253525.1 of Aquidulcibacter sp. GTDB lineage: Bacteria > Pseudomonadota > Alphaproteobacteria > Caulobacterales > Aquidulcibacteraceae > Aquidulcibacter. Next base: position 33,056 of record NZ_JADCBK010000017.1, read on the forward strand.
GTGGTCCCGTCGACTCTTCGGTTGCCGCGCCGGGCTCTGGTAGAACGAATGTCTCTGAAGGCTCGGACGGCCGCACAGAACTGCCTCGATCATTCACGCGGCCCAGCAACCAAGCCGCTGCCACGATCAGGACCAGAAGGACCAAGATACCGTCGCCAAACCGTCTCAGCATCTCATATCAGCCATTCAAGGCAGAAGCCGTCAGCAAAGCGGCACCGATCTTCACGCCAACCAGCACAGCCGCTGACGCCATCTCACCATTTTCGATGCGCTTTGCGAGGCCCCGGACAACCAAATCGACCAAGCGAAACATCACCAATTGCAAGACAAGCGCCGTTAAGCCCCAGACAATGACATCCAACAAGGCATGAGATGTCGCCAAAGTCGCCGCAATCGGTATGGCAATCCCAATCGCTGCACCTCCTAAAGACAGTCCAGCCGCACTATTGCCGGCACGGACAAGCTCTATCTCGCGATGGGGCGTAATGGCCATGTATAGCCAAACACCAAAGGCCCAAATCAGGATCGCAACGCCGCCTTGAAACAGAAAAGCAGGCAGCCCGGTAACAAAGGCTTGCAACGAAGGGTCCATACTTAACTTTCCTCTCTGGTACAGTGGAACCTAACTTCCAGTGCCGACGTTTTGGCTTTAATGCATCAAGCTTCAAATGGAAGTCTGAATTGGAGCCAATATGACCACTGCCGCCAAAGTTGCCCTCATTACCGGCTCCACAAGCGGGATTGGCTTGGCCATTGCCGAAGCCTTCGCCGCAGCAGGCTATGGCATCATGATTAATGGCTTAGGCGATGCCGACCAGATTGAAGCAACTCGGACAAGAATAGCAGCCGATCACAAGGTAGACGTGCTGTATCATCCGGCCAATATGTTGGTACCGGCTGAGATCGAAGACATGGTCACCAAAACCCGCACGCACTTTGGCCGTCTCGACGTCTTGGTCAATAATGCGGGCATTCAATTCGTCGCGCCGATTGAGGAATTCCCAGCTGAAAAATGGGACCAAATCATCGGCATCAATCTTAGTTCCGCATTCCACACCATCCGCCACGCCATTCCCGGCATGGCAGCGCAAAAATGGGGTCGGATCATCAATATAGCCTCTGCTCACGGCCTCGTTGCAAGCCCGTTTAAGTCAGCCTATGTGGCGGCAAAGCATGGTATTGTGGGTCTGACCAAGACGGTCGCACTTGAGCACGCCAAGGAGGGCGTCACCTGTAACGCGATTTGTCCCGGATATGTCTTGACCGGCCTTGTGAAGGCGCAAATTCCGGATCAAGCAAGATCACGCGGGATTACGGAGGAAGAAGTCATCCAAAATGTGTTGCTGGCAGCCCAACCAACCAAACAATTTGTGACCGTCGAGCAAGTCGCTTCTTTCGCCCTGTATCTGGCAAGCGACTCGGCAGCGCAAATCAATGGTGCGATCCTAACCATGGATGGAGGCTGGACGGCGCAATAGGGCCTAACACTATTCCGCCTTTGGTTTCTGGCAGCGCCCAATCAGGCCTTCGAGCTGGGCAGGCTGGGGTGCGGCAATCGTGATCACCACGCCATTCGCTGCAAACTCTAAGGGCTGACCGGCACCAAGCCGGGCAAGGAATGGATCGCCGTCGATGTTTTCTGCCCGCCCGTCCACTTCATAACCATTGGCGCTTGGTTTCCAAGTCATCGAACGTGCGACTGTTTTTCCGCCACTCTTGAGTTGAACGGAACTGGTCGTACCTTGTGTAGGGCCCGGTAGGCCCGAAACGGCGATTGTGTAGCCACCACCGGCACGGCATGCGACAGAAGCGAGAGCTCCTTTCTGGCCAAGTGGGGATGCGATGCGTGTGGCACTTGGCTCCCGCCAAGCCAATGTTTCAGCTTTAATACTTGGTACAGGTGAGGAGGCCGTTTCCCATCGTACGAGGCCTGTTCTGACGTCATAGAAGGCGACCCTTTGAACAGGCGAGGGTCCAGATGCGTCATCCGCGGCCTCGCGGCCGAGTGCTGGCGGACAAAAACCAGCTAATGCGACGCCACGCGCCCGGACCTCTGGTCGAAGTGCGCTTGCCTGAAGCCGTTCGGCCAAGGTGATCTTTGTGGCGCGACGTAAATCCAGCACAATTACGCGGGTCGAGCAGGGCTTAGGTGCTGTATCGCCCGCGACCAGAACGGCTACCTCCGGCAGAAGGCCGGAATTAGGCCAAACCGCTTGGATCGACAGCTTTTGTGGCCACCCCGCCGTGGGCACTTGCTTTTGGCTTTCCAACGCTGCCGTTTCAGGCAGTAAAGCGTCTCCCTGACCTTTGGCTTGTAAGGGTCGGGGATAAATCAAAACCCCATCGAGATAGGCCGCTGAGCCGCCATCCTCGGTCTTGACCTCAATGAGACCACGCGCCGTCAAAAGTTGGGTCTCCGGCAGACTAGGCAAACTGGCTCCCGCCTTCACCAAATCGGCAAAGCGCTTTCCGGCAGACTGCACTGCCCCGTCGCGGCGCATTTCGGTTAGGATGAGCGTCCCCATTTGAGGCCCGGTTTGAAAGCGAAGAACAAGAGTCTCAGGCATGCCATTAGACCCCACTTTGACCGTGGGTCCGGGCTTGAAAACATACCCTATTTCAGCACCAGACTGGATAGTCTGAAAGGATCTAGAGGCGGTAAAGCCTGCTTGCGAGGCACGCACCTCAATGTCGTTGAGATATTGCTCCACCGATAGATTTGTGGGCATCGGCCCTTGAACCGCATCCAATTCCGCTAGGATGGACTGCGGCAAGACTGAAAGAAGCCCTTGATCCGTTTGCGACTTGGTAGGTGCGGCAACCGTCGCGCCAATTCCTACCGGCGCAGCTGACCTCAAAAATGGCAGAATAATCCCACCGGAAGCCACCCCTAGTCCGAAGGAAAACAAGGCAACCAAAGCCAGCATGCCAACGCCAAAACGCGGCCCATAAATCGGCTTAGAAGCAATTGTCACCGGATCACGTTCAATTGGAGGCACCATAGGTCGATGTAGGGCCTATTTGCCCGCTTCGCCAAGGGAGATGGCGCACCCAACTTGGCCGCACTGCAGGGAAAGAAGGCGTTTGCCCTTCAAACCAAAGTCAACGCACGCTAAACACCTTCTATGACCACTGCATCGCCCGCCGAACCGCCCATGACCCCCGCCCTGGTTGCCGAACACGGCCTCTCGGAGGCAGAATATGCCATTATCTTGGACCGTTTGGGCCGTGAACCCAATCTGACGGAATTGGGCATCTTTTCGGTGATGTGGTCAGAACACTGCAGCTACAAAAGCTCGCGCCGTCATTTGGCTAAATTCCCGACGAAAGGGCCACGTGTCATTCAAGGTCCCGGTGAAAATGCTGGCGTGATTGATATTGATGACGGCCAAGCTGCTGTCTTCAAAATGGAAAGCCACAATCACCCAAGCTTTATCGAGCCCTATCAAGGTGCGGCAACCGGGGTGGGCGGCATTATGCGCGATGTCTTCACCATGGGGGCACGCCCCATCGCCTTGGCTAATGCGCTGCGCTTTGGCAGCCCAGACCATCCACTAACACGTCGCTTGGTATCGGGCGTCGTCGCCGGGATCGGCGGCTATGGCAATTGCGTCGGTGTACCAACTGTTTGCGGGGAGACGAATTTCCACCCCGGCTATAATGGCAATATTCTCGTCAATGCCATGTGCGTTGGCCTCGCCGATGCCGACAAGATCTTTTATGCTCGCGGGGCAAAGATAGGCAGCCCCATCGTCTATTTTGGCTCTAAAACAGGCCGTGACGGCATCCATGGTGCCACCATGGCCAGCGCCGAATTTGACGAGGCGAGCGAAGAAAAGCGCCCCACCGTTCAGGTTGGCGACCCATTTGTCGAAAAACTGTTGATTGAGGCTTGTCTTGAACTGATGGCCACCGACAGCATTGAAGCCATCCAAGACATGGGCGCTGCGGGCCTGACATCCTCGTCGGTGGAAATGGCGGGCAAGGAGTATCTTGGTATTGAGCTGGATATGAATGCCGTCCCCGTGCGCGAAACCGGCATGACTCCCTATGAAATGATGCTGTCAGAAAGCCAGGAACGCATGCTGGCCATTTTGAAGCCGGGTCGGGAGGCTGAGGCCGAGGCCATCATGAAGAAATGGGATATCGATTTTGCTGTCATCGGCAAAACGACCGACACCGGTCGGATGGTGCTGCATTGGAATGGGGCTATTGTCTGCGACATCCCCGTCGCCCCCCTAAGTGAAGACGCCCCAAATTATGACCGGCCCTGGGTTCAGCCCACGCTGCACCCCGCTGTAACCAGCGCAGACGTCACCGCCATTAAAGACTGGCGTGACGCAACGTTGAAACTCTTGTCGTGCCCCGATGGGGCTTCCAAGCGCTGGCTGTGGGAACAATATGACCGTCACGTGATGGCCGATAGCTTGGAAGAAAGCGCCACGCCATCTGATGCCGCCGTCGTGCGCATCCACAATACCAAAAAGGCGCTAGCAATCAGCTGTGACTGTACCCCGCGTTATGTCTTGGCAGACCCATTTGAGGGCGGCAAACAAGTCGTCGCTGAAGCATGGCGGAACCTGACTGCGACCGGGGCCAGCCCCATTGCAATCACCGACAATCTCAACTTCGGCAATCCGCAACGCCCCGAGATAATGGGCCAATTTGTGCGCGCCACAGACGGTATGGCCGAAGCCTGCCGGGTCCTCGACTTCCCCGTCGTATCGGGCAATGTCAGCTTGTATAATGAGACCTCGGGCCAAGCGATCCCACCAACCCCTGCTATTGGCGGCGTTGGATTGCTGACCGACTATACCAAACGCGTTGGTTTTGGTGACGTGCACATGGGTGATATGGTCATTTTAGTCGGCGAGACGACCGATAATCTGGGCGCGACCTTAGCTCTACGCGAAGTGTGGGGTCGGGAGGATGGCGCGCCACCCAAGGTCGATTTAGCTCAAGAGCGCGTGACCGGGGATGTGGTGCGAACCTTGATCCAGGCAGGCCATATCCGCGCTTGTCATGATTTGTCTGATGGCGGGCTCTTGGTCGCGGCTGCAGAAATTGCAATGGCGTCGGGCACCGGCCTCGCCCTTACCCTGCCAGAGGGCTTGAGCACCGAAGCAGCCTTATTAAGCGAAGATCAAGCGCGCTATTTGCTGATCGTCGACCCAACGCACGCCGACAGCGTCTTTGCCGCCCTTGAGGATAAGTCCATTCCTTGCGCGGCCTTAGGTTCTGCCGGTGGCTGCGAATTGGCCGTCCAACATGTGATGGCAATTGATATCACCGATCTGAAACAGGCCCACGAAGCCTGGATGCCTGCCTTTATGGCCTAGGTGCCAAACCCTTTACCCCGGAGACAGACATGCCCATGGCCGCTTCTGACATTAAGTCGATGATTTTGGATGCTTTTCCCGACGCAGACATCGAGATCATCGACCTAGCGGGCGACGGCGATCACTATAAGGCGATCGTGAAGAGCAATGGCTTTATCGGGATGAACCGCGTGAAGCAGCATCAAGCCGTCTATGCTGCGCTGAAAGGCAAGATGGGGGGCGAGCTACATGCGCTCGCCCTTGAAACTGGCCTGAAGTCCTAAGCCTTGTCGGCTATTTCTTGATGATCAACAGACTATAGTCGCCGCCTGCAGCCTCTTCCACCGTGGTGACGCGAATGATCTGTGGTCCGCTTGTGGTGACTGTGTAGACCAATTTGGCATTGGTACCGCCGCCACCGTCGTCATCTGATGTGTAATCATCATCGACTCGATCAATCTGGCGCGCGCCAACCAGGACATCGAAGCTCTCCGAATTGGCGGTGATCTCGTAAGTCTCGCCAACTTGGCCGTTAAAGACATACCGGTCAAAATACTGGCTGTCATTCCGCAAGGGGTCGGTGGGTCCAAGATTGCCCCGAATAGTCTCGCCAAATTTTGCCCGGGCAGGGAAGGGCGGCACGATTGAGGCCGGCATCTCACTCACACCAATCGTATAGGCCCCGTCTTGGGCGGCTTCATTGGCCGTCGCCCGAATAATATAGGTGCCATCGCTGGGTGCCGTAAACTTAATCCGTGCATTC